>JAPPLI010000119.1:3145-8637 GCA_028819495.1 Gammaproteobacteria bacterium | reverse complement strand
CAAGTTCGTCATGCGTGACGGCGATGTTTACAGGGCAGAGCGGGTTTCCGACTGAAACCATTTGCGCCTGTACTTCCGTACAGTTGTCAGCCCGGCCGTTTTTGGCTAAATATTCAGCTAAATTGAATAAATGATTAATACGCTGCTGTAAACGGTCATGGGGGACAGTATGAAACAAAGAAACTTCCGGCTATTCATCGCCAATCTGTTATTTTTTCTGATTATACCGGCTGTCGCTTCGGCTGCGGTTCTTGAGGAAATAGTAGTCACTGCACAAAAACGTGAACAGAATCTGCAGGATGTATCGGTCACGGTAACTGCATTTACCGGTGACACGATAGAAGAGTTGGGCATACAGGACCCGAGGGATATCGCAAACCTGATGCCGAATGTCTCCGTCCAGACTACTGAGAATTTCCCCACTTTCAATATCCGCGGTATTCAATTGCTCGATTTCAGCGACAGCAACGAATCACCTGTCAGTTTTTATATCGATGAGGTGTACTACGGCACACCTGCCGGGCAAATAGGCGAATTATTTGATATTGAACGTGCCGAGGTATTACGCGGGCCGCAGGGAACCTTGTATGGTCGCAACAGTACAGGCGGGTTAGTACATTTTATTACCCGTAAACCCACAGAGGAGTTTGAGGCGAGGGGATCATTTGAATATGCTTCGGATGATCAAATCATCGGACAACTGGCAGTGAGCGGCAGTTTAGCCGAATCGGTGCGAGGTCGAATTGCCGGCAAAGTGCATCAACGGGACGGATGGCAAACCGGCGGTCTCGGCCAGGAACTTGCCAGTGTCGATACCTGGTCATTGCGCGGCATGCTGGAAATGGATATTACTGATGTGATAACCGCGCTGGTTACGGTGAGCGGCACAACGATAAACAACGATCTTGAAGCAGTCACTTCCGTTGGTCTTAACAACCCGAATATCCCGGTGCCCCTGTTCCCCGCTCCCGGCGCCCCGATAATCTTTCCGGTGCCGTGCTTTGACCAGGCTGCCGTACTTCGTGGTGAGTGTGTTAATTTTTTCGGGGCGCCGTCGTCTGTTGATCCGGAAAGATCGCAGACGGAGGCAAACCTGTCCAATGATACCAACTTGTGGGGCGCCAACCTCAAACTGGTGTGGGACATTGGCGATGCAATGCAAGTGACTTCGATTACTGCATATAATTCGATCGATAAAGACGTGCTGAGCGATGCGGACGGGTCCCTTGCGCCTATTGGACTCACAAATTATATAGTCGAATCCGAGTCCTTCAGCCAGGAAATACGCTTGAATGGCAGCATTGAAAAGCTGGATTGGATTATAGGCGGTTTCTACTATGATGATGATAAGGACAGATTGGAATTTTACCCGCCGGTTGTAATTAATCTGTTCGGAATGGGTTTTCCATACAGTTTCGGCAGTGATGCCACTCTGGAAACAAAATCCTGGGCCCTGTTCGGGCAAGCAGAATATTCATTGACCGATACGATCACGTTTATTGGTGGAATTCGCTATACCGACGAAGAAAAAGATTTATTGATCTCCGATGATCTGGAAAATCCGGGAATTGCCATTGATCAAACGACATTTATGCCTATCTTTGATCCGGACACGGGTGCGCCGGTTATTTTTCTGAACAATGAAAGAATAAATGAAACGGAAGTTACCGGCAAAGTCGGGTTGGATTGGCGGCCGAATGATGACTTGCTGGCGTTTTTCAACTTGTCTACGGGGTATAAAAGTGGCGCGTTCAACACGGCATTTGCTCGCATTGATAATGTCCGCCCATCAGCCAGCGAGACGGTAATAAACTATGAGCTGGGTATTAAGACAACAATCTGGGATGACAGACTGAGATTCAACGCGTCAGCATTTTACAGCGACTATTCAGACTTGCAGTCAGCAATTGTGGAGCCGGGCACAATTTCCGGCGCCATCGTAAACGTGGGTGACGCTGATATTTACGGTCTTGAGGTTGAAGCAACGTGGATAGTCAATGAGGATATTGAAATTCTGTTTGCCCTCGGCATGCTTGACGGAGAAGTTGAGTCTACAAATACGTTTAATGGCAATGAGTTACCATATACCCCCTCGGTATCGACAAACGGCCTGGTTCGATATCGGCTACCGATTAAAGTGCTGGGTGGAGATATAACATGGACGAACGCTGTTAAATTCGTATCCGAACACTACCAGACCGTACAGAACGAGTTCACCAGTATCCAGGATGATTACGTGGTATGGGATACTGTTCTTCGGTGGACCAGCCAGGATTCCAGGTTTTATATTGAAGGTTTCATTAATAATGCAAATGACGAGGAGTATACGCTTGATCGTTATACCGTAGATGGACTGGGCTGGGCCGCAACCAGTTGGGCTCGTCTTCGACACGGTGGCGTCAGGGTCGGGTTCAATTTCGACTAATCAGTAAAGACTTACCGGGAGACATCAGCTTATGGCAGTAGAAGAACACTGGACGAATAAAGGTGAAATTGGCTTAGGCAACAAGGCCGCATTGGTTATTATCGATCTTCAAAAGATGTTTTGTGATGATAGCTCGCCCATGTTACAAAATGTGACCGGCTTCAAACTGGACAAATGTGTCGAGAATACCGCGAAACTCGCACAGGTGTTCCGCGACAAAAAATTACCGGTGATTCATACAACACTTGCCTGGCGCAAGGATGGCCTGGATACGCCATACTGGAAAGTAAAACATCTGACCGATATGTTGGGGCCTGACTCGGAATGGGCGGGAATCTGTGATGAGCTTACGCCGGAAGAATCCGATATCGTGATGGCGCCAAGAAAGGTGCCTTCAGCGTTTTTTGGCACGGAATTGAAGATGGTGCTGATCAAAAACTGCTGTGATACTGTCGTGATTACCGGAGCAAATACATCCGGATGCATCCGCGCATCTACAGTGGAAAGTTTCAGTCACGGCTTCAGGACAATCCTTCCGGAACAATGCGTCGGGGACTTGTTAGGGCTGGACGCACACATTCAAAACCTGAAGGATGTTCATAACAGGTACGCCGACGTAGTGGAACTCGATACGTTGATAGATAAAATCAAGGCGTTATAGTCGATTTAGAATCAACGTCTTCTGTAAAGACCGAGATGGCAACCAGAATAGGCGTCGATATCGGCGGTACGTTTACCGACCTCCTTTTCTATGACGACGAAGAAAAGACTGTAACCGCGTGCAAGGTTCCGACCACACCCCATTCACCGGATGAAGGTTGTATCAATGCAATCAGGCAGGTAGTTCCAATCGAAAAGTCGGCAGGGCCGGATGATTATTTCATGCACGGTACGACAGTCGGCTTGAATGCCTTGCTGCAACGCAAGGGCGCTGTAGTTGGCCTGCTTGCCACGGAAGGGTTCCGCGATGTATTGGAACTTCGCCGTGGCGACAGGTCATACCAGAACCTGTTATTCTGGCAGAGGCCGGAACCGCTGGTGCCACGGCACCTGCGGCTACCTGTAAGGGGCCGTATCTATACCAGTGGTGACATATACAAACCATTGGTCCCCGAAGACGTCACGGCGGCGCTTGATGTGTTTGAACGGGAAGGCGTGACCAGCATCGCGATTGCCTTTATGAATTCGTACGCCAATCCGGAACACGAACTGGAAGCGGAGCGCCTGCTGCGAAGTGCCGGTTTCGAGGGGGGAATTTCCCTATCTCATCGTGTTTCCGGTGAATACAGGGAATATGAACGCACCACAACTACGGTAGTTGATGCATTTGTACGCGGTGTTATAACCGAATATTTCCGGAGGCTTGAAGCAAAACTAAGGAAATTGGGTTTCAAGGGAACCATGTTGATAACCCGCTCCGGCGGTGGATCAATGACGTTTGATGAAGCATCGGAACGCCCCTTTGAAACGATAATGTCGGGCCCGGTAGCGGGTGTTGCAGGAACGGCGGAGTTGGCAAAAAAGCTGGATTTAAAGGGAGTAGTGAGTGCGGATGTAGGGGGGACCAGTTTCGATACCAGCCTGGTGATTGACGGACGTCCGGAACTGTTATACGAGGGTGAAATCGTAGGAATGCCGCTGCAGATCCCCTGGGTGGATGTGCGCTCCATCGGCGCCGGAGGCGGGTCTATCGCCTATATGGATCGCGGTCTGTTACGAGTCGGGCCTGAGAGCGCAGGCGCAGATCCCGGTCCTGCCTGCTACGGGAATGGTGGAACCAGGGCAACCACAACGGATGCCGCCTTGTACCTGGGTATGCTGGGCACAGGTGAATTTGAATCCGGGCTGATCCTGAAGCGTGAACTCGCCACCCGGGCCCTGCAGAAACTGGCGGATGAGGTGGGTATTTCCGTTGACGAAACAGCACAGGGGATTATGCGTATTTCCACGTCGGCGATGGCGGATGCGGTACGTGAGATTACGGTTGAGCGAGGCATCGATCCTACCGGGCTGGCGCTGATGTCCTTTGGCGGAGCGGGTCCATTATGGTCCTGTCTGCTCTCCCTGGACCTGGAAATCTCCCGCATTATCGTGCCGCCTTACGCCGGCGCCTTTTCCGCCTGGGGACTGTTGGGCGCCAATCCTACCAGCACGCGAGCGAAAACTCGCATAATGCCGCTTGATGAAAACGGCATCCTGACGGCCAATGCTATCGCACAGGAGTTGTTTGTGGACCTGTCCGGGCATCACGGCAGGCAGTCAATCGGTGAATCGGCGATCAGAAAGGAAGTGGCAGTCGATATGCGCTTCCTCGGACAGGAGCACAGTTTAACCATAACAGTACCGAGCGAGAACGGTGTGATTAGCGCCACACCGGACGAAATCCTTGACCAATTCTGCGATAAATACCGCGAAGCCTTTGGAGGGATTCTAGATGTCCCGACACAAATTGTGTCGGTTCGGGCAACCGTAATACAACCTTTGCCCAGCCGCGATGATGCCGTTCATGCACAGAGCGGCACACCCCCTGGGCGGAGCACTTGTGAAGCCTATTCTTTTACCCGTGGTGAATACATGACCTTTGCCGTTATTGCGCAACGGGATATAGACACAGGCGAAACCGTTCAAGGGCCGGCAATCATCAATGAACTGACGAGCACGACTTATCTGGATGCCGGTTTCAGGTTGGAAACGGACGCATCCGGGTGTGTGTATATTTACAAAAACTGAAGACATTATCCAGGCAGACAATCGGGACAAGAGAGCGAAAACAGATGGCGAATAAAGACGAGATTTCCATATTTGAAATAGAAGGTTCCCGTGGCGGAGCGGCACTGGGCGCCGACCCTGTTGTAACGGAACTTATCCGCAACTCGCTGAACTCAGCCGCAGACCAGATGAAAAGGGCCCTAGTGCGCACCTCCTTCTCGCCGATTGTATACGAAGCGCTGGATTTTGCGGTGGTGCTGTATGACAGGAATATACGCCTGTTAGCCCAGGCGCCGACCTTGCCGACTTTCATGGGGACCATGAATTTTTGTGTGGAAGCCGCGGTAAACGGGGCCGG
>JAPPLI010000119.1:0-3045 GCA_028819495.1 Gammaproteobacteria bacterium | reverse complement strand
CTGAAAATCTATCGGCGGGGCAAAGTGAACGAGGATCTCCTGGCCATGGTGCGGGCCAATTCCCGTATGCCTGATGCGGTAATCGGTGATCTCAACGCCCAGGTAGCCTGTTGTCGGGTCGGGGCTAAAGAGCTTACCAGGGTCATCAACAGGTTCGGACGGGATGTCTTCAATACCAGTATAGAGTTGATGTTTGACCATGCAGAGGAGGCGACCCGGGCCTGTATCGAGAAGATACCGGATGGCCGTTATTCAGCCCGGACCGGCCTGGATAATTCCGGTCTGGACAACAGGAAGATCAATTTTACCCTGGAACTGGAAGTATCGGGCAGCGATGTCACGGTTGACCTGACCAATGCCCCGGATGCACATCCCGGTCCGATGAATTGCCCTTTGCCCACAGCAGTATGCTTTGCACGAGTTGTCATTGGCGCGTTGGCCGATACCCTCTCCTTTACCAATGAAGGCCACTTTCGGCCGGTCCGGGTGATAACAAGAAAGGGAAGCATGTATCACCCTTTGCCGCCGTCCCCGTGCTTCATGTTTGGCTGGGCCGGAATGCCTATCCTTGAGGGACTTATCAAGGCGCTTGGAGATGCGCTGCCCGATTTGGTGCCTGCCGGCAGCGGCGCCGATATCATGGCGCTGATATGGTGGGGTAACCGCGAAGGCACGGGTGAACCCTGGGCCGCCGGGTCCTGGAACCCCATAGGTCAGGGTGGGAGCATACATGGTGACGGCAGTACTGCGATTCACATTGCCCTGGCATTCAGCCGGCAGGGTTCGATGGAGTTGTGGGAATCAAAATGCCCCTGGCTGATAGAAAGCTATGAACTGGCAACCGACAGTGGGGGGGCGGGTGAGAACAGTGGCGGTTGTGGTGTTGACCTGGAGTGGCGGCTGCTGGAAGACTGTGCCTTGACGTCCACGATCGAGCAGACAAAACATGAGGTCTTCGGACTCGACGGGGGGCTGCCGGGGCGTTCCAACCGGGCCGTGATGGTTACAACAGATGGGAAATTAAAACCGTTTTCCAAGGTTACGGATCTGAAGGTGGCGAAGGGTTCAACGGTTCGCCTGATGTCAGGCGGCGGTGGCGGCCACGGTGATCCTGCAAAACGTGATCCGGACAAAGTGCATGCCGATTTGCGCGCGGGTTATATCAGTGAAGAATATGCCCGCCGGCATTATCCGCAAGTCTTTTCCTGAAAACATTGTTTAACTCGTATGTCTTCCCGGGAGGCAAGGCGCATGTCGAAAAAAAAGAAAATTGTCTGGGTTGATCTTTATACCGAAAGTATTCCGGCAGAAGTCTATCCGGGCGCGGACAAGATCTGGCCGGTGATGGGAAAATATCTCCAGGATATCGCCAGGGAAGACACTGAACTTTCCGTCAAATTTCTGAAACGATCCCCCTATTACGTCGCTTCAAGCTATGTGGAACTGTTGAACAATATCGAAATTGTTGACGCTGTCATCGAAGCGGAGCGGGAAGGCGCGGATGCGGTAATTATCGGTTGCGCAGGCGACCCTGCGCTACGCCAGGCCCGTGAGACGGTAAACATTCCTGTGATAGGCCTGCTTGAATCTTCCATGCACATAGCGGCAACCCTGGGGCACAAATTTGCCGTTGTCGTGCCCTGGGAGAAACTGCTGCCGGAAGTCGATGAAATTATCAGGCGTTACGGGATGCAGGATCTTGCCATAAGCAACCGGCCAGCGCGCTCCTTCAATGTAAGTTTTGAGAGCTTTGAAGAACAGATTACCAATCCCCGAAAGCAGGAAATCCCGGCATTCGAAACTGAAGCATTGAAATGTATAGCTGATGGCGCTGAAGTCATCATACCTGCCTGCGCCTACCTGGGTCCCGGTATGGTACTGGCCGGTTACCGGAAAGTTGGTGATACGGAAGTGCCGGTAATCGATATTACATCTGCGGGGGTAAAGATGGCCGAAGCCATGGTGGAATTAAGGGAGCTGACAGGCCTGTCAACCAGTAAACACCGCTTTTATCGCATGCCTGTTTCGCAGGAACTCTTGGATAAATATCGCGCTCCGTTTTATGCGCGCGCCGTCTCGTCAGGCAGCACGGATTAACGGGGCGGTTTTTGTGTGAAAACTCAATAACGACCTCTCTCTCATACAACAGTATCAATATGAGGATGTAGAAAATGCGGGCAATTCACCTTGAAAAGACTGGCACCCCTGACGTACTGCAATTCAGGGATACGCCGGTACCGGGTTATGGAGACAATGAAGTACTTTTGGATATCGTCTACTGTGGTTGCAACTGGGCGGATACCATGGTGCGCTCCGGGCGCTATCCACATCCTATGAACTACCCCATGATAATTGGTTTTGAGGTATCCGGAACCGTGACAGCGACGGGTTCGAGTGTGACGAAAGTTAAACCGGGTGACCAGGTATGTGCGATCCTGACCAACGGTGGCGGTTACGCCGAACAGGTAGCCGTGGCTGAAGAGGATGTTATGCCAATTCCTGATGCGTTACCTTTTGATCTCGCTGCCGCGTTTCCTATCCAGGGTTTGACCGTATATCACATGTTGCATACCGTGTATCAGGTTAAGCCCGGAGACAAGGTCCTTTGCCATGCCATCGGAGGGGGAGTGGGTTTATACGTGACACAAATGGCGACTCATGCCGGCGCCGAGGTAATCGGTACGGTCGGGACAGCAGGCAAGGAAAAACTCCCCCTGGAGTATGGCGCCAAACGCGTCGTCAACTACAAGGAGGAGGATTTTGTCGAAGCCGCAATCCGGTTTTCCGATGGTGCGGGGGTCGACCTTGCCATTGATTCGCTGGGCGCATCAACTCTGGACAGGACCTATGATGCCATGTGCTACCTGGGACATGTCATTAACATAGGCGAGGCGGAAGGTGAACCCTTTAACAATATACGTGAGCGCACCATGCCGAAATCCATTTCATTTACCCGTTTTCATCTCCAGCACGTTATCCCGGGGTCCCCGCTATGGGAGGAAGGAAGAAAATATGTGACTGAGGCCCTGTTGGAAGGCTGGCTGA
>JAPPLI010000162.1 GCA_028819495.1 Gammaproteobacteria bacterium | reverse complement strand
CCCCCCCCCCCCCCCCCCCCCCCCCCCCCCCCCCCCCCCCCCCCCCCCCACTCTGCTGTACAATACCCGGCAAATGTCGAACAAATCCGAGATCCTCCGGCTCAAATCATATATTTCCCGGCATATCATAGGCCAGCACAAGCTGGTGGACAGGCTGCTCCTTGCGCTGCTGGCGGACGGGCACCTGCTGGTCGAAGGCGCGCCGGGACTGGCCAAGACCCGCGCCATCAAGGTGCTGGGCGACGGCATCGAGGCCGATTTTCACCGGGTACAGTTCACGCCCGACCTGCTGCCGGCCGACCTGACCGGCACCGAGATCTACCGGCCCCAGGACGGTTCTTTCCACTTCCAGCGCGGTCCGCTGTTCCATAACCTTATCCTGGCGGATGAAGTGAACCGGGCGCCGGCCAAGGTCCAGTCGGCATTGCTGGAGGCCATGGCCGAGCGGCAGATCACCGTCGGCAGGGAAACCTACCCGCTGCCGCAGTTGTACTTGGTCATGGCTACCCAGAATCCCATCGAACAGGAAGGCACCTATCCTCTTCCCGAGGCGCAGCTCGACAGGTTCCTGTTGCACGTGGAGATCACCTACCCGGACGCGGAGGAGGAGCGGGCCATCCTGCAACTGGCCAGGCAGGAAGCCCGCCAGGGATACGAACAGGCAGAATCATCCCCGGTAACGCAGGAGACGATTTTTGCCGCCAGGGATGAAGCCCTGGATACCTGGATGGCGGAGAACCTGGAGCAATACCTGATCCAGTTGGTGCTGGCGACCCGCAGCCCCGCCGCTTATGGGGACGACCTGGCCCAGTGGCTGCAGTATGGCGCCAGCCCGCGTGCAACCATTGCCCTGGACCGCTGCGCCCGGGTACACGCCTGGCTCAATGGCCGGGACTTCGTCGGACCGGAAGACGTGCAGGACGTGGCCTATGACGTATTGCGCCACCGGCTGATACTGAATTACGAGGCGGAAGCCGAAGGCATCACCACCGACCATGTGATCGGCGAACTGATCAGCCGCATCGCGGTGCCCTGAACAAAGTGGACAGGGGACTGCCGGTGACTGTTGTTCGGATGAGGAATGTCATTGAACGTTGCTGACCCGGTCCGGGTATCAGTGCCGGACCTGGTCGGTCTGAGCCGGGCCGCGGCCTCCATCCGGCTGGGGCGCGGCAGGATACTGTCCAGGCAAAGCGGTGATTACCAGTCACCGTTCCGGGGCCGGGGGATGGAGTTCGATGAGTCCAGGTTATACCAGCCGGGCGATGATATCCGCAATATCGACTGGCGGGTGACGGCCAGGACCGGCAAGACCCATACGAAACTGTTCCGCGAGGAACGCGAGCGCCCGGTATTCGTCTGGATGGATTTGCGCAGACCCATGCATTTCGCCACCCGCGGCAGGTATAAATCAGTACAGGCCGCGCAGCTTGCGGCGTTGATTGCATGGAGCGCCCTGAACAACGGAGACCGGGTAGGAGGAGTGATATTCTCCGAACATGAACACCATGAGCTGAAACCCCAGCGCGGCAAGACTGCGGTATTGCGCCTGATCAACCGTATCGCAAACGATACGGCCTGGTCGCTCCCGGTATCCACGGGAGGCGACAGGCAGTCACTGGAGCATGCCTTGCAGCGCCTGCGCCGGGTGGCGCGGCCGGGCAGCCTCATATTCCTGATCAGCGATTTTCGCGAACTTGACTCCCAGGCGGAGATTCCCCTGGCAAGACTGTGCCGGCATAACGAGGTGGTCATGCTGTTCGTTTACGACCAGCTTGAAGAGGAGTTGCCGCCGCCCGGCCGTTACCGGGTGATCGACGGCGGCCGGGAGTTCCTGGTGGATACCTCGGACGGTCACCTGGCCGGGCAGTACCGGCAGCAGTTCCGTGCGCGCCTGGACCAGTTGCAGCACTTATCGGCCGCCAACAGGATTCTGCTGCTCCCATGCAGGACCGATGCCGAACCGTTATCTCTTTTGCTCAGCGGCCTGAAACCGGGGGGCCGCGGGGCAAACGCCAAAAGCCCCGGAGCGTGATCCCGTGCAGTCTCCGTCCTTTTTGCCTGATCCGTCAACATTGCCGCTCAGGGAAATACATCTCCCGGAGAGCGTCGGCTGGTGGCCGCCGGCGCCGGGATGGTGGCTGCTGCCCGTTCTCCTGTTGCTGGGACTTGCCGCAGCCTGGTATGGCCGTCACCTGTACAGGCGGCGCAAATACTCCGCCATCAGCATGGCGAGAAAGGAACTGGCCGGGATCCGTTCCCGCTATGCAGCCGACCGCGATGCAGGGCGCTGCGTCCGATCCGTTTCCGGCCTGTTACGGCGCGTGAGCATCAGCGTCTTCCCCAGGTCCGAAAGCGCCGGGTTGACCGGCGATGAATGGGTGGCGTTCCTGTTGTCAGGCAACAGGCAGCTGGCGTCAGGCAACATCGGCAGGTCATTGCTCGAGGCGCCGTATCGCCCGCAGGTCGCCCATGAAGAGGTTGAATCCCTTATCGGCTTCTGTTCGGACTGGATCGAATCCGTAGCCCGGGATTCCCGCAAGGTGACGCAATGATCGGATTCGAGTGGCCCTGGCTGGCGCTGTTGTTGCCGTTGCCGTATTTCATTTACCGTTACGCACGGCCCTGGAATGCCGCAACCGGTTCCGCATTGCGGGTGCCGTTCCTGGATGATTTTGTTGAAACCGAACCGGATGCCGTCAGCAAGGCCCGTACCTGGCCCCTGTGGCTGGCGCTGTTGGCGTGGCTGCTGCTGGTATTTTCCGCCATGCGGCCGCAATGGCTGGGTGAACTGGTCGAGGTCCCCGTTACCGGCCGTGAACTGATGCTGGCGGTAGACTTGTCCGGCAGCATGGAACAACAGGATTTCGTCCTCGGAGTCAGGAGGATCGACCGGCTGACGGCCACGAAACTGGTTGCCGGCGATTTTATCGAGCGCCGGGTCGGCGACCGGATCGGCCTGATACTGTTCGGAGAACAGGCTTACCTGCAGGCCCCGCTGACGTTTGACCGGGAGACGGTGAAGACCTTGCTGTCCGAGGCCGTGATCGGACTGGCCGGCAAGGCAACCGCCATCGGAGACGCCATCGGCCTGGCGGTGAAACGCCTGCGCGAGCGGGATGCGAGCCAGCGCGTCCTGGTGCTGTTGACGGACGGCGCCAATACGGACGGCGTCGTGGAACCGCTTTCCGCGGCGCAACTGGCGAGCCGGGAGGGGTTGAAAATTTATACTATCGGCATCGGCGCAACGGAACTGCTTGAGCGCAGCCTGTTCGGTACCCGCAAGGTCAACCCGTCTGCGGACCTGGACGAGGCGGCGCTGAGGGAGATCGCCGGTCTGACCGGCGGCGCCTATTTTCGCGCCCGCGACCTGGACGAACTGGAACGGATATATGCCCTGATAGATGAAATGGAACCGGTTGAGCAGGACCCGAAGAAATTCCGGCCGCGCAAAGCCCTGTACTATTGGCCCCTGGCCGCGGCGCTGCTGCTCTGCGCTTTCCTGGGGCTGGTGAGATCCAGGGTATGATTGATTTGGAACTGTTTCACTTTCTACGGCCGCAATGGTTTATCGCCCTGCTGCCGCTGGCGCTGCTGACCTGGTTCATGTTTTTCAGAAAGGGGGCGCAGAGCAACTGGGAGGCGGTGGTTGACGAACGCCTGCTGCCGTACATTCTGGTCAGGGGGGCCGTCAGGGCGCGCCGCGCGGCGATAATACTGACCGTAACAGGCGGGCTGCTCGGCATTATTGCACTGGCAGGCCCGTCCTGGAATAAACTGCCGCAACCCGTGTTCACACCGCAGGACGCCCTGGTTATCGCCCTGGACCTCACGCTCTCCATGGATGCCAACGACGTGTCTCCCAGCAGGCTGGAACGGGCGCGTTACAAGATCAGCGACATTCTGGATCAGCGCCCGGAAGGCCAGACCGCCCTGCTGGTCTATTCCGGGGCAGCGTTTACGGTGACGCCGCTGACCGATGACGGTGAAACCATCAGGTCGCAGTTGAAAGCGCTGGATACCGGCATCATGCCGGTAACCGGCAACCGTACCGGCAAGGCCGTCACCCTGGCGCTTGACCTGCTCAAACAGGGCGGTATGAGACGCGGCCACGTGCTGCTGATCACGGATGACGCGACTCCTGCCTCTGCAGGAGACAGCGTGGCGTTATTGCGAAACGAGGGTTATCGCCTGTCGGTACTGGGCGTGGGCACGCGCCATGGCGCGCCGGTATTGTTGCCCGATGGCGGTTTCCTGCAGGACCGGGACGGCGAGATAGTGATTCCCATCCTGGATGAAGGCGCGTTGCGCGGCCTCGCCGGCTCCGGCGGCGGCATTTATGTGCGCCTCACCAAAGACGACCGGGATACCAGGCAGTTGACCGGGTTCTTTTCTGAAACGCAAGCCGCCGGCGAACAAGCGGGCGCCGAAATCACCGCTGATGTCTGGCGTGAGCAGGGCCCCTGGCTGGTATTGTGCCTGCTACCCCTGGTTGCGCTGCTGTTCCGGCGCGGGTATGTGCTGGCGCTGGCTTTGCTCCTGTTTCCCCTGCCTGAACCGGTATCTGCGCTGGACTGGGATGACCTGTGGTTGCGCAGCGACCAGCGGGGGCAGCGGGCAATGGATGCCCGGGATTACGCGGCCGCGGCCGAATTGTTCGACGATCCCGCCTGGAAAGCCGCGGCGCAGCACCGTGCCGGGGACTACCAGGGCGCCCTGGACAGCCTGGAACCGCTTGCCGGCGCGGAAAACAATTACAACAGGGGAAACGCGCTGGCGCGCCTGGGGCGCTACCACGAGGCCATTACCGCCTATGACCGGACCCTGGCCGAGCGGCCGGATCATGCCGATGCGAAATTCAACAAGGAATTGCTGGAAAAGGAACTGGAGCGGCAACAGCAACAGCAAGGACAGGAATCGCAACAGGACCGGGATTCGCATCAGGATCAACAGGACCAGGGAGATCAACAGTCCGGACAGGAGCAGCAACCAGAACAGTCCCAATCACCCCGGTCCGGAGACCGGCAGGCTCAGGCGGACCGTAATGAAACACCGCAACCGGAAGAAGGAGAACAGCAACGGCAGGAACAGGGCGAAGAGGCGCGGGACGATGGCGCTCAGCAGCAACTGGCGCAAACCGGGGACACGAAGAGCGCCGAGGAACAACAGGCTACCGAGCAGTGGCTGCGCCGCATCCCCGATGATCCCTCCGGACTGCTGCGGAGAAAGTTCCTTTATCAATATCAGCAACGCAACTATGAACAGAACCGCGAGCGCCAAACCTGGTAAATCAGCCAACATCCTGCTTGCGATTGCCACCGTCCTGGCGCTGTTTCCAGGCTTCTCCGGCGCCGCCGACATCACCGTACACACGGACCGGAACCCGGCCGTGTTGCAGGAATCCTTCCAGTTGATCTTCGAAGCTACCGGAGGAGTGGATGACGATCCCGATTTCTCTCCATTGGAAAAGGATTTCCAGGTGCTCTCCACCAGTACCAGCACCAGTATGAACATCGTCAACACGCAGATCACCCGCACCAAACAGTGGCGCCTGACATTGATGCCGGTAAACGCCGGCAACCTGGTCATCCCTGCTATCTCTTTCGGCAGGGACAAAAGCCCGCAGACTTCGCTGACGGTAATACAGGCAGGGAACGCTGCGCCAGGTCAGGACTCGCTGGACATATTCATAGACGTAGAGGCAGTTCCCGTATCGGCTTACGTCCAGTCAGAAGTGATTTATACGGTAAAGCTGTACCGGGCCGTCGCCACTTCCAACGAGACCCTGTCCGAACCGGACGTCAGCCAGGGGAGCGCGATTATCGAACTGCTGGATGCGGACCGGAGTTACGACACCTTTGTCCAGGGCAGGCGTTACGCCGTCTTTGAAAGAAGCTACGCGATCTATCCCCAGGTCAGCGGCAACCTGTTGATCGGGCCCGCCCGGTTTCAGGGACAGTTGTCGGCGGCCTCGCCTTTCAGTCTCGACCCGTTCGGGCCCGGAGGTAGGACGGTTGTGAGACAATCGGAGGCCGTCGAGTTGCAGGTCGACCCGGTCCCCGCCGCTTACCGGGACGGGCACTGGTTGCCTGCGAAGGACGTGAAGGTTACGGAGAAATGGTCAAAGGACCCGCTTGACCTGTTGCCCAATGAACCGGTTACCCGCACCATTACGCTTGCGGCGCAGGGACTGACTGCAAGCCAGTTGCCGGAGATACAGGAAGTGCTGCCTCCCGGCTTCAGGCAATACCCGGACCAGCCGGAACTGGATAACAGCAAGACGGCGGAGGGGATAACGGGAATGAGGCAGCAAAAGAACGCCATCATCCCGGCGCGTCCCGGTGAATATACCCTGCCGGAGATCTCCCTGCCCTGGTGGAACACGGAAACGCAGACCCTGGAATACGCAGTGTTGCCGGAACGGCGGGTGCAGGTAACGGCAGCCGCGCCGGATGCAACAATCGATACGCCGTTATTTCCTGCCCCTGCTATTGATACGCCGGTTCAGGAACAGGCAGCGCCGGAAACCGGGGAAACCTCCGTAGCCCCAACGGATGCTTCTGCAGGCATTTCTATCTGGCAATGGCTTACCTGCATCCTGGCCGTGGCCTGGCTCGCAACTCTCGGATATATACTGAAAAACCGTAATGGTCCGCGGGCGGAGAGCCCCCCGTCACAGACGGAGAATGCCAGGGAAACCCGCAAGGCCCTTGAACGGGCCTGCCGTGACGATGACCCGGAACGGGCTAAAACGGCCTTGCTGCAGTGGGCGAGAATACGCCCGCAGGGATCACCGGCCTCCAGCCTGGGCGACCTGGAGAAACAAGTCGACGAAAAACTGGCCGCCGAAATCCGCAACCTGTCACGGCGTTTGTATTCCCGCAGCGCGGAACCCTGGCGCGGCGAACCGCTCCGGCAGGCATTTTTGCAGGAAGAAAAATCGTCTGCCGTTGAAACAACCTCCGAGCGCGGCAAACTGGAACCGCTATACCGGTTATAATTTCACGAACTTCATCGTCATCCTGTCGCTTTCGCCAATGGCGGCGTACCTGTCCCTGTCCTCGTCACCCAGGCGATATGTCGGCGGCAAGGTCCAGACGCCTTCCGGATAGTCTTTGGTATCCTTCGGGTTGGCGTTGATCTCCGATTTATCGACCAGTTCGAAACCGGTGTCTTCCAGGAGCCGGATCATGTAGCTCTCGGGGACGTAACCGCGTTCTGCAGTTTCCTTCGCCTCACTGCCGGTTTCGGCACGGTGCTGGACTACCCCCAGGATGCCGCCGGGTTTCAATACCCGGTACATTGCCCGGTATACGTCCTCCACGCCACCAAACCGGATCCAGTTATGGGTGTTGCGGAACGTCACTACCATGTCGAAACTTTCGTCCTCGAACCCCTCCAGGTAACTCTCTCCCTGGAACACGCCTACCGCGACCTTGCCGTAGTTCTCCGGGTCACCGTCAAATTTTTCCACCATCCCGTTATGAAGGTTGCGCAGGAACTCCACGGAATGCTCGGGACCGAAACTGGCGACTGCAAGCAGGCCGTCATCCCGCAGGTATGGCGCCAGGATCTCCGTGTACCAGCCCGCGCCGGGCAGGATTTCCAGCACCTCCATATCCGGCTTGATGCCGAACAACGTCAGGGTCTCCCCGGGATGGCGGTAAACGTCCCTGGCGATGTTTTTCGCATCACGGTGCGCTCCGGAAACAGCCGCATCCAGCGGATCCGGGCCGTTTTCGGCGCATCCTGAAAAGACGATTGTTAACAACAGGAAACTAATTACTTTGCGCATGAATATTTTCTCCAGGAACGTAACGTGTGTGAAAATCTGATATTGTTGAAATAGAGGCAAGCCAAGTTAGACACTAATATTCAAATGCATACCCGTTTCCATTACTCAATATTTTTCTTCAAGATATAACTCTCTGGAATCCCGACTTGTTTAGGTATGGGATATGTCTCTATATCCGGTATCTCATCCTTTTTTAAATATTTCCTTGCATCTTTGGTAAATACGGTAACCATGCCACTGGCAGCACATCTAATGCCCACTGGACGAGTTGTGGTAATGTTTTTATTACTTCCTGTTACTCCATACCAAGGTTCTCCGCGTAAACCCTGCCATTGAGCGAGGTAGAACAATGAGCCGAATTGGCGAGTCGGCGGAGGCAAGGTGTCAACACCTCCAGGCCAATTTAAAACCGGTAATTCCCCGTTTTCAGCACGACCAGCAAGTTCCGGATTTGTACCCTTTAATTGTAACCCTATTGAGTGACAAATTTTCAGCGCATCTCCTGTGCTTATTTGTTTCCCCGAGAGGTATTTCTTACTATCTCCGGTAAACACTACAAGCCAACCTGTACGGGTACACATAAGAGGTATTTCCTGTGAGGGCGTTATATCCAGGTCTTTACCGGACAACCCTTGTAATTGAGCAAGATAGTACAAAGTGCCGTATTTCGCATTCAGTTCTTTATTTTTCTTGGGGTGTACGACAATTTTGTGAGATGAGGGTCATTATACACCTGCCCGACGCTCCCAGAAGTCATCGAAACGGTTATTGAGGATGGTACACCTGAGGGCCATGACGGCATTAGCCCCGTTGACGGTCCAGCGCATGCCGCCGCGTTTGAAGCGGGTGGCGACCACGTGCTTGCAGCCTGCCTCAACGACGCCGGTAGTAATACAAAGCCCCATGGCCCGGAAGTGCGGATAGTGCATGCGTTCCCGGTTGTTCGTGATAT
>JAPPLI010000169.1 GCA_028819495.1 Gammaproteobacteria bacterium | reverse complement strand
CGGCACGGCGCGCCTTGCGCTCAACCGCTTCCCGACCCGCTGAACATGTCAATATCAGGTTGAAAGAGTACCAAGTTTTCGGATATGCCCCGGCCGCTTCCTGCTCTTTCTTTCCGGGATTCGCTTCTTTACCGGGAAGAAGAGGCATGTAACAAAACTGAAAACAGGGCCGGGCAACAAGCCCTGTGGCTTGCTGTTTGTCTGCCCAAACTAGCCCTGGAAGTTGTCGCTGCCGACCAGCCTGATGAGATTTCGGTTGTCGTTGAGGAGATAAAAGGCAGAAAACTCGTCCATACCGCGTCCTGTTCCGCAGAACGGATGGGTATCAGCGCGGGCATGACCTTAAACGCGGCCAGTACCTGTTGCCCCGGCCTGAAAGTTCACCGGATCGACAAAATCGCCCGGGAGAAACGGCTGGATGCGCTGGCAGCCTGGGCCTTGCAATTCAGCCCCCTGGTCAGTTTGCATCCACCTTGCTCGTTCCTGCTGGAGGCGGGGGGAAGCGTCAACTATTTTGGCGGCCTCACCGCGATCCGGGATACCATCGCCCGGGAACTGGCCGAACGCTGGAAACACGTTTTTTACCAGGCAACGACCCCCACGCCCACAGCCAGTCTGATGCTGGCCCAGGCCGGACACAACCTGGTTGTCGAGCGCGGCGCAGATTTGCGCTCGGTCCTCGGGCCCTTGAGTATCGAGGTCCTGCCCCTGGATGACAAGCGCAAACAACAACTGAATAAAACCGGAGTGCGTATCCTGCGCGACCTCTGGCGTTTGCCCTCAGGCGGACTGGCGCGGCGTTTTGGAACGGACCTGGTTACCCACCTGGACCAGGCCCTGGGAAAGCTGCCTGAACCCTTGAATACTTATCGGATACCCCCCCGATTTTCCGATACCCGGGAATTTTCGTTTGAAATCGATGAGCAACAGTCGCTTCTACCCGTCGTTCATGAGCTTGTGACCGGCTTATGCGATTTCCTGCAGCAACAGGATTTGTACACCATGGATTACCAGGTGCATTTTTATCACAGGCAGGACCCGGTAACGATGCTCCATATCGGCTTGCGCCAGCCAATACGCCAACCCGGTTATTTGATGATGTTGGCGGAGACGAAACTCAGCAGGACAAAGCCGGCCGCGGCCGTGGTCAGGGTAATGCTGACCGCCGAGCGGTTTTACAGTGTTGCCCCCCGGACCCGTTGTTTGCTTCCCGGCAGCGACCTTGAGTGGGAAGATCAGGATATTGCGCCACTCCTTGAACAATTGTCCACCCGTCTCGGCGCCGCTGCGCTGAAGAGCATCACGACCCATGCGGACCATCGACCGGAATACGCCTGCCGCGCCGGCGCGCCTGCCGGCGCCGGGCCGGCGCCGCCGGACAACCGGCGTCCCCTGTGGTTATTGCCGAAACCCAGGGAATTGCTGAACAAGGACGGCGGAATTTACTACAGGAGCCGCATCCATTTCCTCATGGGTCCGGAGCGCATCGTAACGGGCTGGTGGGACAACCACGGCATACAGCGGGATTATTACGTGGGTACCGATGACATCGCCGGACATGTGTGGATCTACCACGACCTGACAACCAGGCAAAAATGGTATTTGCATGGATTGTTCGGCTAGCTTACCGCCGTATGCGGAACTACACTGCATCAGCAACTTTACGTTTCTGCGGGGCGCCTCCCATCCGGAAGAACTGGTAGTCCGGGCAAAAGCCCTGGGTTACCGCGCCATCGCCATCACCGACGAATGCAGCTTGTCCGGGATCGTCCGCGCCCATGTCGCGGCCGGGAAAGAAGGTATCGACCTGCTTGTCGGCAGTGAGTTCCGATTACAGGAAGGGTGGCGCTTTCTATTGCTGGCCACCGACCGGGGCAGCTACGGCAGACTCTCCCACCTCATCACCCTGGCTCGCCGGCAGGCAAAAAAAGGGGAGTATTTTATCGACCGGAACCTGGTTCAGGACAACTGCCCCACCGGTTGCCTGGCCATCTGGCTGCCTTGCTTTAACCGGGGGGAGATCGAAACAAACGGCTTGCGCTGGCTGGCCGGTCTTTTCTCCGGGGCGCTGTGGATAGCAGTGGAGTCGTTGCTCGGCGGCAACGATCAGGAACAACTGCGCCGCCTACAGGAAATCAGCGCAGGTTTTTCCATTCCTTTATGCGCCTGTGGCGATGTACATATACATGAACATAAGCGCCGGATAGTGCAGGATACCTTGACGGCCATCCGTCTCGGCAAACCCCTCAGTGAACTGGGTTACGGGGTTTATTCCAACGGCGAGCGGCGCCTGCGTTCGCGCCGGCGTCTTGCGCAGCTTTATCCGCGCCCCTTGCTGGAAGAGACCGTAAGGATCGCCGAGCGCTGCCATTTTTCCCTGGATGAACTGCGTTATGAGTATCCGTCGGAACTGGTTCCGGAACACCACACTCCCGGCTCATGGCTGCGGCGGCTCACAGAACAGGGTATGCAAACACGCTGGCCCGAGGGCGCGCCGGAAAAAGTGCGGGCATTGATTGAACATGAGTTGGCCCTGGTGCAGGAGTTCAGCTATGAGCATTATTTTTTGACGGTTCACGATATTGTGAGGTTTGCCCGCAGCAAGGGTATCCTGTGCCAGGGCCGCGGTTCCGCCGCCAACTCCGCGACCTGTTATTGCCTGGGCATAACAGAAGTCAACCCCGACGCCATGGACCTGCTGTTTGAGCGCTTTATTTCCAGGGAACGCAATGAACCGCCGGATATTGACGTGGACTTTGAACATGAACGCCGTGAAGAGGTCATTGCTTACATCTATGAGAAATACGGGCGCGAGCGCGCCGCCCTGGCCGCGACTGTCATCACCTACAGGCTGAAAAGCGCGTTGCGGGACGTGGGCAAAGCCCTGGGAATGAGTGCGGACCAGTTGGAGCGTCTGGCCGCATGCGTCTCCGGACGCTATGGAAATACCCTGGAAACAGCGCAGTTGGATGGTTTTCCGGCAGACAGCCCGCTTGTCAGAAGGCTGGTTTACCTGGTCAATAACCTGGTCGGCTTCCCGCGGCATTTATCCCAGCATGTGGGTGGCTTTGTCATCAGTCAGGGCCTGCTCTCCCACCTGGTGCCTGTTGAAAACGCGGCCATGCCTGAGCGCACCGTCATTCAATGGGAAAAAAACGACCTGGAAGCGCTGGGCCTGCTCAAGGTAGACGTGCTCTCCCTGGGGATGCTCACCGCCATCCGCAAGGCCCTGGCGCTGGTCAGCCAATACCGGAATGAACCGCTGACCCTGGATAAGGTGCCCACGGAAGATCCCGCCGTTTATAAAATGATGCAGAAGGCCGATACCGTGGGTGTCTTTCAAATCGAATCACGGGCGCAGATGAGTATGCTGCCGCGCCTCAAACCCGAAAATTATTACGACTTGGTGATACAGATCGCCATTGTCCGGCCCGGACCCATACAGGGAGACATGGTGCATCCTTATTTAAGAAGGCGGCGCGGCGAGGAGCCGGTCACCTATCCCGGCAAGGCAGTGGAAAAAGTGTTGAAGCGCACCTTGGGCGTTCCCATCTTTCAGGAACAGGTGATGCAACTGGCGATGGTCGCTGCAGGGTTCAGCGCGGGGGAAGCGGACCAACTGCGGCGTTGCATGGCTGCATGGCACCGCAAGGGCGGACTGGAGCCGTTTGAAGAAAAACTGCTGGGCGGCATGAAAGCGCGGGGCTACCCGGAAAGTTTTGCGCGCCAGATCTTCAACCAGATAAAAGGATTTGGCGAATACGGCTTTCCCGAATCCCATTCCGCCAGCTTTGCCCTGCTCGCTTACGTGTCATCCTGGTTGAAATATTATCACCCGGCCGCTTTCACCTGCGCCCTGCTGAACAGCCAGCCCCTTGGGTTCTACCGGCCGGCGCAACTGGTGCAGGACGCTCAGCGCCATGGCGTGACCGTCCTGCCCGTTGACGTGAACGAGAGCGATTATGATTGCACCCTGGAGGGCGCCCCGGGGCAGGCCGGAACGCCCGCAACCCTGCGCCTGGGTTTGCGCCTGGTCAAGGGCTTGTCCGGCGCCCGCGCCCTGGCGCTTGAGCGAAAACAGGGCAGGTATGCCGGTGCACAGGATATTGCGGCGCGTACGGGACTGGATAAAGGAGACCTGATGAGCCTGGCAGACGCCGATGCCTTGAACGGCATCGGCAAAGACCGTCACCGCGCCTGCTGGGAGGTCCTGGACCCGGGACCGGGCGCTCCCCTGTTCTCCGCGCCTGAAGAAGAAGAAACCGACCTTATGCTGCGCAAGCCCCGGGAAGGGGAAAATATCCTGGCGGATTACGCCAGTATCGGCTTTACCTTGCGCCGCCACCCGCTGGCCCTGTTACGCAAACGCCTGGACAAACGGGGCGTTACCACGTCAACAGGACTTTGGGAATTGGCCGACAACGCCTGGGCCCGGGCCGCGGGTATCGTCACCAGCCGCCAGCGGCCCGCTACCTCTTCCGGGGTCATGTTTTTCACCCTGGAGGACGAAACCGGGTTTATCAACAGCGTGATATGGCCCACAATCTTCGCAAAACAAGGCGCTATGCTGACGGCGGCCAAACTCCTGGAAATATCCGGCACGGTACAAAAACAGGACGGCGTACTACACCTCGTAGCGCGACAGTGTACCGACCTCAGCCCCTGGCTCGGAGATATGCAACTGAAATCCAGGGACTTTTGCTGACCCCCGGCGCGTTCCGGCGAAAGCCCGGGGTCAGAGTAAGAAATTCGAAGAATTTTTACTCTGACCCCTTATATCATAGGGTTAACCGCCCAGGTCGCTGGCAGGATCGGCGGCTATATCCAGGCGGGTCTCTATCCGGGCCACGCGCTCACTCAATACGTGGATGCGCTCGCTCAATTCGTCAACGCGCTCGTGCACGTAGGCGAATTGGGCTTGCATGTCCGCGCGCAGATCATCGATCTTGGTATTCATCTCTGTACGCAAGCCATCAATTTGAGTATTCACCTCTATGCGCAAGCCACCGATCTGCGCATGCATCTCACCCTGCAGGCCCATGATGGCCGAATACAAAAAACCCTGCCCGCCGAGAATGGCCGCCAGGGCAAAGCCGCCTATCCACAGAGCCAGCCGGAATTCACGCCAGCGCACCAGGTCGTCATCGGGACGGCCGGCACGGCGTTCGGGTTGGGACGCCGGGCTTTCTTGCCGGGCGTCCTCTGCGGGGATGGCAGTATCAGGGGGCAGGTTGTTCATTGTTGTTTCCATGAGCTTAACCTCCATGGTGTTATCCGGTTTCCTTGCGGCGCCGCTGTTCTTGGCGGTTGCAACGACGCCCCGTTGCTGGCCGGCGCCACGCTATGGACCAGCGCCGCCGACCTGGTACGAATTATAGCCGGGCAAGCCTTCAGACGGAAGCGCTGACAGCTCATTCTTTGATTCTATTTATCCAATCTTTCATCATCCGAATCATATTGTTTTCTAAATTTATGTTTGTTTATGAACTGCAAGACGATAATCAGGATCCAAAAACCCAGGCCGAGAATCAATCCCTTGAAAAGAGTGCTTGGAATGTTACTAACACCTGCTTCTTTAGCCATAATCCACAGGAATATTATTAAGGCGATGGCAAGAATTGTATCTTTCATATCTTATAGCGCCCCGGCCACTGGGTTTTGACAGAGTGACCCTATCCTACAGTTGCAGTTTCACCCGACTAGATATTCGCCCTGATTCCAGTAATCCTTCCATTCTTGCCAGGGACTTGGATAATTGATGTTTGCAGTAACCCAGTTTATTGAAAAACTATAACTGTCTGAATGCGCCTTGAGTGCTGAGATTGCTCTTCCTCGTATCTCAATTCCCCTGTTATTCGTTCCTGTGGCAGATGAAAGATATCTCTCTCTGCCTATGTTGTCTAATACCGCCTCTTGAGCAGAAAGCGGTATATAAAACACGCTGTCTTTGTTTAGCCCCCAGAATATGTTGACCAGCAGAATATCGTGTTCTGGCTTATATCCTTCGTTAATTTCATGCTCAACTTGTTCGGTGTCCACTGTCCACAGTATTTTAACCCCGCCATCGCCAGTTCGAGTCTTAACCGACAACTCTTGACCGCACAGAATCACATCATAGCTGCGTTCGTTGCCTCGTTCTGGTGTGATTACTTTGTCCTCTCCAAACTCCGCAACAAAAAAGCCGGTGATGACATGTTCTCGAAGGATGCCTACTGCCGGATTTCCTTTTGGCATTCGTTGTTGAACCATATCGAATGCCGTAGGAAGCCCTATAGCGAACCTGTTACGTTTTTCCCGTGTTTGAAAGAGATCATATAAGCAGGAGTTCATCTTGAGCCAATCTTGTTTCAGCGATCTCTACATATTCTGGTGAGGTGTCATATCCAACATAACGCCTGCCGGATTTAACAGACGCTACGGCTGTTGTTCCTGATCCGATAAATGGATCAAGCACAATATCGCCAGCATAGGTATAAAGCTGTATAAGTCTTCTGGGCAATTCTACCGGAAATGGCGCTGGATGATTGACGCGCTTCGCAGATTCGGATGGAAATGTCCAGATGCTCTTCGTGAACTCAAGAAATTCATCATCGGATATTGTGGAGGTCTTATTTTTCGAAGGGCGGTTATATCTGCCTTTTGAGAAAACAAGTATGTATTCGTGTATGTCCCTTAAGACGGGATTTGATGCTGATTTCCAACTGCCCCATGCACATGAGGTTCCGGCACTGGCAGACTTGTCCCAGATAATTTCCCCGCGCATCAAATACCCAATCTCATTCATCTGTT
Source organism: Gammaproteobacteria bacterium (assembly GCA_028819495.1). Classification (GTDB taxonomy): domain Bacteria; phylum Pseudomonadota; class Gammaproteobacteria; order Eutrophobiales; family Eutrophobiaceae; genus JAAXHV01. The sequence goes on along the minus strand of JAPPLI010000169.1, from coordinate 2,059 downwards.
GGGAAATCATGGAATTTAGCGGAACATAAGGCTTGCGGCCAAGATTTGCAATGTTTACACACGCCCTGCCACCAGGAATCAATACACGATAAACTTCTGACCATACAGAGGCCAGAAGTTTTGAGAACTCATCTTCTGTCAGATCATCGTCATATTCCTTACCAACATTGTAAGGCGGCGAAGTCACCATTAAATGCACAGAATTGTCCGGCAGTTCGTTCATATCTATGCTTGAATGGTTATAAATACGATTTATTACATCTTCATCGCACTCATTTTCTTGCCCCTGATCAACGTCAATATTCTGACGATTCTGGGTGTACATTTTGCGCTTGTAGAATCCACTTGAGTCATGGCCTGTACGATCCGATGTGCCAAACGCGCGCATGGTTGTTTTTGTCATAAAGCACCCGATGTTTGATTTGGCCAGTTAGCAGCCATGTTCACTTCCCCAGTCATCTTGTGACTTGAAAACTTGCCAGATGGCAGGGGTAAAGTCAAGCGGGTCCGCATCATTCAGTCGGGTAGTATGCTCTGACCCCATTCCACTGTGGTAAATGTCGCTGATACGGGGTTGGGCCACGTTGAAGCGTTCAGCCGCCTCGCGTTGCGTGATTCCTTCAGATTCGATACAGGTTTTTATCGCTGTAATGAGCCTGGATCGTACTATATCTATTTGATATTCCTACTATTTAATGGTATATTGCCAGGTATATTTTCGAATGTGAAACGTGCTTCTTAACATTGCGATATCCTGCTGAAATGACCCCTGTGATGACATTAACTCGCATCAAAAGGTCGCTGGTGAAGCTGCTGGGTCTCAGCATGTTGTCGTTGATAGCGCTGCCCATCCAGGGACACCCCGGACGAACGGACTCCGAGGGCTGCCACGCAGGGAAACTGCCGCGGCATTGCCATGACGGTACACGGTCCGGCGGTCCTGCACAGGGTCACCAATCAGCGCCGGTGAAAGACACAGGCCGTCCGGCGCCGCGCACGGCTGCCTCAGAGGACGATTACAATCGCCGGTTTTGTGCCCTGGTCAACGGGGAGACGGACACCCGTCATGGGTACACCTCTGCCGGCGGCCGCGGTTACGTGGAAGTGGATTGTGAGACCGGCACGATGGTGTACGAGGGCGGCCTGGACAAGCGCAGCAGCCTGGACAGTGTACAGCAGGCGCTGTTTTTCAGTCACGTGACCGGCAAGCGGCCGGCGGTGGTGATATATGACACGGATGGCCGGGAAGGGCGGTTTGAGTACCGGATCAGGGTTGCCTGCCGGAGAGCGGGGGTGCGTTATGAGGTTTTTCGGGGGCGGCCTGTTGGTCGGAGCGATGTATGACGCGGGGCAAGCGGGGTCAGATCGCACAATGCACACATTGAAGGGGACAGAATTGAATTCTGTCCCCGGGGTGGCCGTGGTGTCGTTGTCTCAGGCGGCCTGCTTCGGCGAGGCCCTGAGATCATCAATGCGTTTGTTCACGAACCCGGTCGGGTCGGTGAAGCGTTGGGATTTATGGTGTGCCCACCAGGGACATTACCCAGCGAAAATAAAACGGGCCGATAGCCAGCAGCACAAAGATCATCGTCACCATCAAACCGCCCAGCTTGATGACGATTCTGTTCTCCTGCGCCGCCATCTCGGACCTCAGTAAATCGAACTCAGATCTCAGTAATTGCAGGTCGGTTTTTGTCGCTACGGTCTCACTCACTGCTTTGCTGATAGTCTCTACGACGGCTTCGGCTTGCCGGTCTTTTTCAACTCCTGCGCCGCTTTCAGTGTGTCAAAGATCACCGGCGTTGCGTCACCGGCGGGTTTGGCTTCATTAGCTGCTTTCATTAGCAATTCTCCTTCAGTTCACGGCGGGAAACCGGTTGCCGTTTGCCGGCTGGGATCTCGCGCCTCGGCCTTGGTGGTACAGAGCACAGCCTGCGGGGCTGCGACCTGATGAAACTGCACATTAGCATACCGGGATTAATGATTGCAATTTCCTGTCAACGCGCCAGATGCTCCCGCTAACATCGACAGTTGGCGGTCTCGTCGGGTCGGTCTCATT
>JAPPLI010000002.1 GCA_028819495.1 Gammaproteobacteria bacterium | reverse complement strand
TCAACCGCTTCCCGACCCGCTGAACATGTCAATATTAACTGGAAAGGGTACTAGGATTTCTTCCCCAAACCCTCGCATCTGCATAGTCTTCCCATTTATAACACCTATAAGTTTCGGTTGTCGGGTCGCTTGGTATCACGTTGTAACAGCCGGACAATGTGAGAACCACGCCAGCACCTATCAATTTTATACGACCCATATTCTTTCGTTCGCTAAACTTCCCTACAGGACGGTCTTGGATAGCGTAAATTATCTTTCGCGTAAATTCACTTTGCAAGCATGGTGACAATAGCTTGGTCATCATTTCACTTCATCTAACCGTGCCAACTTACTTCGCAGGTCGGTTTCAAACTCCTCACGTTTTACCGGTGTTGCCGACAGCAACTTATGGCTTGATGCTTCCAGGGATAGGACTTCCCAATGATGTTTTATCAGGCCGCGCTCTGGGTCAATCTGTGGCACCAGCCACAAAATATCGCCTTCGTTGATATCATGAGATGGCTGCTCACTGGGGCCGCCAATTGCCATGAAGAAAGGTAAATCAACAGACACCGCCAATTTCTTCCCCCACCGGCGCAAGGTAGGCGCTTTTACCTCCAGTTGAGGCATCAATCTCTTGGCGCTGGACGATCTCCAGTCCGGACGTCTTATCCCTGGTTTTGGAGGCGCGGTATCTCCATGTATCAACAATTCTTCAAAATCAGATGTCATGTTGTCGCCGGAAAAGTAAACGGCTTGAATCTCCAAACCGTACCAGTCTGAAGCGGTTGAACTGTCCGCAAGCACGATGTCTATCCTGCCTGCTTCGCGCCCTGTAATCGGCGCGCGCATAAAGGGGACTTCGCGGGCAACATAAACATCCTCAAATCCCGCAATGTCCGCCAACCATCTCGGAATCAGATCATGTTCATCGAAACGATTGGGGCATACAGTGACCGGCAGTCCGACAGCATTTCCTATCCGGTCATCAGAAATCTCGTATTCCTGCAGCGTACAGACACCACCTTTTTTGCTGCATGGAGATGAACTGCGCTTGAAAGGACAGGAAGGAGGTGGTTCGTCTTTCCCTAATGCGAAGGAAGCCAGTGTGCGCCATCTATCCGGCGCCATAGTGGGGAAGTGCTCCCCGTACCACTCGCCGATACCATAACGCCTCACGCGAAAAGATTCTCGCGGGTGATGACCAGTTCCGGCAGCCGGTTATGGTGCGTATTTTTCATCATCACCATGACGGCATGAAATTCATGCTCGCGGACAAGCCCCACGATTTCCTGCGAGAAGTCGTAGGTCATCAGAAAATCGGCCTCACATGCGGCCAACATGGAAAATAACTCCTCGTGATTAATGGCGTTATCCGTATACAAACGGGACCCGGCTCTTTTCCCGCCTGCAGTATAGGGCGGGTCCAGAAACACCGCGGCGCGGCTTCCCCATCCATGTAATAACGTAGGAAGCAACCTCATAGCGTCGCCTTCGCAGAACACAATCTGCTTCGAGTGGCGTTTGATCTCGGTAAGTCGTCGCGCCAGCGTTTCCGGATACCACCTGGATAGAATCCCTTTGCCATTCTCGCCACTACGCATATACGAGGCCCCATTGGCCAGGATGCCGCCGCGCCTGGTGCGATTCAATACCAAGGTACGAAAACCGTGTTCGTTCACGCAACGCGGTCTGCTTGTTTCCCATTCATTCAAAACCTCCCGCGTCGGGTCAAATTCCTTGACCCAGGAGGCAATCAGCTCTCCGTTACGTAACGCCGCATGCCAGAATGCCGCAACGTCATGATCGATTTCCACCATAACAGCCTGATCCACCAACCGCTCCATAACAGCGGTGAGTGATACGATACCGCCGCCGGCAAATGGTTCGATCAGGATGGATGGGTTCGTGGCAGAAAGCCATTCTCTAATATGTGGAATAAGCCAGGTCTTGCCGCCAGGGTACCTGAGAGGGCTTCTTTGGGGAACACTGGCAACATTGACAGCGGGTAATCGTGAAGTAGGAAAATCCGTCTCGATAGTGTTAAAAAGTTGCGACACCGCAGCCTCCTGTTACGCGCTGTGTGATACGTTCATGATTACTTCCCTGATGATGTTTATGTTAGACGTTGTATTTCAGACAGTCAATCATTTACGAGCTAATGATTTAACTTTTCAAATAGCCGATCAGACATATCAATAACCAGTGATTCAGTCTAAAATCTGAACTCGCCTATGAATGGGAAACAATAATGAGTTCCATTGGCATAGATATCGGCGGCACCTTCACAGATGTCGTGGTGATGGGTGATGACGGTTCGGTGAGCACGACCAAGTCGCCCTCGACGCCCGGGCGGTTACAGGAAGGTTTGCTGGCGGCTCTCACGGCGGCGGCAGAGAAAGAAAAGACCGATCTTGCGGAGTTGCTTGGCCGCATCGACCGCATCGCCCACGGCACCACCGTTGCGACCAACGCATTCATCGAACGGCGCGGCGCCAGGGTGGCCCTGTTGACCACGCTCGGGTTCGAGGACACCATGATCATGCAACGGATGATGGGCATGACCGCCGGTCTCAGTCCCTCCGAGTTGACCGATTACTCAAACAGGCGCGTCCCCGACCCGATTGTTCCCCGTTCGTTGATCTTCGGTATCCGCGAGCGTATCGATTATCGCGGTGATGTGATCGCTCCCCTGGTTGAACAGGACGTGCACGATGCCATCAGCAGGATTAAGGAGGCCGGGATTGAGGCAATTGCCGTGTCTTATCTCTGGTCGTTCAAGAACAGTGTCCATGAAAAGAGGACCATGGAAATCCTCACCGGGGAACTGCCGGACGTGTACCTGTCGGTTTCCCATGAACTGGCGCCGCGCCTGGGCGAATATGAACGCACGGCAACCACCGTGATCAACGCCTGCCTGGGCCCGCTGGTGCGGGAATATACCGATCAGCTTAACCGGCGCCTGCGCGACAACCGCCTGTTTTTGCTGGATTCGAGCGGCGGCGTCATGACACCTGATGAAGCAGGGCGGGCGCCGGTACGCTTATTGCTCTCCGGCCCCTCCGGTGGCGTCACTGCAGCGAAGTACATGGGCCGGTTATGCGGCCACGAAAATATCATCTCATTCGACATGGGCGGCACTTCAACGGACGTAGCGGTCATCGCAGCAGGCCAGGCGGGACAGCGCAGGGAAACCGTGGCCGACAAGTATCACCTGTTGCTTCCCATGCTGGACGTGCGGGCCATCGGCGCCGGCGGCGGTTCCATTGCGGGCGTCGAGCAGGGCGGATACATCTACGTAGGGCCTGAGAGCGCCGGGGCCGAACCGGGTCCTGCCTGTTACGGTCTTGGTGGAGAACGCCCGACCGTGACCGATGCCGACGTGGTTCTCGGCATCATCGACCCTGCCGGGTTCCTGGGCGGGAAACTGGCCCTGGACCGGGAAAAAGCGCGGGAGGCGATTAAGGTTCATGTGGCTGACCCGCTCGCGTTGTCGATTGAGGAAGCTGCCGCCGGGATCAAGCGGATTGTCGATACCCGCATGGCGGATTTGCTGAGGACAGTCACTATTGAACAAGGCCACGATGCCCGCGAGTTCGTGCTGTATGCGTTCGGCGGCGCGGGACCGGCCCATGCGCCCGCTTTTGCCCTGGAAGTGGTGGAAGAAGTACTGATCCCGGCCAGCCAGTCCGTTTTTTGCGCTTACGGCGCAGTCGCCTCCGATATCACGTTGAACGCGGGCAGGGCGGAGCCGAAACGTTACGGCAGGGACGGGAAAGGCACAGTCGAGCTTGCAGACATGGAAGAAATCTTCAGTAGTCTTGAGGAACAGGCCGATGAATCCCTTGAACAGCAGGGTGTGCCGCCGCAACAGCGCCGGCTCCGGCGTGTGGTGGAGGTGCGTTTCATCCGCCAGACCAAATCCCTGTCCGTGCCGTATCCGGGATCGATCGAGGGTCTGATAGAGAACTTCCTGGATGCGTATACAAAGCGCTATGGGACCGAGGCCGTGCCCGAAAAAGCGGGCTTCGAGTTCGTCACCTACGTGGTTGAAGCAGTCGGCCTGCTGCCCCGGCCCGACTGTGCCCGCTATCCGTCAGCCGGGATGGACGCGAGTCATGCAAAGAAGGGGAGTCGTCCGGTTTATGATATGGTTAAACATGTATTTGTCGATACACCCATCTACCGGGGGGAGGCATTGCAAAACGGCAATCGCATTGACGGGCCTGCGGTTATTGAATATGAGACTACGACCGTTGCGATTCATTCCGGACAGGCCGGCACGGTCGATGAGTTCCTGGGCATATCCATCAAGAGAGTGTGATGACTGACATAACGCAGGTCGTAAGGGGACGGATTTGAAATCCGTCCCCGGATATCCCGGGAGAACTTGATGACTGACAAAAGCGATTACGTGCTGGGTCCCGCGGTTGCCGATTGGGACACATTGAAAAAACCGCTTTCCGTGGATCCCATCACCTTTGAGATCATCCGGCACAAACTGGCCGCCATCAATGAAGAACAGGCCCTGGCCCTGAAAGCCGTATCGGTCTCCCCTATCGTCGCCGGCGCCGGGGATTTCAACAATGCCCTGTTCACTGCTGACGGCAGGCTGGCGTCAATGGGGCCCCAGGTTGTTTTTCACTCCGGGGCCATGCCGGTCATTCTCAGGCATGTGATGGAGGATTTTGCCGACGAGGAGTTTGCCGATGGGGACATGTATATCGTCAACGATCCCTACAAGGGCGCGGTGCACCATCCCGACGTGAGCATCATGGCGCCGCTGTTCTTCAAGGGCCGCCTGGTTGCCTGGGCGGGTGTGACCGCGCACCAAGTGGATATGGGCGGCATGGCTGTCGGTTCCGTTTCGGTGCGGGCCACGGAAAAACAGCAGGAAGGCCTGATGATGCCGCCCATGCGCATCATCGAAAAAGGTAAATTGCGAAAAGACGTCTGGCGTATGATCATGAACATGACCCGCCAGCCGCAGATGGTTGGCCTGGATCTCAGCGGATTCATCGCCTCCAACGTGGTGGCCCGGGACCGGCTGACGGAACTCATGGAGCAGTACGGCGCGGACACCATCCTGACCGTGATGGAAGAGCTGATCCGCTATTCAGAACGAAAAACCCGAGAGCACCTGCAGACATTGCCGGATGGCGAGGTGAGGACCTGTGGCTATCTCGATCACGACGGCAGGGAGAACAAAGTTTACCGCACCGACGTCAAAATCATCAAGGAAGGCGACCGGCTGACCATAGACATGTCAGCCTCATCGCCGCAGGCATCCGGGTATATCAACTGTACAGAGGGCTGCCTGGTGGGCGCCGTGTTCGGCGGCGTGGCGCCCCTGCTGGGTTCGGGCATTCCCTGGAACCAGGGGATCCTGAACAGTATCGAGGTTATCGCGCCCAGGGGCCTGATCTGCAATGCCGTGGCGCCGGCGGCTACCGGCGCGGCAACCATCGGCCAGGGCTGGATCATTACTCTGACGACCGCCCATGCCATATCGAAATTGCTCGCGCTTTCGGAAGACAGCCGCAAGCACTCCCAGGGCGTGACCCACGGCACCATGGCGGCGCTGTTCACCGGCGACACCAACCAGCATGGAGAACCCTTCGGCAACCAGTTGATCGACGCGCAGATCGGCGGCGGCGGCGCCAACCCGTTCGGCGACGGCCTGGATCAGACCGGCTGCTTCGTATCACCCAGGCCCCATATCCCCAACATTGAATACAACGAGATTCACAGTCCCATGCTGTTCCTGTACCGTTCCTTCTTCCCGGACACGGGGGGAGACGGCGAACAGCGCGGGGGCCGCGCGGCCGGGACTGCCTGGACACCTCACGGCGTGGAACGGCTGCGTTGTTCCCTTACCTCCCATGGCGTTGAAGTGCCTATATCATACGGCCAGTTCGGCGGTTACCCGGGGGTGTGCAGCAATGCCATGATCATCCACGAGTCGGACGTCCGGGATAAATTTGCCCGGGGACGCATGCCGCTGAAACTGGACGACGTGCGCGCTCCCATAGACCTGGATGAACTGGGAGGCCGGGCACAGGTGCTCGAGGCCAAGCAGGACGAATTACCGCTGTACCCCGGCGATATCGTGCAATACACCTGGCAGGGCGGCGGCGGTTACGGCGACCCGCTGCAGCGTGCGCCGGACGCGGTGGCAGCCGACGTGGCGTCCGGGTACGTCTCGGCGCGGCGGGCACTGGACGTTTACGGCGTGGTCCCTGGCGAATCCCCGGCAGCAACAGAGCTGCGGCGCGAACGCATGCGCCGGGAGCGCCTGGCGAACGCTTCCCCTCCCCTGCATGGAACCGCGAATGATTATGAAACAGGCGCGGCGTTGTCCCGTTTCGGCGCCGGCCTGGTGCTGGCGCGCGACGAACGGGAACAACTGCAATTCGAATGCGAGTGCGGCCACGTATTCTGCGGCGCCGGAGAGAACTGGAAGGAACATGCCGCACGGCACAGCCTGGAAGAAGGCGAACTGCCGCCGGGGATTAGACTGCACGAAACTATGGAACTGGTCGGGTACCTATGCCCCGCCTGCGGACGGCAACACTCCCTGGACGTGAAGGAACGCGGCGCGGCGCCGTTGCACGACCTCAAAATCGCCCGCTGGGTATCTCCGGAAAAACACTTGTGATATACCTCTCATCGTCACTCATTGCGTCCTTCCCTGGACGCAACCCTACGGGCAGCTGTCGCTGTGCAAATCGGCTGTCCTGCCGATTTGTCCTGTGAATGCAGGAATCCAGTAGACAATAATTCCTTATATGCAATCTCAACCAAAGTTCAGATTCTTCTTCGGCTCCACCATCGCCCTGGCCTGCTTCGTCGGCATGATCGGCAATACGGGAGTGCTCCTGTTTGCCGGGACAGGTGTGCTGATCAAGCCCCTGACCGAGGAGTTCGGCTGGAGTCGCGGCGACGTATCGCTGGCCCTGACCCTGCTCACCGTCGGCATTGCCGTGGGGGTGCTGGTGAGCGGCAAGCTGATAGACCGGTACGGTTCCAGGCGGGTGCTTTGCGCATCCATTCTGTTATCCCTGCTGGTCATACTGACAGGGCCGTTGTACATCGCCACCCTGCCCCTGTTTTACACCATGATGCTGCTTGCCGCGCTGGTCGGCGCGCCGACCAACACGATCGGCTATGCGCGCGTGATTTCCGACTGGTTCGACAAGCGCCGGGGACTGTTCATCGGCATTAATTCAGCCGGTATCGGCCTGGGTTTTACCCTCGCGCCCCTGGTATGCAACTGGGCCGTGGGCGTCGGCGGGTGGCGCGCGGGGTATGTCAGCCTGGGCCTGTTCCTGCTGTTCATCGTATTTCCCACAGTGTATTTCTTCCTCATCGATAAACCCGAAGACGTGGGCATGTTGCCGGACGGCGCACCGATAAGCGCCTCGAACCAGCAGCAGGCTACAGATACGAGCGGCCACCTGTCGCTGGGCGAGGCGCTGAGGACCCGCGTGTTCTGGCTGATGATCATCATCATGGCCTGTATCGCCTTTTCCCTGAACGGCATCTTCAGCCAGTTGGCGGCCCTGCTCACCGACCGGGGCATCGACATGACCACGGCTGCCCTGGTGGTCTCCACCATGGGCATCAGCATGGCCGTCGCCCGTGTTGTCGTCGGTTATATTATCGACAAACTGTTTGCGCCCATGGTGGCGGTCGCGGTGTTCATTCTGGTGTTAGCCGGCGTCGGCTTGCTGATCTACGGGCAACACCTGACTTTATACATTATCGCCGCCATCTTGATGGGAATCGGTATCGGAACGGAAAGCGACCTCATGGTGTTCCTGACCGGCCGCTATTTCGGTTTGCGCCACTTCGGCACGATCTTTTCCTGGGTCTTCATCGCCCACATGACCGGCACCAGCCTGGGGCCTTATATCATGGGCAGCTCCTTCGATATCCACGGCAACTATATCCCCATACTCCAGGTATGCCTCGGTCTGCTGGCCCTGTCCACGGTATTGTTCGCGTTTCTGGGGAGGTACGACCAGTACACCCGCAGGGAAAAGTAACACCTATTTCCGGTAAAATATCTCCCGCTCGTTATCCAGATCCAGATAACGATCACGAAGCCGGGTTGATCTGGATACCATCGGAATAACTTTCCCGTTCACGATCACCTGCTCTGCCAGGGTCATGATTTCCAGGGGGTCGCCATCCCATAACACCAGGTTGGCCTGTTTTCCCGGTTCCAGGCTGCCTGCCTTATCGGCAAATCCAAATACGGTGGCCGGGTTTAACGTCATGGCCTTGAGCGCAGCTGTCTTATCCATGCCATAGGCAACCGCGTTACCCGCGGCCTGGCGCACCAGAAATGCACTGTGGGTATGCCGGAAATCAACCCCGGTAAACAATACCGTTACCCCGGCCGCATCGAGCAAGGCTGCCGCGTCCAGCCTTGCCGCCAGTTGGTCAAAATCAATCGGCAGGTTAGCCATGGGATCGATAATGACCGCGACATCTTCCCTGGCTAACTTATCGGCCATGCGCCATGCTTCACTGGCTCCGGCTATGACCAGTTTAAAACCAAATTGCTTTTTCAACTCCAGCAGCACATTGATATCACTGGCGCGGTGCACAGTCACCACCAGGGGCAAATTCCCGGCGATAACGGGTATGAGCGCTTCCAGGTCATGAACTTCCAGTGACAAATCCCGCCAGTTACCTGTCCTTACGGCATGACGGTTTGCCTCGTACTCCTGTGTATCCGCAAGGGCTTGCTGCATGTTTAAATACGAAGATGCCCGGGAGCCACCATCCGCTTCGCTTGAACTACCACCCAGGCGCGCAAACATTGCCGCCGACTTATTCAAAATCGATGACGGCATTCCAAGTTGAAGAACGATGCCTTGTCCCGCAAACACGTGATGTTTCGATTCGGGCGCGACAATCCCATGGGTCAATCCATGAATTAAATTATGCGGCAACAATGTTGAACTGGGATTGACGGCAGAAAAAATAGTAAAAGCCGCGCTGAATTGCTCATCCCCGGTCGATACGTCATCCGTCCCTTCGACCGCGCTTATTTCCCTGACGCCGAGGTAGGTATAAGCGTTGATTAAACCCGGTGTGACCTGTTTGCCGCTTGCATCCATGACTTTCCCGGCGGATGATGAAGCAATATCCGTACCCAGGGCGGAGATGGTTCCATTGCTGATCAGTATGTCTGCATTTTCCAGGGTTCCGGCGTCGGACAAGGTATGGATAGTGGCATTTCTTATCAATATCTCCTCAGCTGGTACGGGAAACGTGAGCAAGACAAGAGCAATGGAAACGATTAGCCTGATGCCGTATCTCATAACCGTTCATCCATCGGGTCGATAATGCCAAGATCAAAATCCGTGACCGGTTGACGGGTTTCATCCAGCCGGTCAAAAACCAGAACCCCGTCAATGAATACCTTCTCCGTTTTCGTGTAGACGCTGAAGGGATCGCCTTCCCATACCACCAGGTCGGCCATTTTTCCGGCTTCCAGGCTGCCGGTCAGGGCATCGATGCCCAATGCCCTGGCGGGATTACTGGTAATCCAGTTTATGGCGTGGGCGCGGGTAATGTGATACCCCGCATCGATGCCGGCAGCCATTGCCTTTGCCGCTTCCTGGTTCAGGTGCTGCACGGTTATCGCAGAATCGGAGTGCACGATGGCGCAGGCGCCGGCCGCATCCACCATGGCGACATTACCCTCCACCATATCATACGCTTCGTGCTTGAACCCCCACCACTCCGGCCACATCGCCGCGCAAATATCATGCTCAGCCAGGATATCTGCAACCTTGTAAGCCTCAACGGCATGATGAAAAGCCGTAACCTCGTAATTAAACTCCCTGGCGATATCGATCATCACCGCCATCTCTTCACCCCGGTAACAATGATTGTGCACCAGGATGTTTCCGCGCAAGACTTCGGCCAGGGTTTCCAGTTGCAGATCTCTTAGAGGCGGATCGGTCTCTTCTCCGTGCGCCTGTTTCCGGGCATGGGCGTCCTGTTTGTCAATGTAGTCTGCGGCCGCTATCCATGCCGTTCGATAACCGGCAACATTGGCCATCCTTGATGCCGGAGCCTGTTTCAGCTCTCCCCCATAGACACGCTTGGGATTTTCACCACAGGCCATTTTCAAACTGTAAGGCGCTCCCGGGAATTTCATCGCCTGGACGGTACGTGAAGGAATGTTTTTCAGGGTAACTCCCCGGCCGCCGAACAGGTTCGCGGAACCCGGCAGGATTTGTAACGTGGTGACCCCGCCGGCCAATGCCAGGGTAAATTGCGGGTCCTGCGTCCAGACGGAGTGTTCCGCATAGACCTGGGCCGTGTTCGGATTGGTGATTTCATTACCATCAAGGTTCGCTTCATGGCTCGGCGCCGGATAGACGCCCAGGTGCGAGTGCACGTCGATCAATCCGGGTGTTATCCACTTGCCCGAAACATCGATGGTAACGGCGCTTTCGGGCGCATCGATTTCCTGCCCGAGTGCGCTTATCTTTCCATCAACGAGTAAAATGGATGTGTTATCAAGCTGCATGCCGGTTCCGGTCAGTAACGTGGCATTTTCCAACAAGACAGGGTTGGTTGCTGCCGGCGCATAGGTACTGGGGAAAGGGTCTTCCTGCCCGGTGATGGCGTCCGGATTGGTTGTTTTTTCCGTGCAGGCGTTACTCAACGTTACTACAAGCAATGCAGCGCAGAATCCTGGTATTCCAAGCCGGTTATACATTTCTTATTATCGCTTTCTCGTTGAAGTTATCATTTGACATGGAAGGACTTAATGTTATCCCCGTAAGCCCTTCTCTTCCAGCCTGGGCAGCACTTCGTCGCGGAAATAAGGGAATTCCCCGGCAAAGTCCACGAATGACAGGGTGGCGCCTGCGCATCCAATTTCATGGAGTTTTTCCAGTTCAGCCACAACGTTGTCCGGTGTCCCGACCAGGGGCATTCCGCCGTGTCCGCCGGCCATCCTCTCGCGTAACATCTTGATCACATCCTTGGGAAAGGACTCTGCATTCGCGAACATCAGTTCGATGACGCGGTCCACCGCGGTCCAGTCGGCATTGTCACGGGCGTACCAGTCGTGGAAATCGTCCGCCTCTTTTTGCGTGGGCCGGCAGACGACGTAGGTCAGGGCGAAAACACCGACCTCGCGCCCCAGGGCCCCGGCCTGTTGTTTCAGTTCCCGGATGTCAGTTCTCGATTTTTCATGTTCGATGACCGGCGTGAACAGGTAGTTGGCATTGCGGGTGGCAAACGCCTTGCCCTCCCTTGAGCCGCCCGCATTGAATACGGGAATAATGCCGTTGACCGGTTTGGGGTAACTGTGCACGCCCTTGAGCTGGTAGAACTCGCCGTCCCAGTCGAAATCACCATCACTTTCCGACCAGCATTTCTTTACGATGTCATACCATTCCTGGCCCAGGCGGTAACGCGTCTCGTGATCGTCGGGCAACTTGAACCCCAGTGCTTCGTATTCCGGTTTGTTCCAGCCGCAGACGATATTGACGCCGGCCCGACCGTGGCCGATCTGATCCAGGGTAGCCAGTTGCTTGGCGGCAATGACGGGGTTGTGGAACCCGGTGTGGGTCGTGGCGAATATCGTAATGTTTTTCGTCTGCGCCAGCAGGCCCGCGGCCCAGGTCAGGGTTTCCAGAACGTTGTGCTGAAAATTGGTGGCGCCGCCGTAACCAATCCAGCGGGCGATGGGCAACTGGAACTCCAGGCCGGCCTCGTCGCTGAGCTGTGCCTGTTTCAGGTTGTTATCCCAGGAACTGTCCCAGCGTTCTTCAATTTTAGTCATGGCCTGCCCGCTGGAGCAGTTGGCGGAAAAGATGCCAAGTTTCAGTTTGTTGTTGCTATCCCGTAGAGCAGACATTTCGGCAAACCAGGATATAGTATTATGAAACCAAACTCCGGGATAGCGTAGCTCTGCTATCGGCCTTCCCATGCCGCCAGATCTTTTTCTCGTAGCGGGTCGAAGAAGCTATCGGGAACGACGATCTTTCCCTTGAGAATGTCAGCCTGTCTCTTACCTCGGGGCTTACAGCCAACGAGTCGCGCAACGGGCTCACCCCCGCGGGTAATCATAATATCCTCGCCAGCCTCAACCCGCGCCAGCAGCCGGGAAAGCTGGGTTTTAGCTTGATGAACATTAACGACAAGCATGGCGCCGCACCTTGGTTGCACCTAATCCAGCTAACAAATTAGCGTGAATCCATAGTAAATTCAATGTACTTCTTTCTTGTCTCTTGAACATTTGATTCAAGGGGCATATGATTAACATATAGTTGTTATATTTTTCAGGCGACTGGAACCAGATCGATAACTTAGACACTGTTTGGTAAGGTTTGGCAAGAAAAACTGAAGCTAATCAAAGACTGTATTATGAAAGGCACTGAAACCATCCCGGATTCACAAAATATGCGTATCGTGAACACCCCGGAGAATGAAACAGATATGTTGCAACATCTTCAAGGATTGACACAACAGTACGAGGAAATCATGCAACTTGCCGATTTTGCTGATTCTGTTGGTTCTCCACAAAATTGCTATCCACAATATAAATGGAATAACCCTATCGGGCTCGTCATAACAGGAAGTTCAGATGCCGGCCTGGTCTGAACTTCAAGACCGGTTGAATTCTATTGAGCCTGAAGACAGAGGCTCATTCCTGGCCGGGGCATCCCTGGATTACATCTCTCAGATCGCAGAACGCTACCAACGCAACGTCCTGTATTACGCATCGGGTTTTCTTCAAAAGCCACAGGTCCCCGGTCTTTTTACTTCCATTAATATGGAAGATGTAAACGGCTTCATGGCTGGTGTTCACGGTCATGACTTCAATAAGGGGCTCCTCTTAATCTTGCATACGCCAGGCGGTATGGCTGAAGCCGCACAAACGATCTTCGATTACCTGCGGAGTAAATTCCGCGCAATAGATATTGTTATTCCTACTTACGCAATGTCAGCAGGCACTATGATTGCTCTGGGATGTGATCGGATTGTTCTGGGCAGGCAAAGTCAACTCGGGCCAACAGACCCGCAACTTATCGTTGGCAACAGGCCGTTCTCAGCACATTCAATCGTCGAGCAATTTGAGGAGGCGAAAATAAATATCGCCGGTAACCCAGTATTGGCTCATGCTTGGGCTCCGGTGCTGAGATCATTCGGGCCGGCCTTGCTGCAGGAAGCCAGAAAATCTATTTCATATGGACAAACCCTTGTGCAAAATTGGTTAGAGAAATACATGTTTGCAGATTCGCAAAATACCCCTGCATTAGCAGAGCGAGTTGCTGAATATTTTGGAAGTGATACACATGGGAGCCATGGAAAAAGGATTGATCGCGAAGAGGCAAAGCTTCAACATCTGAAGATTATTGATTTGGAAGATGATCAGGGTTTACAGGAAGAAGTACTTTCCTTGTACCACCTGTCTACAATAGCCTTTGAACAAGGTCCGGCAATGAAAACAGTCCTGAGCAGCAATGGGCGGATGTGGGTTAAGAATATGTGAACAAACTGCCGCACAACAAAGTGATTCACCTGGATAATATTTCATGCCCGTATTGCAGCCAGATACTCACAAAACAGGTAGTTTCAAAGGAATCGGATGCTACAATCAGTTACCGTGGCGAAACACCTTCAGGTCAGGGTGAAGTTGACAATCTATTCGGTTAAGAAATGGAAAAACACTCAACAAATCACACTGTTGAAAACAGCGCGACAACAGGTTATGAGGCTGAACTGTGGCGCATGGCCGACACTTTGCGCGGCAGTATGGATGCGGCTGAGTACAAGCATGTCGTCCTCGGCCTTATCTTTCTGAAGTATATTTCCGACGCGTTCGAGGAAGTACACGCTCGCCTCGAAGGAGAAAGGGATCAAGGCGCCGACCCGGAGGACCCGGACGAATACCGCGCGGATAATATCTTCTGGGTGCCGCAAGAGGCTCGTTGGACGCATCTTAAGGATCAGGCGAAACAAGCTACCATTGGCCAGTCCGTCGATGAAGCCATGGCCCTGATCGAGAGTGATAACCCGGCGCTCAAGGACGTGCTACCCAAGGACTATGCCCGGCCCGCGCTGGACAAGCAACGACTCGGCCAAATCATCGACATGATCGGCAACATCCGAATCGGCGATGAGGATGCCCGTTCCAGGGACGTGCTAGGCCGCGTCTATGAATATTTCCTGTCACAGTTTGCCAATGCAGAAGGCAAGAAAGGCGGCGAGTTCTACACCCCGCGCTGCGTGGTCAAGCTCCTAGTCGAGATGCTGGAACCTTATAACGGCCGGGTCTATGATCCTTGCTGCGGTTCGTCCGGCATGTTTGTGCAGTCTATCGAGTTCATCCGCGCTCACCAGACGGGTAATGGCAACGGCGGGAAAGTGCCGGGAGGCATCAAAGCCGACATTTCAATCTACGGCCAGGAGTCGAACTATACAACCTGGCGGCTGGCGAAGATGAACCTTGCAATCCGCGGTATTGAGGGACAGATTGCCCACGGCGACAGCTTCCACAACGATTCACATCCCGACTTGAAAGCAGACTTCATCCTTGCCAATCCGCCATTCAATGTATCCGACTGGGGCGGTGAACGACTCACCGAAGACCAGCGCTGGCAGTACGGCGTTCCTCCCAAGGGCAATGCCAACTTTGCATGGGTGCAGCATATGGTTCATCACCTGGCCCCAAACGGGAGCGCCGGATTTGTGCTTGCCAACGGTTCGATGTCGTCAAACCAGTCAAATGAAGGCGTGATCCGTAAGAGTCTGATTGAAGCAGACCTCGTAGACTGCATGGTGGCTCTGCCGGGGCAGTTGTTCTACTCAACCCAGATACCGGTGTGCCTGTGGTTCCTGTCCCGCGACCGCAAAGACGGCAAATTCCGCAACCGGCGCGGTGAAACACTTTTCATCGACACCCGCAAGCTGGGACGCATGGTTGATCGCACCCACCGCGAGTTTACCGATGAAGACATTGCTCGAATTGCCGACGCCTACCATGACTGGCGCGGGGAGGAAGATGCAGGCGAATATGCTGATGTCCCGGGCTTCTGCAAAAGCGCAACTCTGGACGAGATACGCAAACACGGCCACGTACTGACGCCTGGCCGCTACGTCGGGGCTGAGCCACTGGCTGATGATGGTGAACCGTTTGAAGACAAGATGCAACGTCTGGTAAAACAACTGCAAACCCAACGAACCGAAGGCGCAAGTCTGGATGTCGACATAAAAGAAAACCTGAAAGGATTAGGGTTTTGGAAGAAGACGCTGGCCGGGATAATTGAGGCGGATGATGGCGACTGACAGGCTACACCTGCAACCCAAACATCGCCAGATATTGGAAGAATTATTGCAGGAACACCTGCCCCAAGTGGAAGTCTGGGCCTACGGCAGCCGCATAACCGGTCGCAGCCACGACGGCAGCGACCTCGACCTGGTTCTGCGCGGGCCTGATCTCAAGAAAATCCCCATCGAAAATCTCACGGATTTTGAGGAAGCATTGCGTGAATCGCCGATACCATTCCTGGTAGAAGCCCGCGACTGGGCGCGTCTGCCGGAACGGTTTCACCGGGAGATTGAGAGGGATTATGTGGTGTTGTGTGAGAAAACACTGAATGTTTTTTCAAGATCGGCATGGACCACTGCTGCTATAGATGACATATCTGAAAAGGTCGCAATGGGACCGTTCGGATCATCAATCAAGGTTTCGACCTTTGTGCCTGAGGGAATTCCCATCATTAGCGGACAACACCTTCACGGTATCAGGGTTAACGATTCCCCTGGCTTTAATTTCATTAGCCTTGAACATGCACAGCGCCTCTCCAATGCTAATGTTCAACGTGGTGATGTAATTTTCACTCACGCCGGCAACATTGGACAGGTTGCCTATATTCCAGAGCAATCAAAATTTGATCGTTACATCATTTCACAACGTCAATTCTATATGCGTTGTGATCGCTCGAAGGTCATCCCGGAGTTTGTCGCCTTATATTTCAAGTCGCGGGAAGGACAACATCAACTTCTTGCTAACGCAGCCCAAGTAGGTGTTCCTTCCATTGCACAACCGGTAACTTATTTACGTACAATCGGAATCCCTCTCCCGCCCATTTCCGAACAACGCGCGATTGCCCATATACTTGGCACCCTAGACGACAAGATTGAGTTAAACCGGCGCATGAATATAACACTGGAGGCTATGGCGCGCGCACTGTTCAAATCCTGGTTCATCGATTTCGATCCTGCCCGTGTCAAGATGGAAGGCAGTGATACCGGCCTGCCCCAACATATAGCCGACCTTTTTCCTGGCCGGATGGTGGACTCCGAATTAGGTGAAATACCGGAGGGATGGGAGGTTAGAAAGTTATCTGAGATGATCGATCTTAACCCCAAGAGACCTCTTCAAAACGGAAAACTCGCCCCCTATCTTGATATGGCGAACATGCCAGCCAATGGTCATGTGCCTGATGTCGTTAGAGAACGTCCATATGGTTCAGGCATGCGCTTCATCAACGGAGATACACTTGTGGCTCGGATTACTCCGTGTCTTGAAAACGGAAAAACGGCATATGTCGACTTTCTTAAAGATGGAGAAACAGGTTGGGGCTCAACTGAGTACATCGTTTTGAAACCAATACCGCCACTCCCTGATGAATTTGCCTACTATCTTGCGCGTAGCACCGGATTCCGTGAATTCGCAATCCAAAATATGACCGGAACCAGCGGTCGTCAACGCGTGCCTTCCAAGGCGTTGTCAGAGTTTTTGTTCCCTCTGCCACCAGAAAAAATAACGATAAGTTTTGGAAAAATTGCTCAGTCGCTTCTTGCACGAGTGAGTAAAGCTACTCAAGAATGCCAGATGCTCGACAGTCTACGCAACACCCTACTCCCCAAACTCATCTCCGGTGAAATACGCGTCCGTGACGCTGAGCAGAAGGTAAATTCCGTCTTATGATACGCGCCTCCGTTAAAAAAGAACTCCTATCCTGGGCACGCAAACGCGCCGGGTTGGAGCAGGATGCGCTGGTCGGCAAATTCAAGAAACTGCCTGAGTGGGAAGCCGGAGAACTGCAGCCCACACTCAAACAGGCAGAAGATTTTGCCCGAGCGGTTCATGTGCCTGTTGGCTACCTGTTTCTCACGGAACCCCCTGAAGAGTCTTTGCCAATACCTGACTTCCGGACGTTTGCCGGCCAGCCAATGCTCCGCCCCAGTCCAAACCTGCTGGACACCATCTATGCCTGCCAGGAACGGCAGAGTTGGTATCGCGATTTTGCCCGTATCACACAGGCTCCTGAACTTGAATTCATCGGCAGCGCCACAATTGATACGTCCCCTGAAGAAGTGGCGACTCATATGCGGAATACCCTCGGTTTTGATCTTGACGCCTGGAAAGGTTGTCAGACGTGGACCGACGCGCTCAGGTTGTTCATCCGTCAAGCTGACAAGATCGGCGTGCTTGTGATGGTCAGTGGTGTTGTCATGAGCAATACCCGCCGCAAGCTTGATCCATCTGAATTTCGTGGGTTTGCAATTTCCGATCCCCTGGCGCCGTTGATCTTTATAAATGGAGCGGACACCAAGGCGGCGCAGATATTCACGCTAGCCCACGAACTGGCGCACCTGTGGCTAGGTGATTCGGCTCTTTCCAACATTGAAGCTGCGCCACGACAAGGTTTTCCAAGGGAAGAGGTCTGGTGTAATGCCGTGGCCGCTGAACTGCTAGTGCCCATTACGAGCCTCCGGACAGAATTACATACCGGTGAGATGCTAACCGATACGCTGTCGCGCCTTGCAAGGAGGTTCAAAGTAAGCACCCTGGTTATCCTGCGACGACTTCTTGATGCCGGCCAACTGGATCGCTCTTCCTTTGAAGAAGCCTGGAAGCAGGAATGTGACCGCTTGAGAAAGATCTCCCAGAAGGGTAGCAGTGGTGGTAATTTTTACAAAACTACCGTAGCCCGTGTAAGCCCCCGTTTTGCGCATGCGTTGATTAGCAACACGCTGGAGGGTCAGACACTTTTTCGCGATGCCTATAGGATGCTCGGTGTTGCAAAAACTGAGACCTTCAATAATCTGGGGCGTGAAGTGGGAGTGATGGGATGACCCCCTACCTGCTTGATGCAAACGTGTTTATCCAAGCAAAGAGGCTGCATTACGGTTTTGATTTCTGCCCAGCATTTTGGGACTGGCTGCTTCAACAGAATCAAGTTGGGATAGTTGCCAGTATTGAAAAGGTTGCAGATGAACTACATACGGGAGAGGATGAACTTTCCGAATGGGCAAGGTTCGTCCTGCAAGCCGTTTAGCAAATATTCCTCATTTTGTGACACACTATGACCAAACGTGCAAATATCACGATAAATCATGGCTAAACTGGAAAGTCTCACCGTACGCGGCTTCAAATCCATCCGTTCGCTTGAAGACTTCAAGCCCGGACAATTGAATGTTCTGATCGGAGCAAATGGCGCTGGCAAGAGTAATTTCATTGATCTGTTTCACATGCTGGCTCGCTTGGTCGAGAAGCGTCTTCAAGTCTTTGTTGCTGAACAGGGCGGACCGGATGCTTTGCTTTTTGGCGGTATAAAGCGAACCAATGGTATAGAAGCCGAGCTCTCCTTTGGAAGTAACGGCTACCGTTTCTCCCTTGTCCCGACTGGAGACCACTTTATATTCGGCCGGGAGGAAACACGTTTTTTTGGTGATTGGAGCACACCCACACATTTTCTGGGTAGCGGTTACGATGAATCGAAACTGAAGGACGTTGATGAAACAGGAGAGGATAGTTTTGCCCCTTATGTACGGACAGCGATTGCCGGATGGCGCGTGTACCATTTCCACGACACCAGTACGACAGCACCTGTACGTCAGCCACAGGCAGTCAGAGATAATCTCCTTTTGAAACCCGATGCCGGAAATCTTGGGCCATTTCTACGTCATTTGCGCGAGCAATACCCAGAACACTATCAGCAGATCATTGAAACGGTTCGGCTAGCGGCCCCATTCTTCGGTGAGACGAACTATCGCAGGGATACGCACGAGCGCATGGAATTGGAATGGTTCCATACGAACGACCCTGATAATACGGTATTGGGGCCGCGTCAGCTATCCGATGGCACTCTACGTTTCATCTGCCTCGCGACCTTGCTTCTGCAGCCAGTGCAACTTCAACCGGACCTGATACTCATTGACGAACCTGAGTTGGGTCTGCATCCCTCCGCGCTTACCTTGTTAGCCGAAATGCTTCAGCAAGCCAGCGATTCACGACAACTTATTGTCTCAACGCAGTCCGCTGACCTTGTTAACCAGCTTGAGCCCGAGGATATCGTAGTGGTCGACCGTAAGGACGGAGCATCCTGTTTCGAGAGACTGGATCGTGATAACCTGAAAGACTGGCTTGAAGACTACGCGCTTGGTGATCTATGGAAAATGAACATATTTGGCGGTAGACCCGGACGGTGATAAACGCAATTATCGTCTGCGAGGGCCAGATTGAAGAGTACTTTGTGAATAGGGTTCTTGGGCCCCCCTTGGCAGTCCGAGATATATTTGTCCAGCCGAGACTCATTGCGACGTCAAAACGTGCGAGCGGGGGAGCGCTCAACGAACAACGGGTACTACGCTTTCTTCGGAATACTCTAAGGGAACGACGTGACATTTATGTGACTACATTCTTCGATCTATATGCCTTGCCATCTAATTTCCCGGGCCTTTCCGAAGCCACTGCCCAAGCCGACCCGTTAGATCGGTCCGCGGCTATTGAAGCCGGCTTTCATGCAAGGGTTATTCAAGAAGTGGGGTGTCGCCAGGACCGGTTTCTTCCCCATATTCAGCCTTACGAATTCGAGTCGTTGCTTTTTTCGGATATCGCGCAGTTTGCGAAGGTTCAGTCCGCATGGAAAGGGTTCATCGGCCAGCTTAAAGCGATTCGACAATCGGTCTCCAGTCCTGAGCATATTAACGATGGGCATGATACGCATCCCTCAGCTCGTTTGCGCCATCTCCGTCCCCCCTATAAAAAGGTGAGACACGGCCAAGCAATATCTTCTCGAATTGGTCTCGACCGCATCCGCGCCGAGTGCCGCCATTTCGACAAGTGGTTAACGCGCATGGAGTCCCTTCCGCCATTGCGACAGATAGAGTAATTCCATGGCTGTGTTGTCGGAATCAGTCGTGGAAGATGCCGCTCTCGATTGGCTTCGGGGGTTGGGATACAACGTCATCGCCGGGCCGGATATGCCGCCAGGCCCTCATGCCCTGCGCAAAGAGTATTCTGATGTTTTTTTTGCTTCAACCGTGCGCGGCGCCTTGGGGCGCATCAACCCGGACCTCCCGGACGAAGCCCTGGATGATGCATTCCGTAAACTGACCCGCCCGGAAGGTTCCACGCTGGAAGCTCGCAACCGGGCGTTTCATCGTATGTTGGTGGATGGCGTCACGGTGGAATATCGCACCGATGAAGGCGCTGTCCGCGGGGCGCAGGCGCAGGTGCTCGATTTCGATGACCCGGACAAAAATGACTGGCTTGCAGTCAACCAGTTCACTGTCAACGAGAATAAGCATGAGCGCCGTCCGGACGTTGTGTTGTTCGTCAATGGCCTGCCGCTTGCGCTGATTGAACTCAAGAACCCCGCGGATGAGGATGCCACAGTCTGGAGCGCCTGGCAGCAACTTCAGACCTATAAAAACGAGTTGCCTACTCTGTTTTCATTCAATGCCGCTCTCATTGTCTCGGACGGCGTTAATACGCGTATCGGTTCACTGACAGCGGGAAGGGAATGGTTCAAACCATGGCGAACGATTGCCGGCCAGGAGCTCGCTCCTGTGTTTCTGCCTGATCTCCAGGTATTGATCGAAGGGGTACTGGAAAAACGCCGTTTTCTCGCTCTCCTGCGTGACTTCATCGTATTCGAGGATGACGGCAGCGGGGCGCTGGTAAAAAAGATGGCCGGTTACCACCAGTTCCATGCGGTGAATGTGGCGGTTGCGGAGACCTTGCGGGCTGCCGAACTCAAGCAGGCTGAGGAGCCGGGCCGGTATGAAGCGGGCAGCAAGCCGGGCGGCGCGCCGGGGGACCGGCGCATCGGTGTTGTATGGCACACCCAGGGTTCGGGCAAGAGCCTGACTATGGCTTTCTACGCAGGCCGTATCATCCGCGAGCCGTTAATGGGAAACCCGACCATCGTGGTAATGACCGACCGTAACGACCTGGATGATCAGCTTTTTGGCACATTCGCAAACTGTCAGGACCTGTTACGCCAACCGCCGGTACAAGCAGAGAACCGGACAGACTTGCGCTCGAAGCTCGCGGTGGAATCAGGCGGCGTAGTATTCACCACCATCCAGAAGTTCTTCCCGGAAGAAAAAGGTGACCATCACCCGGTGCTGTCCGGGCGGCGCAATATTGTGGTGATCGCGGACGAGGCGCACCGCAGCCAGTACGATTTCATCGATGGTTTTGCGCGGCATCTACGGGATGCGCTCCCCAATGCCTCTTTTATCGGTTTTACCGGAACTCCAATCGAACTTCAGGACGCCAACACACGTGCAGTGTTTGGTGATTACATCAGCGTTTACGACATTCAGCGGGCCGTCCAGGATACGGCGACTGTGCCCATCTACTACGAGAGCAGGCTTGCCAGGCTCGCTCTCGATGAGAACGAACGCCCGAGTATCGATACCGGTTTCGAGGAAGCCACTGAAGGGGAAGAAATTGAGCGCAAGGAAAAGCTCAAGACCAAGTGGGCGCAACTCGAGGCGATTGTGGGCGCTGAAAAGCGACTGGCGCTTGTCGCCCAGGATATCGTCGCGCATTTCGAAGCGCGCCTTGAGGCCATGGAAGGCAAGGCGATGATTGTTTGTATGAGCAGACGCATCTGTGTCGATCTTTACCGCGAACTGGTGCGGCTTCGTCCTGAATGGCATCACGATGACGACGACAAGGGCAGCCTCAAGGTTGTGATGACCGGCGCTGCCTCAGACCCACCGGATTGGCAGGCGCACATTCGTAACAAACCTCGACGCGAAACCATGGCGAAACGGTTTCGCAACTCGGATGATCATTTCAACATGGTACTGGTCCGGGATATGTGGCTGACCGGGTTTGACGCGCCAAGCCTGCATACCATGTATGTCGACAAACCGATGCGCGGGCATGGGTTGATGCAAGCTATCGCGCGGGTCAACCGGGTGTTCATGGACAAACCCGGCGGCCTGGTTGTCGATTACCTGGGTCTTGCCCATGAACTCAAGCGTGCGCTCGCGACCTACACGGAAAGCGGCGGTACCGGGCAGACGGCGCTCAACCAGGAGGAAGCGGTAGCGGTAATGCTTGAGAAGTACGAGATTTGTTGTGGATTGTTCCATGGCTTTGAGCGTTCCAGGTGGGTCACAGGTAAACCGGCAGAACGGCTGTCCCTCCTGCCGGCCGCGCAGGAACACGTCCTGGCACAGGAGAACGGGAAAGAACGTCTTATACAGGCGGTGCGTGAACTGTCCCAGGCGTTTGCCCTGGCTGTGCCCCATGATAAAGCGATCCGCATTCGCGACGACGTGGCATTCTTTCAGGCAGTCCAATCGGTGTTGGCCAAGCGCGCTTCGACCGAGGCGCGGCCGGAGGAGGACCTGGATCATGCCGTCCGGCAAATCATTTCCCGCGCGGTGGCCTCAGAAGGAGTGGTCGATATTTTTGCCGCCGCCGGATTGGAAAAACCCGACATTTCCATCCTCTCGGATGAGTTTCTCGCTGAGGTGCGCGGCATGCCTCAACGGAATCTCGCGGTTGAACTTTTACAAAAGTTGTTGAAGGGCGAGTTGTCTGCCCGGCGTCGCAAGAATGTCGTCCAGGCCCGTTCTTTCGCAGAGATGCTGGAGCAGACTCTTCGCAAGTACCAGAATCGAGCGGTTGAGGCCGCGCAGGTTATTGAAGAATTGATCCAGCTTGCGCGGGACCTGCGCGAGGCCAATGCCCGTGGCGAAAAGCTGGGATTGGGGGAAGAGGAGCTTGCTTTCTATGACGCCCTTGAGACCAATGACAGCGCGGTTCAGGTTCTGGGCGATGAGACTCTCAGGACAATTGCCCGGGAGCTTGTCGAGACAGTGCGTAATAACGTCACTATTGACTGGACCCTACGCGAGAACGTGCGCGCCCACCTACGCCGGCTGGTCAAGCGCATTCTGCGCAAACATGGTTATCCTCCTGACAAGCAGGAAAAAGCGACACGGACGGTGTTGGAGCAGGCGGAAGTGTTATCTGCCGGATGGGCAGTCTGAAGTTATAAGGAAAGTTGTTTGACTGGATTCCCGCCTGCGCGGGACAAATCGGCAGGATAGCCGATTTGCACGGCGATAGCCGCCCGCAGGGTTGCATCCCAGGAAGGATGCAATGAGTGACGAGTCGCAGGTACGCGGGATGATAAGAAATTCTTATAATCTTAATTAAGTCGATTATATCGAGCTAATTTCTGCCAGCACCAGCAACTCCACCCCCTCCTCCACCATGTCCCCTGCCCGGTAGTGCAGGGCCTGCACCGTGCCATCGTGGGGCGCGACTATGGTGTGTTCAATCTTCATCGCCTCCAGTACCAGCAGCGTGTCGCCTTTGCTGACCTGTTGCCCTTCGCTTGCTATCACTTCGATGATCGTGCCGGGCATGGGGGAGATGAGGTTGCCGGCCGCTTCCTCTTCCGTGGAATGGCTGCCATCCGATAACCGCTTCAACCGGCAGGTATTGCCCGCTTCGAAGATTACCAGGTGGTTATGGTCTTCGGCTACGTCGATACGCCGTTGCATTCCGTCCAGTATTGCCGCCAGTCTGCCGTCCGCTTCAAGCCGGCCAGATGCGCTCATGACCTGCCCGCCGGTACGGATGACGTAATCCCGCTCCGAATGCTCACGCCTGTTGCCTGCAATGGCCATTCCCACTTCATATTCCCCGGTGCCGTCGTGGAAACTGAAATGTTCTTCCTCCACAAGGTTGGGCCGCCAGTTGTCGGTTGCCCACCAGGGTGACGTCGGATCGTCCGAGGTTGCGGCTTCCCGGCAGGACCGGGAGTCGCGCCACAGCGTCTGGTACAGCGCGGCCAGGGCAAGGATATCGGGGCTTGCCGGCGCCTTATCCGGTACCAGTTCGGCCCGGTAACGGTCAATAAAACCGGTGTCGAAATCCGCGGCATGGAACGCTTTATGGGAAATCACCGAGGTCAGAAAATCGATATTGGTTGTGACCCCCGCCACCTGTATTTGTCTCAAAGCCTCGAGCATGCGCCGTAGGCAGTTCCTGCGATCGCCGGCCCGGACGATGAGTTTTGCGATCAGCGGATCATAATAAACGGAGATGGTGTCCCCCTGCCGCACACCGGTATCCACCCGCACCTGTGGGGTTTCCGCCGGGAATCGCAGGTGACCCAGGCTGCCGGTGGACGGCAGGAAACCGTTATCCGGGTCCTCTGCGTAGATACGCGCCTCAAGGGCGTGGCCGTCGATGGCAAGCTGGTCCTGGCTTGCCGGCAGGCGTTCGCCCGCGGCGACCCGCAACTGCCATTCGACCAGGTCCTGGCCGGTGATAAATTCGGTCACCGGGTGCTCGACCTGCAGGCGGGTGTTCATCTCCATGAAATAGAACCTGCCGTCCGTATCGACAATGAATTCAACCGTGCCGGCCCCGGTGTAATCGATGGCCCGGGCTGCGCTGATCGCGGCGTCGCCCATTGCGCCGCGCGTTTCATCCGTCATGCCGGGCGCCGGGGCTTCTTCCAGAACCTTTTGATGGCGCCGCTGGATCGAGCAGTCTCGTTCGAACAGGTGTACCGCATTGCCATGTTGATCGCAGAAGATCTGGATCTCGATGTGCCGGGGCTGTTCCAGGTATTTTTCCAGAAGCATCCTGTCGTCATTGAACGCGCCCAGCGCCTCCCGCTTTGCCGAACGCAGCGCTTCACTGAATTCCGCCGCGCCGTTCACTGCCCGCATGCCCCTGCCGCCGCCGCCCGCCGATGCCTTGAGCATGACCGGAAAACCGATTTTTTCCGCCTCGCCCAGGAGGAACATCTCGTCCTGGTTGTCACCGTGGTAACCCGGGACAAGGGGGATGCCGGCCTGCCGCATAATGGTTTTGGCCGCGCTTTTGGATCCCATGGCCTCGATTGCCCGGGACGACGGACCGATGAAGGTGACCCCGGCGTCCCCGCAGGCTTCGGCAAAACCGGCATTCTCCGAGAGGAAGCCGTAACCGGGATGTATTGCCTCTGCCCCGGTGCGTTCAGCCGCGGCGATCAGTTTCTCCGCGGCCAGGTAACTGTCCCGGGCCGGCGCCGGCCCGATGGCCACGGCTTCATCGGCCAGACTCACATGGCGCGCATTGACGTCCGCCTCGGAATACACCGCGACCGTCCCGACACCCAGGCGTTTTGCCGTATGGATAATGCGGCAGGCTATCTCCCCTCGATTGGCGATCAGTATTTTATTGAACATGGATGTACAGGATATACAGGATAGGAAGAATAAAAATGTCTTGTGAAAAACATGGAATACGATCTTATTCGCAAAGCATACGAATGTCCTTAATCAACGGAACCATCGACTGTGTTGTAAAAGAAATCATAATTATCCTGTATATCCTGTACATCCATGTTCAATTTTGATCACTTCAGCCACGCCGGTTTACGCTTTTCCAGGAACGCGGACAAGCCCTCCTTGCCCTCCTCGGATGCGCGTATGTCGGCGATGCTCTCGCTGGTCTGTTGCAGGAGTTCCGGGGTTACCGGCCGGCCTGCCACGTCAAACGCCAGTTGTTTCGCCGCTTTTACCGCTTCGGAACTGTTGGACAATATCAGATCGACGGTTTTTCCCAAGGCATCATCCAGCCCTGATTCTTCCATGACCTCGGAAACCAGGCCCAGTTCCCTGGCCTGTACGGCGCCGAAGCGTTCCGCGGTCTGGAAATAGCGGCGCGCCTGTTTCTCCCCGATTGCGCGTATCACGTATGGGCTGATGGTGGCCGGGATCAGGCCGAGCTTCACTTCACTGAAGGCAAACACGGCATTGTCCGCCGCCAGGGCCACGTCGCAGCACGCCACCAGGCCGCAGCCCCCGCCCATGGCCGCGCCCTGTACCCTGGCGATGGTGGGCACGGGAAGGAAATTAAGCCTGTAGAGCAATTCCGCCAGGGCATTGGCGTCCCGGACGTTCTCTGCGCGCGTGTAACCGGCCATGCGTTTCATCCAGTCCAGGTCCGCGCCTGCGGAGAAATTTTTGCCGTTGGAGCGCAAAACCATCAGCTTGCAGTCCCGGTCCCGGCGGATGTCGTCCAGGACATTGCTCAATTCCGCAATAAAATCCTCGTTAAAGGCATTGTGTTTATCGGGACGGTTCAGGGTAATCGTGGTTACGTTCCGATGATCGGTTTTATAAGTAATAAATGTGTATGGCATGGCTTTTTCGTTATTCTCACGCTGGTTGATATTTGGGGTCAGAGTAAAAATTCTGACGACACTTACTCTGACCCCGAGTATTCCGGATGTCCCGTTACATGCGGAATAACCCGAAACGGGTGTCTTCCAGCGGCGCGTTGAGGGATGCGGAAATGCCCAGGCCCAGGACCCGGCGTGTGTCCCGCGGCGCGATGATACCGTCGTCCCACAGGCGGGCGCTGGCGTAATACGGATGCCCCTGGGTTTCGTATTGTTGCCGGATTTCCTGCTTGAAGGATTCCTGTTCCGCCTGCGGCCAGTCGCCTTTCAGGTTGTCCAGCTTCACCTGCGCCAGCACATTGGCCGCCTGTTCGCCGCCCATGACCGAGATCCGGGCATTGGGCCAGGTCCACAGGAGGCGCGGGTTGTAGGCGCGCCCGCACATGCCGTAGTTGCCGGCGCCGAAACTGCCGCCGATGATCACGGTGAACTTGGGCACGGAGGTAGTAGCGACGGCCGTCACCATCTTGGCGCCGTCCTTTGCTATGCCGCCGGCCTCGTACTTTTGTCCCACCATAAAACCGGTGATGTTCTGGAGAAATACCAGGGGTATCCGCCTCTGGCTGCATAACTCGATGAAATGCGTCCCCTTCAGGGCCGATTCGGAAAACAGGATGCCGTTATTGGCGATAATGCCCACCGGGTAGCCGTAAATACGGGCAAACCCGCATACCAGGGTGGTGCCGTACAAGGCCTTGAACTCGGCAAATTCGCTGCCGTCCACGAGCCGGGCAATGACCTCCCGCACCTCGAAGGGTTTGCGCGTATCCGGGGGGATCACGCCGTCGATCTCTTCGATGTCATATTCCGGTTCAACCGTCTCCCGGGTCTGAAGAACCGCACGTTCCGGCATGTTGAAGTGGCTCACGGAACGCCTGGCGAGCTCCAGGGCATGCCGGTCGTTCAGCGCGTAGTGGTCCGTAACGCCCGACCGGCGCGAATGCACGTCCGCGCCGCCCAGGTCTTCCGCGCTGACCACCTCGCCGGTCGCCGCCTTGACCAGGGGCGGGCCGCCGAGAAATATCGTTCCCTGGTTTTTGACTATGATGCTCTCGTCGGACATGGCCGGCACATAGGCGCCGCCGGCAGTGCAGGAACCCATCACTACGGCGAGCTGCGGGATGCCCCTGGCCGACAGGTTGGCCTGGTTGTAGAAGATGCGACCGAAGTGGTCCCGGTCCGGGAACACCTCGTCCTGTTTCGGCAGAAACGCGCCGCCGGAATCCACCAGGTAGATACACGGCAAATGGTTCATCCCGGCAATTTCCTGGGCGCGCAAGTGTTTCTTCACCGTGAGCGGGTAATAGGTGCCACCCTTGACGGTGGCATCGTTGGCGACAATGATGCATTCGCGCCCTGCCACGCGGCCGATGCCGGTGATGACCCCCGCGGCCGGCACGGCATTGTCATACATGTCCCAAGCGGCAAGCTGGGACAGTTCCAGGAAGGGCGAACCCGGGTCACACAGGTGTTTTATCCGGTCACGGGGTAACAGTTTTCCGCGTGACTGGTGTTTCTTGCGGGCTCTTTCATCCCCGCCCCTCGCTACGATACCGACCTTGTCGTTCAGATCATCGACCAGTGAGCGCATGGCAGCGGCGTTCGCCTTGAAGTCTTCGGAATGAGGATTCATCGCTGATTTTATACTAGTCATGAAATTATCAGTGGTTCCCGCTAACCTCGGTCAGATGGTGGGGTCAGAGTAAAAACCCATGGTGATGTACGATAAAACTGCATATTCCGATGGGTTTTTACTCTGACCCCGGAATTTAGCGGGAACTGCTGATCTATGGATAGTCATCAGGCCGATTCCTCGAAAAGTTCCCGGCCGATGAGCATGCGCCGGATTTCGCTGGTGCCGGCGCCGATCTCGTACAGTTTCGCATCGCGCAGCAGGCGTCCGGCAGGGAATTCGTTGATGTAGCCATTACCGCCCAGGGCCTGGATAGCCTCCAGCGCCATCCAGGTGGCCTTCTCTGCGGCATAGAGGATGGCGCCCGCGGCATCCTTGCGGGCCGTCTCCCCGCGGTCGCAGGCCATGGCAACCGCATAAACGTAGGCGCGGCACGCATTCATGGTGGTGTACATGTCGGCGATCTTTCCCTGCATGAGCTGGAACTCGCCTATTGGCCGATCGAACTGCTTGCGTTCGTGGATATAAGGGATGACCACGTCCATGCAGGCCTGCATGATGCCCAGGGGTCCTCCTGCGAGCACGGCTCTCTCGTAATCCAGGCCGCTCATCAGCACCTTGACTCCTTCGTTGACCTTGCCCAGTACATTTTCTGCCGGCACCTCACAGTCCTCGAACACCAGTTCACAGGTGTTGGAGCCCCGCATTCCCAGTTTGTCCAGCTTCTGCGCCGTGGAGAAACCCGTGAAGCCGTTTTCTATGATGAACGCGGTGATGCCCCGCGGACCTGCGGCAGGGTCTGTCTTTGCGTAGACAACCAGGGTATGCGCATCGGGCCCATTGGTTATCCACATCTTGCTGCCGTTGAGAATGTATTTAGCGCCCTGTTTATCCGCGCGCAGGCGCATACCCACCACGTCGGAACCAGCGCCCGTTTCGGACATGGCCAGCGCGCCGGGATGCTCGCCGCTGATCAAGCCCGGCAGGTATTTACGTTTCTGCCGCTCATCGCCGTTGCGCCGTATCTGGTTGACACACAGGTTGGAATGGGCGCCGTAAGACAGGCCCACGGAAGCGGAAGCCCGGCTGATCTCTTCCATAGCCACCACGTGCTCCAGGTACCCCATACCTGCGCCGCCGTAGTCTTCCTCAACGGTAATGCCCAATAATCCCATGTCGCCACATTTGCGCCAGAGATGCGCGGGAAATTCATTGGTCCTGTCAATTTCGGCTGCCAACGGCGCGATTTCCGCTTGGGCAAAGTCATGCACTGATTCGCGCAGCATTTCCGCGGTCTCGCCTAGGTTAAAATTCAGGCCGGGATAATCGGAATTTATCATAAAATATTAACAGAAAAGTAAATCAGGCATACAGCCCTTCGTCTCGCGCTTTTTCCAGTATATCCATAAGAATCATGCTCTGTTTTTCTGATGGAATCTTGGCTGGTATCTGTTGTGCTATCTTCAGAATTCCGGCCTCTTTAGGTGATAAGTCTCCTTTTTCTGACAGTCCCTGAAAAATTGTTGACCATTGATCAGCTCCGATTTCTAAAGACTTTTTTTGTGCATCAATTCCATTATCAATCTTTTGTGTTTTCTTAGCTTCTCTCATTTTTTCATCTTTCTCGTCGATAGAAATGAGTACATCCCAAATTCCAGCAGGGAGAGAAGCTTTCAATATCTCAATGTCTGACTGCAACCCTGTCCAACAGGCATCCTTCTTGCACCATTCGGTAACATTCGAAATACCAGACGGAGGATGTACGATACGTTCATTTACAAACTTCGCTGCAACAGCGAGACTGTCAATAAGCATCTGAGGCGGTTCCTGAGTTTTCCATATTCCTAAAAAATCAACAGTTTTTTGCTGCCTTTCACATATTTCACGGATGACAGC
The DNA here is from genome assembly GCA_028819495.1 of Gammaproteobacteria bacterium. Lineage (GTDB taxonomy): Bacteria > Pseudomonadota > Gammaproteobacteria > Eutrophobiales > Eutrophobiaceae > JAAXHV01. The sequence continues at coordinate 38,670 of JAPPLI010000002.1, read as the reverse complement.
AATCGTGTAAGCAACAATATTTGCCCTGTATCCACCGTCGTACCATGATTGGGCAGATACCAGTTTTTCAGTTCGTCTAAAAACAAGCGCGCGGGCGATAGCTCGTTTATAGTAAAATTCATTGAAGGTATTAGGGGACTTATCCCATTGCCTTGCGATGCGTCCGGCAAATTGTACAAAGTTCTTTTGCGCTCCAAGATTGACCCATTTTGGATGATCTTCCCAGACATTCTCAAACTTTGCCAAATCAGTTTTGGTAAACATTTGAGGCCTTGGGTATTCTGCTTTGAAGCGCCGTTGCTCAGATGGTGTCATTTTCGACTGCGCATCGGCGTATTGTCCTCTTGCTCGTTCATAAAACCATTTAGTCTCCCTTTGCTCTCCATGCTGAACAGGTGCCCAAATTCTTCGCGAAAATTCCTCCATGCGTATATGGAACGGGTGGTTGGAATAAAAGTCAGCTGCGCTCACCCTGTTCTGTGTGTTGGCATACTCGGAAATACGAGGCACCATCTTCTCACTTTCCTCGGGATCAATAACAGAGAGCTTCATCTGTACGAAGATCTTTTCAAGAGACGCTTTATCCTTCCGCCGAGTATGGAACAACGAGGCCGTGGTCTGCCCGCCGTTGACAATTTGCAGATCTTTGATTCGCATAATTTGCAAACCGGTCCCGTTCTCAATGGTTTCCACTTCCTGAGCGGTCGCTGTAATACCGTTGTTATAAGCAAAGAAGTTGTTTGGTTCACTGATAATAGTCGTTCGGATACCCCTGTTTACCTTACCTCTTGCTTGAAGGAATGAACGGACATTCTGTTCCAATAATCTTGAACCATGCTTTTCATACAGGGTTGAAAGAATTTCACCCGGTATGACAATGAGGTAGGATTGGTAGGAATCCAAGCCTAAATCTGCCCGCAGGCAAGAGATTCCCGTGTCAAACATCTCCTGAAAATCGATATCCAAGGGTTCCTTGTGCCCGCGAGATGCCCGTTGGCGCTGCAGGCGTGAGATATCCCAGATGGCGTAAGTGGCAGGAGTATCTGCTATTACATTATCATCAAGAATCTGAAGCCGGTCACTCAAAACACGTTCTGATAGAAGAAAAAAGTTGACGCTGAGTATCTGGCCTTTGCGGTCCGCAATTTCACGGGAAAGTCCGTACTCGGGTGATGTCTCTTCAAGCTCACGATACAACTCCCTATTCCTGCTGGCTTCAAAGAAGTTTGTCACCCGCTTGAATACTGCCTCCACTTCCGTCCTTGTAAGTGATTCAAGTTCATCCCTGTTATCGAAGTCTGCGATAAACAGATACAATGCATTTTCGTCATTGAACCAGTATCCGTCAACGCGCATTCCGCGCAGTGCACGATAATGACAGAAATCAAACCCTTCCACAAACCCTGTCTCTGTAAGCTCCTCCGTGATCAATTCCATAAATTCTGCAATCTGAAACTGATTCCCCGCATCAGTCCCGGCCAGCAGTTCCTGTCTGAAGTCGTGGAAAAATTCCTGTACTGTCTGTTGCATCAATTCTCTACCGCTCTAGTGATATCACATTTAAATACCGCGATTTTTTCCAACTCAATTTCATACGTTGTTCTCACAATCCCATCGGGTATCCGGGAACGGACAAGGCGAGGAAAGTCTTTTTCAACGAAATAAGCATCTCGTGAGGCTACTACGAACTTAGGTGTATCGTACTCAGCAATATCCACATAACCGTACGCTGCAAGACGTCTCAGTAATTCTTCAACTGCGGATGCATCGTTCAATTCCTGCTCAACGAGTCGAACCAACTCATTTAACGATACGGACTGGCCAGACTCAGGCACTGCATTCAGACGATAAATTATCAGAAAAAGATTGTCGCAAAGAGTCTCCAATTGCTCTTCAGAAGAAATCCGAACTGTGCTCCGCTCTCTTCCTGATACTGATTTAATCTCCGCTGCTGTATTGCCAAATATAAAATCCTGGTGGCTGCCTCCCGGTCCTACCCAAGACTCAACTGCTGCAACTTCGCTCAATCTGTTCTTGTACAAAAATCGGAGAAACTGCAACTCAGCGAAAAGCCCCCTGATCTCCTCAGTAGAAAGAACACGACTTTTTCTGCCCGACATGAACAGCTTCCATCGGTTGATGTGAGTCAGGGTAACTGCAAGTGCTGTTCCGGAGTCTGTTACAGGCTGAAGGCTGGTAACGAGAGTTTCACACAGGCTTAGAAAAAGATCCTTATCGATATGCTTTTCCAGCGTCAGAACAATGCCCTGTTTAGTGGCGGCACCGAATCCCCTAAGGTCGAGACTAATCCCTTGCACTGAAGTGCTGTCTTTCCGAAACTGGTCAATATGGTCGCCCTCCAGTTCTATTATGAACAGACAATGACCTGCTGTATCCTTACCCCAGTAAAGAGGGATGGAACTATTAGTCGCTATCAGACGGACATTGTATTCCGCTTCTGGAATTTGGATTTCATCCCATGGAATTACCTTACTCGTCATAGTCATCTTCCTGGTCGGGGCTGTCGGTAGAAGTATCGTACATTTGCTCTATCCATACAGTGTTAGCCACCACCTCAATTTCCGTTTCATAGTTATTTTCGGGGAAGCTGATACCAAAGGCCGGAACACGTTGCTGTTCTGTCCGACTCGGGTTAATCACATGAAGCATCAATAAAGGTTTGTTACGCACTATTCGAAAATGGATGTCCGAAGGTGCCTTTGGAGGGGGATCATCCTTAAGCGACAATGCCTCCGCGTCTTCCTCTTGTTGGGGGGTAAGGCCAAGTTTCTCATCTCCACGACTTGCCACGCGATCCTTACTCATTCTCCAAGCATCCCCCTTGTTTTGAGCGCTTCCCCGCTCCTGTACACCAAGGCGATATTGCTTGGCATCTTCGTCATTGTTTTGAAGCGAGATCAATAAAACATCACCCTTTGTATACCGGGCGGAGAGTGCTTGAAGATATTGATTGGCATGATTTTTTCGATCCGTAAAGGAGGGGTGAGTCACAAATTCAAACAGAAACTCCTCTATGACCCCGGTGGGAACGTCTCTTACAATCCAGCCTTTAGCAGTACGCTCTATCTCTTGTCGCCCAAATCCAGCTTGCCAATATTTCGCGATCAGCTTCTCATTTCTCTGATTTATATCACCGTGTACAGGTAAAGTATAACTTTCGATAAGCTTTGCGCTGAGATTCAGTTTGAGTTTTACCGATTCGCCGCTACGCATTTTATTCCGCGCAGTAATCAACAAACTATCAGGGTGCGCTTTCACGTAGAGTCCAAATTGTGTGGGGCTGAGATCGGCTTGGCGCATTCTTCGGATCTGCTGTCGCAGTTCTTTGGAAGCATCTGCAATATGAGCGTACCAGTTTATTGAATCATCTGACAGGTGAACCCTGCACAGGTCTTCGTAACTTGGACGAAAACCGAACCAACGGCCCATCTGCATCAGGGTGTCATACATCCGAGTATTGCGATACATATAACTGACACACAGCCCTTCAATGGTAAGGCCTCGGGAAAGGCTGAGCCCCCCTACCGCTATAGCAGTCAGCCCATGACCTTCCCGTTCATATTTCTTATAATCCAACACTTCATCAGATTTACTATTTATCGTGTAAATGCCAAGATGCTCCCAAATTACAAATAATTCTTTTTTCACATCTCTCCAATCAGCACCACAACGCTTGTAGTCTTGGATAAACCTTTCCTTCAACGCTTGCATATACTCGTTATGGTCGGCAACAGCATCCGGCATCTTGTAATTGGCTTTGACCGCTTCACGCATTTTCTTTAAATAGACACTGATTAAATTTCTCACTGACTGTTGCACTACTACAAAGCGAGAAACGTTTATCATCATCGAGCAATGTCTGTTCGCATGACCCCGAAGATTTCGAATAGCCCTGGCAACAATAAACTGATCGATGGCCTGGTAAAGGCTGGGCGGCAAATCTGGAATTTCATAATAGTTCTTGTGAGTCTGTGGCAGATAGTTTTCACAATCAATTATTGGTTCCAGAATTTCTTCCGCACTATCATCTTCATCAAGAAAAACCCTTTCCGGCCCGAAATAGGTAGAAGGTGGGTCTAAGCAATAGATAAAATCACGAGGAAACAATTCCTTATAAACTTCTTCGTCACCGTATGATTCAGGATTGATAAAAATGTTTGCGAATGGAGTAGCGGTGTAACCCACGTAACATGATTTCGCAAAAAGTCTCAATATCTTGCGAATCATTGCGTTAGTTCGCGTGGGGTCTATATCTTCCCTGTTGGTGTTTATCGAAGCATGATCCGCTTCATCATCGATCATCAGCATCGGCACATCGGAGATTCTACCGCGGCCTTGTGCATTCATATCCTTCAACCAGTTGTGCAAAGAATCCAATGTCCGCACATTCTTTTTAATAACGAGTATGACCGGCTTCGTGAAATCATTAATTTTCCAGCCACTTTGCGCTGCGGTGTTTTTTTTAAAATCGTGGTGTATGTTTGTGAGAGTGGCGGGATAGGGATAGCCCTCTTTGATGCCCACTCCAACGCTGACACGGTTACCCGGTTCGCTTGAACGTCCTACAAATCCTTCATCAATGCGTTCCTGTGTCTGCTTTCTGAGATTATTATGTATGCCTGCGATAACAATAATGAACTTGTAACCCGCGTCAGCTGCTCTGGCAATAACACCCATGTAGTTAGCAGTTTTACCCGACTGAACGTGACCGATTACAAGGCCGCGACGGTCCCAGTCACCTTCACTGGCGGGATCCTGTAGATGACCTAGAATCCTGGCTGAAACATCACTCAGGGATTGAATAACCGGCGGCGCCCAGCGCTCTCCTTTGAGGTATTCTTCATAAGCACCTGAGTAAGTCCAAGTGATGTCATTACGCTTGGATACCCATTCGTCATCATGTGGAGCTTCATTATCTACCAGAGAGACACCGGCTCCCATGCGGGTATCAACAGCGGTTAAGGCTTCTGTGATGACAGGTTCCAGATTGGTCTTAAAATCGTATATGCCAGCAAGTTTCTCTGCGGTTTCCTCAACTTCATTTCTTGTGGGGGTTCCTTCCTGTCTGGAAATCCAGGAAATCAGCAGGTTCACAAATTCTTTTTCATCTGCTACCGGATTTGATTTCATATCAATTTCTCCTTAATAAACTGCTCAACCATGTCTGAACGAGCTTCAAAAAATCGTGAGGAATTTATCACTTCGCGAAAACTTTCTGCATCAATTTTCTTTCCATTGAAAAGAACATCTTTCAATGCTTCAAGCTTATCAATTACTTCATCCTCTGTAACCTGAGACTGTTGGACATCCTTCAGGTCAGTAGAACAATCCGAATAAATCATTTCTACGGGAAGTGATGCTACGATTGCTTCAAGAAGAATATTGAGGCTGTTTCGTGCTCCATCTTCAAGATTGGTTTCCAGAGCTACTATAAGCGGGTGTTTCCTGTTCAGAGAATACCTGATTTGCCCCTGGTCGGCGTAGCGTTCCCAAACTGGAGTATTGATTTCATCAAATAACTTTTTTCCCCGCCCTCGATGAACAGTGGTGCTTCTGTCCGAAATTTTGTGTATGACCCGCTTCAGTCGATTTCGGACCTGAAGTGGGGGATTGGCGCGAGATTTCTTGATGTCTATTGTCCAGGATTCATCAAGCCTGGTGGGAAAATCTATCTGAACACGCGCCAGCTTGGTGTTTTCCCCTTTTGGTATCAGCCTGAACCAATCACCCCATGCCATCAGCCGTCCATCCCTATAAATGTAAGCTCCCTGGTTTGATATAAAATCACTACGGCTCTGATAGTAGTCATACTCAGTTACGGATAGTTTACTGTGGTGAGGCAAAATATAAGGTTGCATCTTCACACGGGCACCGTCAATCCGAATGATTTCCTCAGGGAGCCTTTGAGTTGCTGAATTGCTCCGGCAAAAAGGATCAAAAGCTTCCAGGTTGTGACCATTAACAAAGACAGCCAGTTTTTTTCTCCCTCGTATCTCACCTGACAGATACCTGTGAAACACAAGGGAGAGATGTTTTCCGAGAGCATCAAGTTTTTCATTGATGACTTCTTGCTGCTTTGGACCGGTCACGTCTTCAAGAAGTCGATCCAAGTCTCTCCAAAGTATTAATGTTCCGTTCTTACCAAGTATCTCAACAAAAGGGAGTTTCCCGATCTCATCCTCGCTCAGAACTGAAATCAACCAGTCATCCTTTTCATCGATAAGATTAAGGTCCCATTCTGCTGAATGCAGAACATTATTTTGGGCGCTCACGACAGTCAGGCATCTACACTGCGACAAAGATGCGGTCTTGAGACCCAGGCCGAACCTGCCCAAATCGCCAGGTAATCGTTGCTCAGCAGGACCTGACGAGCCGTAACGCATTGCTTCAAGAAGCTCATCGGCATCCATACCTTTTCCGTTATCGATGACTGCGAGGACCGGGCTTTGCCGCGTCAGGTCACAATAGATATGGATCTCGGTCGCCTCCGCTGAAATACTGTTATCCAGTAAATCTGCGACAGCGGTCTCAAGCGAATAACCCAGGTCGCGCATTGAAGCGGAAAGTGTGGAAGCGCTCGGTGGCAGTCTTTTTTCGTGTGTCAATATAGTTCCCTATCCGGCGGCGTTGCAAATAGCCACGAGTCTTGGCAGTCCTCACCTGTCCGGGGTTTTGATTACTTCTCTCTCTTTTCAGGATGAGCGTCCCACATATCGAACTTGTCCCGATAGCAGTATATCCGCATTCTTACCCGTCCAGTCTGCGGGTCAGATCTGCCAAATCGCTGAACGAGCGGCGTAGCTGTTAGCTCAAGCAGCTTTTGTCATCCTGTAACTTCAGATTCAAGAAGTATATCCGTGCATTCGCTCCTCCGCATAACGCCACCATCGGCAAGATAGACCGAATCATCCCAGTGATCCGATCCGTCGTTATCGATGAGGATGATCCGGCGGATACTGCCATCTATGGGATCAACAACATAATCGCCGACATTTATACGATTTATAGTCATCGTTTTCACCTCGTTAAAAGTGCTGCGGGAAGTTCTATCCAGTTCCCGATGGATATTTTCAAGTACAACTTGAGGGCTTTGTTCCAGTTCACACTCCCAGACAGTAATTACACGCCAGCCCAAAGCTCTCAATTCCTTGGCCTTACGTTTGTCCCTTTTCACAGTCCCATCAAACTTGGCTTGCCAAAACTCTGTCCGGGTGCCCGGAGTAGTGGCATTCGAACAACCGGGATGTCTGTGCCAATAACATCCATGAACAAATATAACTGCGTGGTATTTCTTAAGAACTATGTCCGGGCGGCCAGGCAACTTCGGGCCGTGCAGCCGGAAACGATAGCCGGCGCCATGAAGCAGTGACCTGAGTCGGAGTTCCGGGGATGTGTTTTTACCCCGGATGCGAGACATGTTCCAGCTTCTTCGTTCCTCCGATATACGGTCAACCATCAGTCCGGATTTCCCATAGCGTCCAAGGTATCAGCTATGATTTCCGCTATCTGGCGTGCGAGATATGGGGGCACAGCATTCCCTACTTGGTGGTACATGGCAGTTCTCGGTCCCTCGAAGCTGTAGTTGTCCGGAAATGTTTGAAGACGCGCCGCCTCACGAACTGTCAGACTTCGGCATTGTGTCGGATCATAGTGGATATAATAATGGCCGTCCTTGGAAATATGGGAAGTGATGGTAGTGGCTGCCTGATTCGGCAACTGAACCCGGAAGCGGTCAGAAAATGGTAAATTGGGTGTTTCAGAATTGACATTCTGATGAGTTGGAAGCAAAGACGCAGGAAAATCAGTTAACCTGGGACATTTCCCGGTCACCTGTGCGAAGACTGAAGCGTACCTGTAGCGTCGCAAATCAGACGCCATGTGCCCTCTTGACTCATGGCCCGTCAGAACATTCAGACGGGGATCAAAAAACACATCAGCGGTCGGGTGATTTATTCTCAACTTTCCAGGGTACCTCGTCGATACACGTTCTTGAGGATATGTCGAATCATTCAACCCGAAATGAATCCCGTTAGCTACATCCTTGGCATAAGCGTGGCCGTTAAGTTGCTTTAGCACCCCTGAACCGGAAAGTTTCAAAATTTCATTTTGCCAGTTCTGGTAACTGTCGTTGCCGCGAGAAAGACCGCTGCGAATTTTAGGAAAGTCTCCAATAACTTCATCAACTGAAAGTGGCGTGTCCCGGCGCAGCCGACACGGTTCTACTTTCAGATCATTCCGAACTCCAACGATGAACATGCGATGTCTGGCTTGCGGAACGCCATACTCTTCCGCCTTTACCAGAAACATACGGGGGTCAATGTCTTCGTTAGATGATATTTGCTCTGATAATGAATAAAGCCGGTAACTCAGACCATTGGCATCCATGCCATTAACGGATTTTGGAGATGATAAGTCTGAAACAATTCGTTGGATAATAGATTCGTCATCGACCTTGGCAGATAGTAAGCCCTTTACGTTTTCCATAACAAATACGGGCGGTCGATGACTACTAATGATTGCCAGATATTCACGGTATAAAAAATGACGCGGGTCATCTTCAAAACCAGGCTTATTCATCATTCGTGAGCGGCCTGCCAGCGAATACGCCTGACATGGAGGGCCTCCGACGAGCACCCATTTTTTTTTGTCTGCAAGACGTTGTTTGATGAGTTCAGTGACTAATCCGTGAGTCTTTTTCTCGATTGATAATCGCGGAGCGCTTCGTTGCGCTTTGGCGAACTCATTCGGATACCTGCCATAAACCTCGTCCAGAGTAATACTACTCTTCAGATAAGCATAGTATTCGTCAGGAAATTGGTCCGCGGGGAAATACCTGAGAAAATGCCTGAGAAATAATGTCTTGTGCGCAAATTCATCCCGCTCAAGAGATAAAACAACCTGGAAGGGGGGGCATGCCCTGCCCATATATGCTGATGCAAACCCTTCCCCAAGCCCTCCTGGACCTGCAAAAACATCCACAACAGGATATTTTGTTTGATTGATGTTCATTCCTTTAGACCGTGTCAAGCCTCTGCAGAGCTATCAGACCGTGAGCTTCTCCCGACTCTCTATAATGTACAAAGGTCTGAGCATCTTATCAAATTTGAAGAACACCAGTTTGATTAACGTCCGTGTTGAGATATACCAACCAATGGAGACGGTGTTAGTTCCGTCCCCGTTCTGACAGGACAGTTAGCTTTTTTCTGTAGCGACGCCCAGGATGATGGCCGTGGTGCAGTGATAAATCGTGCTGTTCTCCATGCCCACGCACCAGTTGATGTCATTATTGGAAAAGGCGCGGTAAGGAGGAGTGTCCCCCACGTTGTTATTGCAAAGGCAACGGCTGCAGGATGTCTTGCCGCAGCAGTCGTTGTAGGAAATGATGTAGTTCAGGTTGTCCGCCGGGTTTTTGCAGGTGCCGATCCAGGTCATGGGGTTCATCCCGGTGCCCGGGGGACAGGAAACGTGGGTGCCGCCGCAGCAACTGCAGAGGAAGCCGTCTACGGCGCAATAGCGCCAGTAATCGCAGGAGGCCGGATCGCCCGGGTCTGCGGCAGGGTTGTCGCTGGTCTGCGGCGCCACCCCGTGGTAGCCGCTGCCGCCACCTGTGTCCGCGGCCCGGGCCACCGGCAACAGCGGCACCGCAGCGCCGCCGGCCAGGGTCAGTCCTATGCGCTTCAACAGGTGCCGGCGTGACGTGCTGTTCGCGACCTGCCGGGAAAATTTTTCGGTAATCTTGTCCAACCAATACATGACGTTATTTCTCTGTAGCTGATCCGTTACCTCGACGCATGGAGAATAAACGGCGTCTCAAACGCCCGGCCGCCGATAAAACGCAGCCATTCACCGGTGTCAACGGAGTAAACATCCAGGTCCATATTGCCGTTGGTCACGGCCAGGTAAGGGTGTTCACCCTTGGTCACTTCAATGGATACGCCCCATTCCTTGAGGACGATACGACCGACACGTTTTTTTGCATCCACGTCGAAGACCCAGACTTCGGTACCGCCTCCTTTATGCGAACCGTCTTCTCCGTCCGGGTGCATGAGCATAAACAACCGTCCGCTGGCCTCGTGGGCCGTTGCAATCTGCCAGCCGCCGGGGCGCCAGTTCTCCTGCCGGTCCTGCTCCTGCAACAATGACCAGGCGTCAACCATCCCGGGGTCGGCCGCGTTCATATCGACCGGGTGCACCATGCCCTTGAACGAGGGGAAATAATAGACACCGTCAATAACCGCCGGTTTGGCGAAAATCGGGTCGGTGTCGGCGTCGAAAAAGGCGGGAGTGCGCTCCTGTTTCGAGATCATTCCCTTTTCATCCAGGTGCGTGACCAGCATGGTGTTATCGTTGCACAGGCTGCCGAAACTGCGTTGCTGTGACGGGTAGATCATGACGCAGCCGCCAATACCGACTTCCGCAAGGAACGCACGATTCTCGATATCAACCACGCTGACGGACGTGCTCGGGGTGAAATTGTACACCAGCAGCAATTTTTCGTTGTCCAGGAACTGCAGCGTGTTCTTGTGGGTGACGATCATGCCGCGTTTGGCGCCGGGCAGGACGACCTCGCCGACGGGGGCGAGATTGACCTTGTCGTAGATGGTAACCAGGTCCGTACGCTCACCGCGCATGCGCCGGGAGTACAGGGATTCGGCGACGTATACTTCCGGGCGGGTCGTTGCGGCGAGAAAGGACGGGAAATGCGACGAGGGGATGGATCCCTTGTAATTCCGGTTTTCGGCCGCCACATCGATCAGGACCACCTTGGCGTCGCTCAGCGAGAAGAAATTGGTGTCGTGGGCATACACCCAGGTGTCCGGGTAACTTGCCGGCAACGTCTCCACATTCGGGATCGTTTCCACCGGCAGTTCCGCCGGGGACACTGTATATATGAACCCGAGTATCAGGCCGAGAATGGAGCGTCTCATTGTTGCCTCCCCATTACTTCCAAGATGAACAGTTTAGCCTAGAAATTATAGGCGATACTACCACCTACCCAGCGCGGCCGGCCATAGTATTCCTCGATCCATCCCAGCACCGCGGCAATGTCGAAGGACTGGACCACGTAGTTCTCGTCGGTGATATTCTCGGCAAACACGGCTACTTCCCACCTGGTGTCCGCGGATGACCAGGAAAGGCGAGCGTTGGCTATGTGGTAGCCGTCTTCGGTAACGGCATCAGCCCGCGTCACGGAATGATGGTGCTTTGAACGATAATGGATGTCTCCCTGTATGGCCATTGAACCGCCGTTGAATGCCGGCCACTCATAACGAACCAGGCCGTTCACGTTCCATTTCGGCGATTGGATGGACGTGGTCTTGCTGCCGTCCGCCAGGGTAACTTCCATATCGTTATAGGAAAGGCCGAAAGCCACGTCCAGGCCCTCCGCCGGGGTCAGGAACAGCTCGGTTTCGAAGCCGATGCTTTCCGCGTCCGGAGCGCTGACCACGTTGGTCGCCAGGCTGACGATGGTGAACGCCTGGAAATCCTTGTAATCATTGTAGTAGGCGGAGGCGTTCAGGCGCGCCAAACCATCCATCAAGGTTGATTTGAAGCCGACCTCGAAGGCATTCAACTCTTCCTCTCCAAAAGAGAATTGCGCGTCAAATTCATCCTGGGATGATACAACCCCTTGCGGTTGAGCCAACACCAGCAGGGGATTCAGCGGCGCGTTAAAGCCTCCGCCTTTTACGCCCCTGTTCCAACTGGCGTAAGCCAGCAGGTCATCGTTTGGCCGCCAGTCCAGTTCCACCTTGGCAGACCACAGACCCTCATTATAGGCGCCGGTGTAATCAAGCACAGACAGGGGCGGATAACCCAGGATTTCGATAAACGCCGCGGTGGGAACGGCGATGTTGGGATTACCGTTGCGTTCCACGCTGCCGTCATTGGGGAACCAGACCACGTTGCTTTCGTAGTGGAAATCCACCGTCTCGTCAATCCAGCGAAATCCGCCCAGCAAGGTAAACTGCTCGGTCAGTTCGTACTCGAGTTGCCCGAACAGCGACCAGGAGTCCTTTTGTTGCTGGTAGGGATTGTCAACGCCGACGTACGCATCGGCCGGGTCGGGAACACCCAGCGCCGGCCCGGACAGCCCAAACAGTCCGGCTGCAAGAAAGGCGCTGACGGGGTCAAATCCAAAACCCTCAAAAAGACCGACTCCCACCGGATTGCCACCCGTGCCCGCGGGATCTGTGCCCAGCCCCGGTATCTCCGCGCCGTTGGCGTCGGCGATATCGATATCCAGGTAATAATAACCGGCCACCCAGCGCAAGCGGTCCGTCTCCCCGTCCAGGCGGATCTCGGTGGACCACTGCTCGGCGTCGGTATTGAGGAAAAAGTTGAAATCGGCATGGGGGCTGGCGTCCGAATCTTCGATATAGTCGCGTTCCACGCCCTGGCGGTCCATGACCACGGTCAGCTGGTTGTCGCCCAGTTGCCATTTCAGGGTGCCGGTGAACCCGTAGGTTTCCAGGTCATTGTGGCCGAGTTTGTCGTAGTCGCCGGCAAAGTTGTCGCCGTCGTCATCGCAATAGCCGTTGAAGTTCGTGTACAGCGCGCAATTGTCCTCCTTAACGCCGTTACCCACTTCATCGAGCGAGCCGCTGACATTCTCGAAGAAACCGGTACGGATCTCCTGCAGTGAATAACGGGCGTTCAACAACAGGGAAAAATCCTCGTTGGGCTCAAACAGCAGTTGCATCCTGCCGGCATAGTCATTGGCATTATTCAGGTCGTTGCCGGGGTCCAGGCGGTTTTCCACGTAACCGCTGTTGTGGTGGGTGGAAACGGACAGCCGGGCGGACAGCCCATCCGTCAATGCGCCGGTGACAGCGCCCTGAAATTTCACCTGGTCGTATTCGCCCACCGTGACCTGACCGTAACCGCCGAATTCCTGTTCGGGCTTGTTGGTGACGAAATGGGCCAGGCCGCCGGTGGCGTTGCGGCCGTACAAGGTGCCTTGCGGCCCGCGCAGGATCTCCACCCGTTCCATGTCGAACAGCATGAATCCGGCGCCGGACATCTGCGAGATATACACTTCGTCCACGTAGAGTGACACGGGACTTTCCTGGTTGGCGACGAAGTCGCTGTTGGCCGCGCCGCGAATGGCCAGGGCATAGTTGGCTTCACCGTTCGGCTGTACGGTGTGCACGCCGGGCGCCAGCGCGGTGATCTGCTGGGCGTTGGTATAACCCAGTTGCCGCATCTGCTCGCCGGAAAATGCGGTAATGGCGATGCCGACGTCCTGGATATTCTGTTCGCGTTTCTGCGCGGTAACGATGATTTCCTCAAGCACCTGGGCATTGACCGGCCCGGCAATGGCGAAAACCATCAGGATGAGTATGCTTCTTTTTGCCATTTTATACCCCCTCGGACACCTGTTGAAGGAAACAATTTCTGGGTCCGGATGTACTGGTACAGCTAATTCTAGGACATATGTCTTATTAGGTCAATAGTCCTATACCAAAATTATGAAAAAATTATCCGATACTCTAGAATGTCGATATATCCTGGCAAATCCGCTAGACAAACAGTCATGTTGATACGAGAACGCAAGGCCCTGAACCGGTCCGGGACGGCCACACAGGAGAAAGGCATCACGCGCCTGATCAGTATCCTGGACGCGGCCAGGGAAATCTTCATGGAGGCCGGGTATGGCGGCTTCACCCTGCGCAGGATCGCTTCCCGCGCCGGCATCACCATCGGCAACCTCAACTATTATTACCGGACCAAGGAAGACCTGTTGCAGGACCTGCTGGAATACATCATTAATGATTACCTGGTGGAATTCGAACGCCGCCGGCAGATTGCCGGGCACTCTCCCGAAAAACAACTGCTGGCGGTGCTGAAATTCTGGATAGATGACCTGGGCACCCAGGAGACCACCATTTTCTTCCCGGAACTCTGGGCGCTGGGAAACCATGAACCACGTATCGCCGAACTGGTCGACGAACTGTACGCAAAAGCCCGGCTGCCGTTGAACGAACTCATACCGCAAATCAACCCGACCCTGACCAGGAAGGAAGCGGAACGCATGGCCTTGTACATGTGCGCGGCGATGGAAGGCCTGACCGTGTTTGTGGGCAATGACAAGGCCTGGGCCGGCCAGATCGAGGAGATAAAGCGGATCACCATCCGGAATTTTCTGGACATGATCAAGAATACGAAAGGCAAGCGCAGACAGGGCGGCGCGGACAAAGTTGCCGAACAGCCATTATGACTTGCCTTCTCTTGTATCTGTGACACACTACGCAAACTATACGTAACAACATAAAACGCGCCCTGTTCTCCCGCGAAAGCGGGAATCCAGTAAGCAAACATTCATTACAAGGAGTTTTGTTGTCCACTGGATTCCCGCCTGCGCGGGGACGAAGGGGGGGCATAAAGGAAAACCCGATATGAGCGACTCAATAAAATACCTGTTACAGGAATCCGACATACCCACCGCCTGGTACAACATCATCGCGGACTTGCCGGAAGCGCCGCCGCCGGTGCTGCATCCGGGGACGGGCCAGCCCATCACGCCAGACGACCTTGCCCCCCTGTTTCCAATGGCGGTAATTGAGCAGGAAGTCAGCAGCGAACGTTATATCGATATCCCTGAACCGGTACGGGACATCCTCAAGCAATGGCGGCCGTCGCCCCTGTACCGGGCGCGCAGGCTCGAGCAGGCCCTGGATACGTCGGCGCGCATCTACTACAAGTACGAGGGCGTGAGCCCGGCCGGGTCCCACAAACCCAATACCGCCGTAGCCCAGGCATTTTATTCAAAGCAGGAAGGCGTGAAGCGCATCACCACCGAAACGGGCGCCGGCCAGTGGGGTTCGGCGCTGGCGTTTGCAGGCGCATTTTTCGGACTGGAAATAGAAGTCTACATGGTGAAAGTGAGTTTCAACCAGAAGCCCTACCGCCGCGCCTTCATGGAGAGTTTCGGCGCCACCTGTATCGCCAGTCCCAGCGATACCACGGAGTCTGGGCGCGCGGTACTCGCGGAAAATCCGGACAGCACCGGCAGCCTGGGCATCGCCATCAGTGAAGCGGTGGAACGGGCAGTACAGCGGGACGACACCCGTTACGCGCTGGGCAGCGTGCTGAACCATGTCCTGCTGCACCAGACGGTCATCGGCCAGGAAACCATGAAGCAACTGGAGATGGCCGATGACTACCCCGATATCATCGTCGGCTGCACCGGCGGGGGCAGCAATTTCGCCGGCATCGCGTTTCCTTTCCTGGGAGAGAAACTGCGCGGCGGGCAGGACGTGCATATCATCGCGGTGGAACCGGCCAACTGCCCGACCCTGACCAAGGGCAGGTATGCCTATGATTTCGGCGACACGGGACACCTTACGCCGCTGGTCAAGATGCACACCCTGGGATCGACATTCGTGCCACCGGGATTTCATGCCGGCGGCCTGCGCTATCACGGCATGGGGCCGCTGGTAAGCCAGACGGCGGAACTCGGCCTGGTGCATCCGCGCTCCTATACGCAAGCCGAGTGTTTCGATGCCGGCGTGCAATTCGCCAAGGCTGAGGGGATTATTCCGGCGCCGGAGGCCAATCACGCGGTCGTCGGCGCAATTGAAGAAGCAATAAAATGCAAGGAAGAGGGCAGCAGCAAGGCGATCCTGTTCAACCTCTGCGGCCATGGAAATTTCGACATGCAGGCCTATATGGACTATTTTGCCGGCAAACTGTACGACCAGGAATATTCCGAGGAAGAACTCGCCATGGCACTGTCCGGCCTGCCCTCGGTGGCAGCCGCCGCCTGATAAATCCCGGCGGCGAGACAGGAGTTCTGGGGACACAGTACTTAATTCCGACCCGGCATTCACAATTCTCCACTTTCAGAATTAAGTATTGTGTCCCCAGAACTCCCGGCTTCCCGCCTCAGTGTAAACGAGCTGTATAAATCCTTTTCGACACCCGTATTGTCCGGTGTCAACATGACCGTCAAACCGGGAGAAGTCCACGGGTTGATCGGGGAAAACGGGGCCGGCAAGTCGACCTTGATGAATATCCTCTCCGGGTTACTTCCCTGGGACCGGGGCGAACTCTTTCTGGATGGCGCAAGCTATACGCCCGGGAATGCCGGGGACGCCCTGCGCCGCGGCATCACCCTGGCGGCCCAGGAACTCAGTCTCATCGACACCCTGTCTGTTGCCGAGAATATTTTTCTGCGACGCCTGCCTGACCGGAAGGCTGTCATCCGCTACCCGGAATTGCTGGACAAGGCGGGGAAGATGATGAAGCTGGTCGGCATGGAAATTCTTGACCCGGATACACCTGTCAACCGGATCCCCCTGGCGCAACGCCAGCTTACTGAACTGGCGAAGGCGCTGGCTTTCGACAGCCGGCTTTTGATCCTGGATGAACCCACCGCAGCATTGACTGAACCGCAGGCGCAACGGCTGCACGAGATCATACGGGATCTTGCCGCCGGGGGAACATCCGTAATTTACATCAGCCACAGGCTGAAGGACGTGCTTGACGTCTCGGACACCATTTCCATATTACGGGATGGACAGGTGGTGGACAGCTCTCCGGCCGGAACCGTCACAATGGATGAAATGATCCGCCTGATGTCAGGACGGGAAAGCAGGGATAACGCCGCGAGCCCCTCCGGTTCCGTCAGCCGCGGCAGGATAACCCTGGGGATTGATCGGCTGGAATCCAGGCAACTTCCCCATCCCGTTTCCTTCGACTGTTTTGCAGGTGAAATCATCGGTATTGGCGGTCTGGCCGGTTCCGGGCAGTCGGAGTTGCTGGAAACGATTTTCAAGCTGAAACGGGCGGAGAGCGGCACGGTCACGCGTTATCTCGGTAATGAACGGATTACGTTGCATAACCCGCGCCAGGCAATAGACCTGGGCATCGGGTTTTTGCCTGAAGACCGAAAGCGGCAGGGCATATTCGCCGGCCAGTCCATCCGCCTGAACCTGACTCTTCCGGGCTTGGAAAGGCATGCCGGCAAGTTCGGCATTATCCGGTCCTCCCACGAAGACCTTGCAACGGAGGAGCAGTTGAATCAATTATCGGTAAAACGCGTGGACGCAGACCAGCACATCGAGCTGCTGAGCGGCGGCAACCAGCAAAAAGTCCTGGTGAGCCGCTGGCTGCACAAAGGCGCCGATATTTTTCTTCTGAACGAACCCACGCGCGGGGTTGATATACCCACAAAACACTTCCTCCATGAACTTTTCACGGAGCTGGCCGCCCGGGGCAGGACACTGGTCATCGTCTCCAGTGAAATCGAGGAACTGATGAAACTCTGCCATCGCATCCTGGTTTTCTCCAATCGCAAACCGGTCAAAATGTTTGACCGGGACGAATGGGATTATAACGCCATCCTGGCAGCGGCATTCAGTGAATATACCTCCGGAAAGAGCACCGGCCGCCTGCACTGACTACATACCCTGATGATGCTCGTCAAGACGGTTCAACAACGTTTGGAGAAATACTTTACCGCCGGTTCGCTGGCGCTGTTAATCGTCTTTTTCGGCATCGCATCGGACAACTTTTTTTCCCTGACGACTTTTGCTTCAATACTCAACCAGCTTCCGGCACTGACGGTTGTCGCGGTCGGCATGACCCTGGTATTGATTGTCGGCTGTATCGACCTGTCTGTCGGATCGGTCGTCGGGCTGAGCTCTGCGGTGGCTGGAGTGGCCGCCGTGGTATATGGGCTGCCGTTGCCGCTTGCCTTTATGCTCGGTCTCATAACAGGGACCCTGTGTGGACTGGTCAATGGTTGTTTGAGCAGCTTTTTTGCGTTGCCGTCGTTTATCGTCACCCTTGGCATGCTGGAAATGGCGCGCGGCCTGGCTTATATGACCACCAATTCGCAAACCCTGTTTATCGGCGCCTCCATTCAGAAATTATCGTTGCCCATAACAGGCATCGGCGTATCGCCCGCCCTGATTATTGCAATATCAATAGTAATTCTGGCCCACTTCCTTGTGAGAAACACCGTGTTCGGCCGGTATATTATCGCCATCGGCACCAACGAGACTGCCGCGCGTATGTCCGGCATCCCGATACATCCTTACCGCATCTCGGTGCTGGCCTTATCCGGGTGCCTGGCAGGGCTGGGCGGTTTGTTCAACGCCGCATACCTGGGCGCCGCTGACCCCAATGCCGGCATCGGCCTCGAATTGTCGGCTATCGCCGCCGCCGTGATCGGAGGCACCAGCCTGATGGGGGGCAGGGGTTCGGTGGCCGGCGCTTTTATGGGAGTACTGATTATCGCCGTGTTGCAGAACGGCCTGGCCCAACTCGGGGCAACGGAACCGGTCAAGCGGTTAATCACCGGCGGGGTTATCATCGCCGCCGTCCTGTTTGACCACTGGCGTTTGCGGAGAAGGGACAGGTATTGACGCAGCGGTTGCCTCTGACCCCGGTCAGATGGGTGGGGTCAGAGTAAAATCACCACCGGTCCTGCCATTGCCGACGTTCTCGGCGATTTTACTCTGACCCCGGAATTTAACGGGAATAGCTGGTATTGATGAGTAATGCCGTTTCGACTTCCGCACGGGTAGGCATGGAGGTAGCGGCCCCGGAACGTTCAACGGATATTGATGCTGCCGTTACCGCGAACCGGACTGCCTCATTCAATGCATAACCATCGCCCAGGGCGGCGCCCAGCGTTCCGCAAAAACAATCGCCGGCGCCGGTAGTGTCCGTTACATTCGCCCGCCTGACCGGGATCAGTTCGCCCTGTTCACGATTAACAACAACAGCGCCCTTCTCACCCAGGGTGACGATTACGGCCTGTCCGTCCCGCCCGATTAATTTTCCTGCGCTTTCAATCGCCATCTCCACGTCATCAGGCGGATCAGGCAGCTTTGCGTAAGCGGCAAGCTCGGACTCATTGAGGATAAGGATATCGGTCAGTGAAAACAATTCGGCGCCTTCCGGGAGAGCAGGCGCGGCATTCAGTATGGTTGTCCCGCGCCGGGCGGTATCACTGGAGAAGAGTGATTTTACTGTTTCGACAGGGCATTCCAACTGGGCGAGGAATATACCGCAGCCTGCCAGCTTCCCGGGTCGAATATCGGCCGGTGTCAAGTCGGCATTTGCGCCCGGAACGATAACGATCGCATTCTCACCGTTTGCGGATACATTGATAAAGGCCTGCCCGGTAGGCTGCCGGGGATTGATCCCGACCATTCCGGTATCCACACCGTTATCCTGCAAAAAAGCCCGCATCATGCTGCCCGCTTCATCGGCGCCTGTCGCCCCGATCATCACTGTCTCGGCCCCCATACGCGCCGCGGCAACCGCCTGGTTGGCGCCCTTGCCCCCCGGAAAGTGCGCAAAGCGCCGGGCGACAACCGTCTCACCCGGATGCGGCAACTTATCCACAAAGGCAACGACATCCTGGTTGATCGAACCCAGTACGCAAACGGCCTCTTTATCAGTGTTACGCCCTCCTTTCAATACTTTCGTCAATGGTTCAATCTGCCTGACTGTGTTAATGTCGGAAACGTGAATGGTAGCATCAAAATGCCGGCCAGGCGGATTACACACGAGGTTGTCATTATATTTGTGCCTCGCAAACTTCTTTGCGGCGCGCACGCGGCCGCGACTTAAACTTCACTGAAGCGGCAAACAGCCAGCAGTTCCCGCTAAATGTCGGGGTCAGAGTAAAACCCATGAGATGGGTGGGGTCAGAGTAAAATCCTGAAGGACATTGCCGATAGCACGATCGGTGGCGATTTTACTCTGACCCCGGCATTTTTTCGGAAATATGCTTGTATAGTTAGCGTTTTTCCGGTAAAATCGCTAACTATGTACACAAGATTACTGCCAAACCCCATCCAGTCCGTGTTCCTGTTCGGCCCTCGCGGAACCGGCAAGTCAACGTGGATTCGCTCGCGTTTTCCGAATGCTGCCACTTACGACCTGCTTGATACGGGCGAAGTACTGAGGCTCAATAAAGATCCCCAGGTTCTGTACAGTGAACTTGCAACGTTGCCTGCCGGTAGCTGGGTGGTCATTGATGAGGTGCAAAAAGCGCCTCAATTACTGAATGAAGTCCATCGCCTTATTGAGTCCAACCACCTCCGGTTCGTGCTTTCCGGTTCCAGCGCCCGCAAACTCCGACGCGGTCGTGACGTGAACCTGCTGGCCGGCCGCGCCATTACGACTTCCTTGTTCCCGTTAGTATCCGCCGAACTGGATTTCAAGCTTGAGCTGGAGCGGGTTTTACCCTTCGGCACCCTGCCGGTAGCGGTCACGGATGACAACCCACAGGAGTACCTGCGCACATACGCCGAGACTTATCTCATCCAGGAAGTGCAGGCAGAAGCATTGACCCGCAACCTGGGCGCTTTTGCGCGCTTTCTCGAGATAGCCGCACGGCAGAATGCCCAGGTGACCAATGTTACCGGGATTGCCCGCGACGCAGGTATTAATCGCCAGACCGTGCAGAATCATTTTGAGATATTGACGGATACGCTGCTTGGTTACTGGTTGCCCGCCTGGAAATTGAAATCCTCGACAAAGCAGGTGAGACAGAGCAAATTCTATTTCTTTGATTGCGGAGTCGCCCGGGCCTTGACCGGCAGGTTGCCTTATCCGCCCGCGCCCGAAGAATTGGGACCCCTGCTGGAAACTTTTATCCTGAATGAGTTGCGCGCCTGCCTCAGTTATACCGGAAAACATTATCCTCTCTATTTCTGGCGCAACTACGACGGCACGGAGGTGGACGTGCTGTGCGAGACCGCCACAGGTTTCGCTGCCATTGAAATCAAAGCTTCATCGCGCTGGGACAAGCGCTTTAACCGCGGCCTGCGCCGGGTCAGGGAAGCCCTGGGCAAGGGTAAAACAACCTGTTACGGCATCTACCTGGGCGACCGGCCTGCGCTTTGGGATGACATCCATATCATGCCTGTACTGGATTTCCTCAAGGGGCTTTGGGATGGGGAGATTCTTCAGCAACTATAACAAATTCTGACGGTTCTCAGCGCTTGACTGCGACATTCACAGGTAGTAATTTATGTGTAATTCTATGTGTGGATGGTGACACAATGGCAACAAACCTTTCAATTGATCCTGAATTGCTTGATAAAGCACTGGAACTCAGTGGCGAGAAAACGAAGAGAGCGACCGTTAACAAGGCGTTGCGTGAATTCGTTACGCGCCGGGAGCAGGAGCGGCTGTTGGAGCTTTTTGGAGAATTCGATTGGGACGACGAATTTGACTACAAGCGGGAACGGACCCGTTAGTGGCGCTTTTCGTGGATACCAGCGTCTGGTCGCTGGCTTTGCGGCGGGATTCGGCGCCTGAAGAGCCCGAGGTGCAGCGTCTGCGGGATGCCCTGCGTGGCGGCGAATCGATTCATACGGCTGGAATCGTACTTCAGGAGTTGTTACAAGGCTGCCGCGGACCGAAGGCCTGGGAGCGGATTGTCGAACGCTTCAGGGCGCTGCCCTTATTGGTCCCGGGTCGCGACGATTATGTCAAAGCTGCTGAATTACGCAACAAGTGCCGTCAACACGGGGTTCAGGTCGGTACTATAGACGCTTTGCTTGCCCAGCTTTGCGTTAGCCGGAATCTGACTATGCTGTCGACTGACCAGGATTTCAATCACATAGCAGATTGGACACCACTTCAACTCTGGCGCAGATCATGATTTTCGACACAGGAAAGATAGGGTCGGACCCCTTGAGAAGCTTGAGACAATGGCGTGTTAATTCTTGTATAATACAGACGATTTAAAATTTGTACTTGATGGTCCAGAGAGTTGACATGAACAGGGTAACATCAGATGAATACAATCGGCTAAGCCAACTGGACCTGAAAGCGCTGTACGCGCATGAATTGCCGGAAGCGGTTATCGAAGAACCAGGTACAGTACCCATTCCGGAAGAAACCCACAAGTTTGATGACGAATATCATCATACATAACCACTGATCGCGACGTTGTTCTGGGTGGTGACCCCCTCCCCGTAACCGTTACCAACTGTAACTGCTGCGCAGGTACCAGGAACCGCCTTCATAGTTCGCCGGGGATTCACGGGGATAGGGCATGCCCTGGCTCCAGCGGCTGGCGCAGGGCACGCCGTTTTCACAGATATCCGCGGGACGGATTTTATCGACAAAAGTATCCAATACGTTTGCCGCGCCCACGGTGAAGCGCAAGTTGTCGCTGATGTCGTAGCCAAGTTCCAGGTCAAGGTACAGGACCGAACCCACTTTGGCGGACGCGCTGCCGGGCCGGGGATTACCGTCCGCATCCAGGCCGCCGCCAATCTCGCCCAACTGGTCGTAGTGCGGCCCGTGATAGCCGGCGCGCAGCATCAGTGCCAGGCTGTCGTTAAACTGCGTGGTGGCAGTCAGGGAAAACCGCTCGTTCGGGTAGCTTTTCTCGATATCCTCCACGTCCGCTTTTGATACCGGCAGCACGTCGTTGATACGGCGTTGTCCGGTGACGGTCACCTGGTTGTAATTGAAGGCGAACCGGAGGTCGGTGCGGACCCGTTCTGTCCAGTGCATGCTGGTGGCAAGCACGATATCCACGCCTTTGGCTTCCATATCCAGCGCATTGGTGAAAAACGAAATATTCGAGCACAATGCGCGCACGTCGGTGCAATCCGTAGTGATGCTCTCGGGAAAGGGCGTGAGAAAGCTGCCGCTGGTCTTGTAGATGCGGTCATCGACGAGGATGCGGTAGAAGTCCACCGTCAATGACGTGTCGGCCAGACCCGGCAACTCCGCCAGGTCCGCGACAAACCCCAGGCTCAGGTTGACGGATTCCTCTTCCTTCAGGGGCGCGCCGCCGGCCGCCAGCACCCGGGGGTGGTCCGGCGGCAGCGTGCCTTCCTCCACCGAGACATTCAGGTTGGCGCTGAAGGTGGTGGTCACTTTGCGGGCATTGGACTGGCCGGGCGTGGGCGCATGGAACCCGGTGGACACAGCGCCGCGCAGGGTCAGGAAGTCAAGCAAGCCGTAACCGGCGGCGACCTTGCCGTTGAGGGTATGGCCGAAATCGGAAAAATCCTCATAGCGCACGGCATACTGCATCCGCATCCTCTCCGTGACGTCCACCGCCATCTCGCTGTATACCGCATAATTATGCCGCGACCAGGCGCCCGAACTGTCCGGGGGAAAACCCTTGAAGCCGCTGGCGCCAGCGCCCGAATACGAACTCGGCTCGCCGGGGATTTGAAGAAAGGTTTCCTCCCGCCACTCCGCGCCGAGGGCGAGATGCAGCCGGTCCGTCAGCTGCTTCCCCAGGTCCAGGTTGATATTGATTTCTTCCTGTCCCCAGGCGCCCACGTCAAAATCTCTCTGACCGGGGCTGCCGTCGGCGTTTTTGGACAACTCCGGGTCCCGGCTGATGGTGTTGTTCAGGAAAAAATCCAGCTCGTTCTCCCCGTACCCAACGCTGAAATCCCAGGTTATGTCACCGGCCAGTTCGCCCCTGGCGCCGCCGACAATGCTGAAATCGGTGTGGTCGCCGTCAAAGAACGGCGTGAAGCCGGCCTCCAGGCCCCGCAGCCCGGCTTCCCGCAAGGGTCTGAGGTGGGAGTGCGGTTCCACTATGCAGGTCTCGGTACTGGTGCTGAGGCTGCAACCGAGAGGGTATTCCGGATTGCGGAAGAAAAAACGGTAACGCCCGCCGGTCTGTGCGTAATTGCCGTGCAGGTACAGTTCGGCATGTTCGCTGATACGGACGCCTGCATTGACAAACAGCAGCATGTTCTCGGTTTGTGGACGGCCAAAGGTCTGGACCAATGGAGCGTCGTGAAACGGGGTGTCGGCGCCGACCCCCTGCACCCCGTTATCAATCAGGACCTGGGCATTGGGCCGCTGGTGGCCCCGGGACAGCGCATCGTTGCGCGAATATTCTACGCTGAGGTTGGCAAAGCCGGCGCCGCCAAGCGGCAGGCCCACGTTGCCTTCCACCTTGTAACTTTGTTCGCCCTGGTAAAACTCCCCGTACTGCGCACGCAGATCACCCCCTTCGGCGGCGTCCTTCATCCGGAAATTGATCACGCCGGCGATGGCGTCGGCGCCGTACTGGGCGGCGGCGCCGTCGCGCAGTACTTCCACGCTTTTCAGGGCGATCGCGGGAATAAGGCTGATGTCGGGGCCGTGCGCGCCCTTGCCGGCGCCGGGCACGGACTCCGCAATCAGCGCCGCCCGGTGGCGGCGTTTGCCGTTAACCAGCACCAGGGTCTGGTCCGGCGCCAGGCCGCGTAAGGAGGTGGACCGGACGAAGGTGTCCTGGTCGCCCGCCGCGGTGACGGCATTGTAAGAGGGCACCAGGGCTTTAAGGTTATCGGTGAGCCCCGAGTCATTGCCGACTTTAAGGAACTCTTCCGCCGCAAACACGTCAATGGGCACGATTGAATCAACGGATGCGCGCGGCCGGGTACTGCGGGAACCAATGGTAATGATCTCTTCGATGGCCTGTGCCGACAGCGTTTGCGCGTACGCGAACTGCACGGTGAACAGTAGCAGACAGGCGCTGGCATACCATCCCTGTTGTATTGTGTGTTTCACCCGGTTTAACTCTCTCTTACCGCCACCTGTGTGCATGCTGAGGCGTATTGTCCCGCCAGCATTCCCTATTTCTGATATTTCATTCATAACTTGAAGAATTCACTTTCATGCTTCTTCAGAAATATATCATCAGAAAACCATTCCGGTTTGAGATAAATGAATTTGTTTACGGCTTTTTTTAACTCATATCCGCTGGCGGGAATAGCGGCAAAAACCTTCTTGCCTGTCTTTCTGACTGTCTCAACTGCCGGAATAAAATCTCCATCCGCAGATATGAGGTAAGCTATGTCAAACTCATCTTTCATTGCGGCTGATACCAAATCAACCGCAATATTTACATCCACTCTTTTTTCTGTATAAGAATAAGTATCCTGGTGAGTGAGCTTTTTCAGCCTGCTCAATACAACCGGGTGTTTTATTAAATGTCCGTAGTCAGACAGAAGCGCTTGAAGATCTTTCTGAATCTCATTATTTTCCGGCCGAATTCGCTTTTTCTCTAAATGACCTAAAATGACCTTCACGCCTTGCTTTTTAATTAAACTTAAAAAGCTGGCTTGACTCCTGGAACGGCTCAAATCTCCTGATACTCTGCCGATGTAATATCGGATTTGAACAACTTCACGATGTTGCTGGGAAAGTTTTCGGGCGAATTTGCGATAATCTATCGCGGATGTGCTAATTCTGGATTTCTTCGCAGCGTGGTACCAGTTGCTTCCATCAATGAAGAAGGCTGCTCTTTCCTTTCGATCGTCCATAATCATGCAAAATAAAATACCCCCGGGGAGCCGTAAACGGCATAGTCCCGGGGGGGGTTAGAAACTGTATGCTGAGAATACTATGTGATACATCGTCCAGTCAAACGTTATTTTACTAACTCGTTGCATCGTTACCAACTACGCATCCATTTCTTGTAATTCCTCATGGGTTGACTAGTACTCTTTCCTTTCGATAAAGTAAAGTCCATTGAGGCGAACGGTCTCCGTGGCGAGCATACGCTGGCGGAGGCGCTGAGATTGGCGCTGGAGGGCACCGGGCTGGCCACAGACTTGACCGACAGTGGAGTCATCATGGTGACGCTCAATCCGGACCAATCGAAACTGAACGGGGGGGATACGACACCCATGAAAAAAGAACGAAAACCGTCTCTGTTGTCAAAAGCAGCGTTATTGATTTTCGGTACCCTGGCTTCTGAGGGGGTCGTCTCACAGGATACCGTGACAGACGGGGAGGCGCCCGTGCTGGAAGAAGTGATAGTCACCGCCCAGTTGCGTGAGCAAAATCTCCAGGATGTCCCGGTATCGGTAACGGCTTTCAGTGGTGAGGACATGGAAGACTTCCGTCTGTTTTCCTTACACGACATAGCGCGCTTTACCCCGGGATTTACCGGTTCCAGCTTCAACAGTTCGAACCCGATTTTTGCTGTGCGCGGGGCAAACAACACATTCTCCCAAGCCGGCGCCAGTAAACCGGTGGGAGTATTCATTGACGAAGTATTTATCCCCAGGAACAGCGCTGCCAACTTTGATTTGTTTGACCTGGAGCAGGTTGCAGTGCTGCGCGGCCCACAAGGCACTTTGTTCGGCAGGAATGTCACCGGCGGCGCTCTGCAAATCACTACGGCCAGACCCTCCCTGGAGAAACCGGAGTTAAAGCTGAAACTGGGCGGCGGAAACCTGGAATACATCGAAGCTGCCGGGTTGGCCAGTATGCCGTTGTCCGACAATGCTGCAGGGAAAGTTTCATTCAGCTACAAGAACAGGGATGGTTACATCACGGACCGCTTCAACGATCTTGATTACAACGATATCGAAACTCTCAGCATTCGCGGGCAGTTGCTTTTCGAAATTTCCGAAGATCTTGAAGTGATCGCCTCCGTTGATTACACCAAGGATGACACAAACAGTCGCGGTTACACCCTGGTTTCGAATTCAGCCGGGACGGATTTTTCTGATAATGATGGTGATATAGAGACCGCGGAACTGGATTTACCGCAGGATTTTGACCGGGAAATCTGGGGAGCTTCGTTACGCGCCTACTGGAATTTGCCGCTCGGCACGGTGTCATCCGTTACGGCATACCGGGAATCGGATGCTACCGAGTACTATAGCCTGGGCGCAGGCGCGGTCGCCTTGCCTACTGTATCGACCCAGTTTATTAAAAATGAAGTTGATGAACCGGAGATGTTCAGCCAGGAGTTGCGTTTTGTCAGCGCCAAGGGGGAAACGTTCGATTATATTCTTGGCTTTTATTATTACAATGAGGATACGGACCGCATCGTTGACGATCTGTTACTTGGGATCAGCGGGTTTGTAACTTTTGTTGAACGCAGCTTTGATGTCAACGTTGACACGGAAAGTTATGCTTTTTATGCCGATGCAACGATTCACCTTTTCGACACGGTTGACATCAGTTTTGGTGGTCGCTATACCAACGAAGACAAGGAAGTAACGGTGGACTTTACAGACAAGCGCAGGCCCACAAGTAATTTTCTGGTAACTCCACAGGCTGATTTCGATGAATTTACGACACGTGTCGCCATTAACTGGCGCGCTACGGAAAATATCAACCTGTTTGCCAGCCGCACCGAAGGTTTTACCGCCGGTGGATTCAACACGGAGACAAATTCGGCAACGGCAATTAACCTCGGTTTCGACCCCGAGACGATTACGGCGTATGAGATAGGCGCAAAAACCCAGTGGCTGGACGGCAGCCTCACTTTCAACATCACCGGTTTTATCCAGGATTTTGAAGACAAGCAGGAAGGCTTTTTCAACGTGGCCGAACGGTTTTTCAGCATCTTTAATGCCTCGGAAGCGAGCATGGATGGCATTGAAATCGAAGCATTCTGGCATCCGACGGATAGCCTGGCATTAAATTTCAGCTATTCCTGGCTTGATACTGAATATGAGCGGTTTGTTATTCCCGGCGGCGCGGATTTTACCGGGAACCGGTTGCAGACAGCGCCGGAAAACACGTTTTCTGCCGGGTTTAATTTCCGACATCCCATTAAAGACGTAGGGAATTTATTGTTGAATGCCAGCTATGCATGGCAGGATGATTACTTTACCGGCGCCAGCAACAGTCCGAATTTCCTGATTGACAGCTATGGCCTGGTCAATGCAAGTATCGGCTTTGAAACCAGTGATGGTCGCTGGCGTATCAATCTCTGGGGCAACAATCTCTCGGATAAAGAGTACGTATTGATTCGCGGCACAAGTGGCGCAATTGGCGAATATTATGGAGCGCCACGCACTTATGGGGCAACGCTGACATTTAATTATTGAAGTGACTGCAGCATAAGTAGTTGCCATACTTCCCAATCCGCCGAATAATGTTCGCTTCGGGAAATTCTTTATCCCGACGTAATTTTGCCTCTCATATACAGTAAACTTCTGTCATGTTGCGGAGTAAAAAGAGTCTTTCGCGCAGACAATTGCTTGAGTACGCGTCAATGCTCGCTGCGGGTTCCTTCATCAGTCCCGTGAGGCAAGTCCTTGCGAGTCCATCCATAAATTTTACAGATTATCCTTTCAAGCTTGGAATCGCATCCGGCGATCCTGTCACGGACGGTTTTGTGCTGTGGACTCGACTCGCTCCCGAGCCGTATGACCTTTCCGCTTTGCCACAAAAATCGATCCCGGTTGCCTGGCTGGTGGCCGAAGATGAGAAAATGCACAAGGTGGTGCAATCGGGGACCAGTCTTGCCCACGGCGAACACGCACACTCAGTGCATGTAGAAGTCCACGGTCTCCGACCTGACAGGGAATATTTCTACTGTTTTATTGCAGGCAAAGAAAAAAGTCCGGTGGGCAGGACACGTACCCTTCCCCTGTCAGGTAAGCCTCTCCAGGACTTTCGTTTTGCTTTTGCCTCCTGTCAGGATATTACGAACGGTTATTTTGCTGCTTACCAGGATATGGTACGCCAGGACCCCCAACTCATTGTCCACACCGGCGATTACATCTACGAAAGTATTTACAAAGAGGGTGTACGGCGTATTCCCGTACCGGTGGCTATGACCCTGGATGATTACCGACTCCTGCATGCCTGCTATAAACTGGACCCCCATTTACAGGAGGCGCATGCCGCAGCGCCCTGGTTGTTGATCTGGGATGACCACGAAGTAGAGAACGACTGGGGCGGCAGTTATTCCGAAAGCATCTCCGACCCGGAGAAATTCCTGAGACGGAAAGCAGCAGCGATTAAGACCTATTACGAACACATGCCGCTGCGTTTGTCTGCAAAATTGCAGCGTGGCCGTTCGCGTATTCATCAGCGTACGGTTATCGGAGACCTGATTGAATTTAATCTCCTGGATTGCCGCCAATACCGTGACCAACCACCATGTCTGGACGAGACCGGCCGTGCGCCGCTTCAGATCAAGTCCTGCGAGGAAGCGTTGTCCCATGATCGTTCCATGCTGGGCCGGGAACAGGAAGATTGGTTAAGGCGAGGGTTTGGAACCTCAGGCACAAAATGGAATACATTGGTACAAACAACCTACATGGCGCCGTTCGATTATGTTAAAGGCGCGGATACCAGCTACAAAACCGATGGCTGGGACGGGTATGCGGCCTCGCGCCAGCGAATTCTCGACATGATAGTAAATAAGCACATAGATAACCCGGTCTCTATCGGCGGCGAGATTCACGCGTTTTATGCGGGTGTAGTGAATGCCAATGCCTTTGACCTTGCTTCTCCACCCGTCCTCAGTGAACTTATTTGTACGTCGATCTCATCCGGCGGTGGTGGTGACGAACGCTACCATAAAACGCTGGACCTGTTCTCCGAAAATCCTTTTGCCCGCTTTTTCGAAAACCGGGTTCGAGGTTATGCGCTATGTAATGTAAACCATCAACGCTGGCATACTGAGTTTCGCGCGATAGCGGACGTACAGGATCCGAATTCTCCAGGCTCAAGCCTCAAGGAACTTGTGATAGAGGCGGGGAAGGTTGATGTGTTATCTGCCTGACTACTGTATGGCATTAACACATGTCCTTATTGTCGTACTACCGCCTTGGTGCTGCTACGGCGTGTTAATTCTTGTATAATGCAGACGATTTAAAATTTGTACTTGATGGTCCAGAGAGTTGACATGAACAGGGTAACATCAGATGAGTTTCAAAAGAAGTTTGCCTCTTACAAGGCTAAAGCCCACAGGGAGGCGGTCGTCATCACCAGTCACGGCCAGGATGATGTAGTGCTCATTTCTGCAGATGAATACAATCGGCTAAGCCAACTGGACCTGAAAGCGCTGTACGCGCATGAATTGCCGGAAGCGGTTATCGAAGAACCAGGTACAGTACCCATTCCGGAAGAAACCCACAAGTTTGATGACGAATATCATCATACATAACCACTGATCGCGACAAATACAGTGACACCGGAGGTCGGCCTGGTCATTCGCCACATTTACCTGTGGCGGGATGAACATAAGCGAGGGCAAATTGAAGGAAGAAAAGCCCGGCCATGTTTAATCATCCATAAGCGGTTGAATAAATATGGCGAAACAGAGGTACTTGTCTGCCCCATCACGCATACCCTGCCTGAAACGTCCGGCCAGTCAATAGAGATTCCCTTGGCAACCAAACAACGACTGAAGCTGGATAATCAACGATCCTGGATAATTACCAACGAAGTTAACCTTTTCAAGTGGAAAGGCCCGGATGTCAGAGAAACACAGACAGGTGAGCATGCTTATGGTTACCTACCGCACCGGCTTATTCAGACCGCCATTAAGCAGGTTATAAATAATGCGAGGGAACGCAGATTGGGTATTGTAAAACGGGTACATGAGCCAGAACCCGCGTACTCATGAAGAGGTAACGTAATGAATAACTGGTATCGGTTTTTTCACGACGGACAATGATAGTGGCAAATCGCTCAGTCTCACCGCCACCTATGTGCGCGCTGAGGCGTACTGTAGAGATTCTTCAGTAATATCGACGCTCCACTTCCTCATCCCATAATTTTTCTGGGGCCTTGTCATTCAAGTGCAAAATGCCCCAAGTAATCAGGTAATCAGGGCTGTTTGCAGGTCTGCTCATGGTTGTGGTGATCACCTGTTTTTTTGCTGGCACGGTGTGGAACAAGCCCGTGTTGAGAGCCGAAGCCATTGCCTTGCTCCAGTTTTTTGCCTGACTGATCATCTGTGTGCCCGCATCATGTAATCGCAGGGAGTGTTGCACTTCAGCGCCCGGCAGGTAGCGATGCTCACCGAAAATCAGCATCTTGCCGCCCTGCCCCCGAGCCAGTTCTCCCAGGACGAATGCGGCGGCGCCTTTGGTACAACCGAGTATCATCGTCTCTGTGTGATCGGGGCCGGATAACTCGCGGAAAGTTTCCGCCGGGTCCTGTTTGAGAGCATAAATGCCGGATGCCCGGTGCTTCAATGCATCTCTGAAGGCAACACTTTCCGCAATACCGCTTTCATAGACGACTTTGACCGGCGCCGATAGTGCCTGTTTCGCGATAACGGAGACGGGCAAGGCCGAACCGATGAGCGATAATGCTGTACCTTTTAATACTGCTCTTCTCGTAGGCATGGTCTCTACCGGCCCAGGAAGTCCGCCAGGGCATTCAATTCCGTTTCGCTGATCTCGGTGATGCGGAATGAGGGCATTTCGTCCAGTCCGCGACGTACTACCACCCGGACATATTCGCGGTTGAGATCATGCCGTTCGGTCAACAGTGATTTGTCCTCACCCTTGTCCCAGGCCAGGCGCAGAGTGCCGGGACCGCTGTTGTCTTCGCCGTGGCAGTGGATGCACCACTGCTGGAATACCCGTTCTCCCATGGCAACGTCTTCCGCCCGGAGTGGATGGATCATCACCATAAAGATAATGATGACGGTTGCAAGCCGGCTCATCGTTTGTCCCGCAGGTGTTTCGGCCAGATCCCCTGTTTACCCGGCGCCAGTATGCCGTTCGGGTCCAGTGCATCCTTGAGCTTGTTGTTCAACCGCGCCAGGGAGTTGTCGTTCCAGTTGTAGGTCGCGGCAATCTGGTCCATGAACGCGAGGTGGGTCCGGTATTCACCATAGCCGGCTGCCGCGGCTTCGCGGATCAGGATATCGAACAACCTGTAGGCGCGCTGTTTCTTCTCCGGGTCGTTTTTATCAAATGCCAGCGTATAAATATGGTGCATCTCGCGCCAGCCGACGATAAACACGCCCATGTAATCAAAGCCATGTTCATGGGCCCGCTGCTTCACCATGTTGAATTGCCTGATGGCATCCTCGCCGGTAGTGGGAGAGACAGGAGAGAAATCGATATGACCGCCGCCGCCGACCCAGTTCACCAGTCCGAACTCGGTCAGGGTGGGAATCCCGGCCATGGTCTTGGCGCGATGGTGCAGGACGTCGTTTTTGTCTTTTCGATCTTCCGGGAAGAAAAATCGCGCGCCCGGGATTTGGGCAAACGAATCCCGGATTATCTCCAGGTGGGTGTCCATGATCTTCGGCGGACCGTACAGCGCGGAATAAAAATTCCATGCGCCGATGTCCTGGTCGGCCATGATCTTCCTGCGGACGCTGTCCGGCAAGGGTCCGTCACCATCGTAATATTCCGTCCTGCTGGTGTTCAGTGACGCGACCAGGTGCAGGTCGCGGATGGTCGCGGCATTCTGTATTACCAGGTTGACCTTGAGCGGGCGAATGACCTCCACGGCCTGCTCGATATCCTCATCCCGTTGAAGAGTAATCATGTAAGGCCGGTAACCGGGAGGTTCCGGCATCAGCCAGACTCCCAGTTTGGTTACAACTCCGTAGTTGGACTGTGTGAATATGCCGTCATGGTAGGGACCGAAGCCGTACTTGAACAGTTGCCAGGTGTTATTGCCCGGCATGGAGCCCATTCCGGTACGGACAACGTCGCCATCGGCCAGCACCACCTCCATGCCGCACTGGCGCATGAAATGGTCGCCATAAGGCGTGTAACCGGCGCCCCGTTCCAGGGTTGTACCGACCACACTGCCCCAGCCGGGGTCCGGCACGTCCAGCCAGAGTTTGATGCCACGCGCCTGGATGTAATTGTACAGGTCATAAAAACTGACCCCGGGTTCAACCAGGGCATAACCGAACTTTTCATTGACCTCCAGCACCCGGTTCATGCGTTTCAGATCCAGCACGACACTGCCCGGCAGGCGCGGCGCCGCGCCGCCGTAGGCGAGGTTTTTCCCGCAGGAAACCGGCCAGAGCGGGATGTTGAAATCATTGGCGATTTTCAGAATGGCCTGAATTTCGTCAACGCCATCGGGCGCGATGGACGCCGATGGACGAAAATGCGCTTCATCGACTATTGCGTAGGGGTCGCGATAACTGATGAGTTCAGCTGTTTCTTCAGCGAACACCCAGTTGTCTCCCACCACTTCACGGAAAGCGGCAAGTACCCGGTCGAACTGCTTGTCAGTGACATCCGGTGGAAGTATCTTTTTCATGGCGCTGTCAGTTTCTTTTGATCTTAACGTAATACGAAATATCATTCTAATCTACGTCATCAGGGGACGGATTTAAATCCGTCCCCGCAGTACTTGGTTCTTGCTTGGCCGGGTTAGGATACTTGTCCTAATCGCCGTGGTATATCATAATCTCGGATATGCCTGATATATGAGACCGCAAGACGCAGATGACTACACGACTCAGCTTTGTCAGCGGCGCCGGCGAAAAACCGCTGATCTACCAGACCATCGGCAATGCCTTGGTGGAGGCCGCGCAGAGGTTTCCGCAGCGCGAGGCCCTGGTCGTTCGCCATCAGGAGATACGCTGGACCTACGCGGAATTGCTGCAACGTGCGGATGATCTTGCCAGCGGTTTGATTGCCCTGGGCTTTCAGCCCGGCGACCGGGTCGGTATCTGGGCGCCCAACTGCGCCGAATGGGTGCTCACCCAGTTTGCCACGGCGCGGGCCGGCCTCATCCTGGTGAACATCAACCCGGCATACCGTACCCACGAACTTGAATATGCCCTGAACAAGGTAGCCTGCAAGGGGCTGGTGACGGCCTCCAGGTTCAAGAGCAGCGATTACCTGGCCATGCTGGCGCAACTGGCGCCGGAGTTGAACACCGCCGGACCGGGACTGTTGTCATCCGGCAGGTTGCCGCACCTGCGGACCGTCATCCGCCTGGGAGATGAGGATACCTCGGGCTGCTACAACTTCGGTGCCGTATCAACCATGGGCGGCACTGCCGAACGGCAGCGCCTGGATGAGTTATCCACCCTGCTGCAACCGGACGATGCGATAAACATCCAGTTCACCAGTGGTACGACCGGCTCTCCCAAGGGCGCGACCCTGACCCATTTCAATATCCTCAATAACGGCTATTTCGTCGGCCAGGCCATGAAGTTCACCGAAGCAGACCGGCTTTGTATCCCGGTGCCTTTTTATCACTGCTTCGGCATGGTGATGGGCAACCTCAACTGCGCCATTCACGGCGCCGCCATGGTCATACCGAACGATGGTTTCGACCCGGCCCTGACCCTGGCTGCCGTCAGCGAGGAGAAGTGCACGGCCCTGTACGGTGTGCCGACGATGTTCATCGCCGAACTGGACCTGCCGGATTTCAGGGAATATGACCTGTCCAGCCTGCGCACCGGTATCATGGCTGGATCTTCCTGCCCCATTGAGGTCATGAAAAGGGTAGTGGCCGAGATGAACATGAGCGAGATCACCATCGCCTACGGCATGACGGAGACCAGCCCGGTCAGTTTCCAGAGCAGCACCGATGATCCGCTGGAGCGGCGTGTCTCCACCGTGGGGCGCATACATCCCCACGTGCAGGTGAAGATTATCGACCCGGAGGGGCGCACGGTGTCTGTGGGCGAGACGGGGGAACTGTGTACCCGGGGTTACAACGTCATGTCAGGATACTGGGATGACCCCGACAGGACACGGGAAGCCATCGATGCAGCCGGATGGATGCACACCGGCGACCTGGCCACCATCGACGCGGAAGGCTATTGCAATATCGTCGGGCGCGTGAAAGACATGGTGATCCGCGGGGGGGAGAATATCTACCCGCGCGAAGTTGAAGAGTTCCTGTTCGGCCACGAAAAGATACAGGACGTGTCGGTATTCGGCGTGCCGGATGACAAGTACGGGGAACAACTGTGTGCCTGGATAAGACTGAAGCAGGGGCAGGAAGCGGACGAGGCTGAAATCAGGGCGTTCTGCAAGGACAGCCTTGCCCATTACAAGGTGCCGTACTATGTCCGGTTCGTCGATGATTTTCCCATGACGGTCACCGGCAAGCTGCAGAAGTTCATCATGCGGGACAGGATGATCGAAGAGTTGGGCTTGACGATCCGGGAGACTGCCTGACCGGGTTTGTTATTTACATGGATGGACAGGATATACAGGATGATTCTTTTTCATATATCCTGTCCATCCTGTGCATCCATGTGAATTTCACAGCTTTTCTGTCAGTAGTTGGTTGACCTGCTTCGGGTTGGCCTTGCCCCCGGACTTTTTCATCACCTGCCCCACGAAATAGCCGATCATCTTCCCGCGTTTTTCCGGCGCGGCGTTGCGGTATTGCCGCACCTGCGCGTCGTTTTCAGCAATCACGTCTTCCACCAGCCGGCCTATTTCGCCGGCATCGGTGACCTGTTTCAGTCCCTGCTTCTCGATGATGCCATCGACGTCGCCATCGCCATTCCACAAGGCCTCGAA
The DNA here is from genome assembly GCA_028819495.1 of Gammaproteobacteria bacterium. GTDB lineage: Bacteria > Pseudomonadota > Gammaproteobacteria > Eutrophobiales > Eutrophobiaceae > JAAXHV01. The sequence continues at coordinate 3,472 of JAPPLI010000002.1, read as the reverse complement.
TACCTGTTTGCCCAGCTTGTTCGAGATGGTGCCGTCGGCAATCCGTTTAACCAGTCCGGCCAGCATGGACGCGCTTACCTTGCTGTCGTTGATGGAAATACTCTCACGATTCAGGGCCGCGCCCAGCTCACCCATGATCCAGTTCGCGACCGGCTTGGCCTGGCCTGGGACCCCGGTCACCGCGGACTCAAAATAATCCGCCGTCTCCCTGTTCGCCACCAGGTAGCCGCTGTCATACTCCGAAAGGCCGTATGTCTCCATGAAGCGTTGCTGTTTCTGTTCCGGCAATTCCGGCAGTTGCCGCCGGATGGCTTCAATGTAGTCATTATCAATGACAACCGGCGGCAGGTCCGGGTCGGGGAAGTAGCGGTAATCGTTCGCCTCCTCCTTGCCCCGCATCGAACGGGTTTCATTCCGGTCCGGGTCGTACAGGCGGGTCTCCTGTACCACCTCGCGCCCCGCTTCGACAAGTTCGATCTGCCTGCCGATCTCATGGTTGATCGCCTGTTCCACGAAGCGGAAGGAGTTGATGTTCTTTGTCTCCGTGCGGGTTCCCAGCCCGCCGTCGCCCGCGGGCCTGATGGATACGTTGGCGTCACAACGGAACGAACCCTCCTGCATGTTCCCGTCGGAGATTTCCAGGTAACGCACCAGGGCATGGATTTTTTTCATCAGCGCCACCGCTTCCCCTGCGGAACGCAAATCCGGCTCGGAAACGATTTCGATAAGCGGCGCCCCGGCGCGGTTGAGGTCAATCCCGGTGGACCCGGCAAAGCCCTCATGGACGGACTTGCCGGCGTCCTCTTCGAGATGCGCCCGGGTGATACCGATTTCCCGGGTGGCGCCGTCAATCCGGATTTGCACCCTGCCTGCGCTCACGATAGGCAGTTCATACTGGCTGATCTGGTAGCCTTTGGGCAGGTCCGGGTAGAAATAATTTTTCCTGGCAAACACGGACTGCCTGGCAATGCTTGCATCGACGGCCAGGCCGAACATCACCGCCATGCGTATCACTTCCTCGTTGGCAACCGGCAACACGCCGGGCAGGCCCAGGTCAACGGCGCATGCCTGGGTGTTGGGGGGGGCGCCGAAACGGTTGGCCGCGCCGGAGAAAATCTTGCTCCGGGTTGCCAGTTGCACGTGCAACTCAAGCCCGATAACGGATTCCCATTGCACATTCATTCCGGTTACCTCATCACTTAAACTTTCATCCGCTTGGGGACAGACTTAAAGTCTGTCCCCGGAATCCAGGCCGATGACGGATTCCCTTTGCATGGTTACAGCCAGCCTGCCGGCGCCTGTTTATGCCAGTCGGTCATCTGCTGGTACCGGTGAGCGACATTCAACAACCTGGCTTCCTGGAAATAGTTGCCGATGATCTGCATGCCGATCGGCAGGCCGTCACTGAACCCTGCAGGGACGGAAATGGCCGGCAACCCGGCAAGATTGACGGACACGGTATAGATATCGGACAGGTACATGGATACCGGATCGTCGATACGGGAGCCCAGGGGGAACGCGGTCGTCGGCGTGGTGGGCGTCACGATGACATCCACGCGGTCCAGCGCCGCACGGAACTCATCCCGCAACATGCGCCGCAACCGTTGCGCCTTGAGATAATACGCATCGTAATACCCTGCGGACAGGACATAAGCGCCGATCATTATCCTGCGCTTGACCTCGTCACCGAAACCTTCGCCGCGGGAGCGGCAGAACAGGTCGTTGATATCCTCGGGGTCAGGGCAGCGATGGCCGAATCGCACCCCGTCGTAACGGGACAGGTTCGACGAACATTCGGCTGATGCTATCACGTAATACACCGGAATGGACAAGTCGGTGTGGGGAAGTTCGACGTCGATAACCGACGCGCCTGCCTGTTCCAGCAAATTCAGCGCGGCAGTGATGGCATCCGTAATGGGTTGCTCCAGTTCGGAGCTGAAATATTCTTTGGGCAGGCCGATTTTCAGTCCCCTGATGTCGTTATTCAATGCATCCAGGTAGTCATCCACCGGGGCATCTGCGCTGGTTGCGTCCCGCGGGTCATGTCCCGACATGGCGCCCAGCAGCATAGCCGCATCCTGCGCGGTTTGCGCAATAGGACCGCCCTGGTCCAGGCTGGAGGCGTATGCAATCATGCCGTAACGCGACACCCGTCCATAAGTGGGTTTCAACCCGGTAACACCGCACAATGCGGCAGGCTGCCTGATCGATCCCCCGGTATCCGTTCCGGTCGCAGCCGGCACTATCCTGGCGCTGACTGCGCAGGCCGAGCCGCCCGAAGAACCGCCGGGGACCCGCTCCGCATCCCACGGATTCCGCACCGGACCGTAACAGCTGTTCTCATTGGATGAACCCATGGCAAACTCGTCCATATTAGTCTTGCCGAGCATCACGATTCCCGCCGCATCAAGCTTTGCCATGGCGGTTGCCTGGTAAGGGGCGACGAAGCTGTCCAGCATTTTCGATCCGCAGCTCGTCTTGTAACCTGCCGTGCAAAATATGTCCTTGTGCGCCACCGGCAGCCCTGTCAAAGGTCCGGCCTCGCCGGCGGCAATCACCGAATCCGCCGCTTTTGCCTGCTCCAGCGCATGTTCGGGGAACAGGGAAATGAAGCAGTTCAGGTCATCGTTGCATCGTTGTGCGCGGTCCAGGCAGGATTGTACAATCTCCGTACTGCTGATTTCCCGGGCGCGCAGCATGCGGGATAACTCCGCAAGCGTATATCCAGACATAAATCAGGGTATCTCCTTATATGAACAAGCGCTATTCCACGAACCTGGGCACAATGTAATAACCGTCCCTGGTCAATGGGGCCGTTTCCTGAAAGTCGTCCCGCCGGTCTTCCTCGTTTACCCTGTCCGGCCGGAGCTGCGCCGCAATTTCCAGTGGATGGGCCAGCGGCTCGACGGCAGACGTATCGACAGCCTGCATTTGCTCGACCAGGGCCAGGATATCAGCCATATCCTTCGCATACCCGGCCATGGCTTCATCTTCTATGGCCAGCCTTGCAAGCCAGGCAATTTCCCGCACCTGTGTTTTCTCAATCGACATTAACTGCAATCTATCATATTTGCCGGCATATTTCCTGAGATGCCGGGGCTCGAATCCCTGATGCCCCATCAAATTCATCAATCGCCGAGAATATTGCGCTGAGAATATTGCGCTTGACACCTCCCGGCCATACCGCTATTATTACCGGGCAAGCTTGAGTTACGCCCGGTTACGCCGGAGCTTGCTTGAGTACGCAACTGTAATATAATAACTGACAGGGAGACCGACACATGTCAAACCTACATCTCTTTCTTTCCCTCGCGGGCTTCATGACCGCCATCTTCACCTGGTTCCGGTTCGATATCAACAAACGGCTCGACGAGCAGAACGCCTCGATAAACAAACGCTTCGAGGAACAGAACGCCTCGATAAACAAACGTATTGACGACCTGACTTCGTCGATGAACCAGCGCTTCAGTGA
>JAPPLI010000208.1 GCA_028819495.1 Gammaproteobacteria bacterium | reverse complement strand
AAATTCTTACTCTGACCCCGAAACTCCCGTCAATCCCCTGGCATCAGGGGTCGGAGTAAGAAATTCTGAAAGAACTTTTACTCTGACCCCACTATTCCGCCAGGTCAGACTAGATCGAGTTCGAGCGGATCAGCGAGGTCAGGTACTCCGCCTGGCGCAGCGCCAGTGCGATGATGGTCAGGGTCGGGTTGGCGCAGCCTGAGGTAGGGAACAGGCTGCCGTCGCTGATGAACAGGTTGTCCAGTTCATGGGCCTGTCCCCAGCGGTTGCAGACGCTGGCGGCCGGGTCATCGCCCATGCGCGCGGTGCCCATGTTGTGGGTGGCCGGGAACACGTCCACCATTGCCACCACCTGCTCAGCCCCCAGCGCTTCGTATATCCTGCGCCCCCGGTGCAACCCGTAGCGCAGCATCTTCCTGGAATTGTCGTGATGTTCATAATGGACTACGGGGACCGGCAGGCCGTACTGGTCCTTGCGCGTGGGGTGCAGGGTGATTGAATTGGTTTCCATCGGGGGGTCCTCGCCCACGATCAGCAGCGCCGCCATCCGGTCGTATTGTTCCAGCAACCCGGTATAGGACCGGCCCCAGCTTCCGGGCCGCAGGAACCTGGCCATGGATTCCGGCGTGAAGCTCACGGTTTCGAACAGCAGGCCGCCGACAAAACTGCGCTCCTCGTCATGGTAACGTTCATCATAAATAATGCCCGCCTGGTGCGCGCCGCGATGCTGGTTCACCTGTCCCGGCATGATCCCGACCAGGCCGGCCATGACATGGCGCATGTAATTTTTGCCGACCTGGCCGCTGCCGTTGGCCAGCCCCCGGGGAAACTGTTCTGATTGGGAATTGAGCATCAACCGGGTGGTCTCGACCGTGTTGCCGGCGATACAGACTACCCTGGCGGACTGGGTGTGCCCTTGTCCGTGTTTGTCCAGGTATTCGACCCCGGTGACCCTGCCGTTCCCGTCATGGTTGACCCTGACGGCCATGGACTCGGGCCGTAATTCGAAACGGCCGCTGCGTTCCGCGGCGGGAATATCCGTGTACAGGGCCGACCATTTCGCGCCGGTTGCGCAACCGCTGGTGCAGAAGCCCAGTTGCAGGCAACTGCCCCTGCCGTCACGGGGTTTTGAGTTAATCGCCAGGTTGCCGGTATTGATTTCCCTGTAGCCGCATTTTTTTGCCCCGGCTTTAAATACCAGGTAATTGTTACTTTCCGGCAGCCGTTCAATGCCGTGCGTCCCGGTCACTCCCAGCCGGTCCTCGGCGGCCGAGTACCAGGGTTCAAGCTCAGCCAGGCTTAGCGGCCAGTCAACCAGGGTCGTGCCCTTGACGGCGCCGTAGCGGGTCTGCGCGCTGAACTCGTGTTCCAGCAAGCGGATGGCGGTGGCGGTCCAGTGCATGGTCGTGCCGCCCACCGTCTTGCAATTCCATACCGGGAACGGCGGCGGCGCGATGCCGCTGCCCTGTCTTTCATCCAGCCAGGTGAGTTTGCCGAACATTTCGGCTTCGTCGGTGACGATCTCCGTCAGGTCAAGCCGTCTGCCGGCCTCAAGACAGACAACGTTGATGCCGTTGTTTGACAACACATCGGACACTGTTCCGCCGCCGGCGCCGGAGCCTACCACCACAACTACCGAAGGATCGTCAAGGGAGAATTTCGTCATCCGGGCTAATCAGGCAACCAGTCGATATCGTTGAAGCCCCGGTCGATGTAACCGCCGAACTCAAGGGAGGAACCTTCGTAGCCCAGCAACTCCCAGGTAAGCGGGTGCCGGTATACCCCGCCCAGGGTTTCGTTCAGGACAAATTGAAAAAACGGCGTGTGCCGTATCTTCTCGAGCGCCAGCGTCTTCTCCCGTTCCGGCAATGCAAACCATTTTTCATGGGAATTCCCGGCCAGGACTTCCATGGCATTGTCCAGCATCGCCGCAAGTTCCCCGGATTGGCTGATCCTTGCGTTCAACTGCTCCGTAACCTGTTCGTACACGTCCTTGTTCAACCGCTCATGAGGGAACAGTTGATAGACGACATCCGACAGGATTTTCCCGCCGCCGTTTGGCGACAGGGCTGCAGCGCCGTTCGCTCCGGCGCGCCCGCCCAGTGAGGTCAGCGCAAGGCCGACAGTCAGCCGGATAAACTCTCTGCGTGCAATATCCATCCCGTGCGCAGTGTAATGGATTTGATATCGTAACGAAACAGGCGGCGCGATATGTTGTAATATTAAGGATGCTCTGAGACTTGACCGGTGGTTCCCTGACTATTCAATAAGTTACCTCTACATATGATTAAATTACCTGGCTGCGTCTTCGTGACGTTTCTCACCTGCCTGCTTGGTCAGGCATATGCAATTGACAGTGTGGAACCGTCGATACATCCCGAACTGAGGGAGCATACGGACCACTTCGCAAAAAAGGTCTACGAGGTAACGGACCGCGTATACAGCGCGGTCGGCTGGAATGTCGCGAATATCGTCATGATCGTCGGGGATGACGGCCTTATCATGGTCGATGCAGGCCTCAGCCCGCAAACCAGCAGGGAGGTACTGGCGGAGTTCCGCAAAATTTCGGATAAACCCATCGTTGCAGTGATATACAGTCATTTCCACCATGATCATATCGACGGTATCAAGGGACTGGTATCCGCCGAACAGGTGGAGGAGGGGAAAACCCATATTTACGCTCACCGATCGCTGATGCAATACCTGGTTGACGAGAGCGCGCTCCTGGGACCAATACTCGGCGTGCGCACCGGGTATACCTTCGGCTTTTTCCTCGAAGGAGAGGACATTGAAGGGATGAACAGCGGCATCGGACCCCTGGCCACGGGGGGCAGGCCGGGTTCGTTCATTGCTCCGACCAGGCTGGTCGATGATATGCTGAAAGTGACCATTGCCGGGGTTGACCTGGAGATTATCCACGTTCCCAGTGAAGCGCCTGATGAACTGGCCGTGTACCTGCCGGATTCCAGGGTTTTGATCGATACCGAGGTCATACAGGGTCCGACTTTCCCCAACGTGTATACACTCCGGGGGACAAAATTCCGCCAACCCATGCCCTGGGTGAGGAGTATCGACCGGTTACGCAGGCTGAAGGCAGCCTACCTGGTGCCGACCCATGGCCGGCCCATAGCCGGAGAGGACAAAGTCGATGAGGTGTTGCGCATGACCCGCGACGGCATACAGTACGTGCATGACCAGACCGTGCGTTATATGAACAAGGGGCTCACCCCGGATGAACTGGCGCAGCAGGTTAAACTGCCGCCCCACCTGTTTGAATACGCTCCCTATTTGAGACAGTATTACGGCACGGTCAAACAGGCGGTGCGCCAGATCTACGCGGGTTACCTGGGCTGGTACGAAGGCGACCCCGTAGCGCTGGACCCGCTTCCTCCCGTGGAGAAGGCCGGCCGGCTTATCGGCCTGATGGGAGGCGGTGAAAATGTCATGGAAGCGGCCCGGAACGCCTATAAGGAACAGGACTATCAATGGGCCGCCGAGCTTGCGACTTACCTGGTACGGGTGGATATCAATAATATGGAAGCGAGAAAAATCAAGGCCTCAGCTTTCCGCCGGCTCGGTTATGCCAGCATGAACATCAACTGGCGCAACTGGTATCTTACCTCGGCATTGGAGCTCGAGGGCAGGCTCGACACACTGGAGACGGCAAAAAAAATGGCCGACATATTCACGCCGCCCGATATACTCGCGGAAATGCCCGTTGATGTGAGCATCAACACCTGGACGACCAGGCTGAAAGCGGAGGAGACATTGTCCGTCAACAGGTCCCTGGGGTTCGAATTCACGGACCTGGACGAAACCTACGGGTTGACGATACGCCGGGGCGTCTGCCAGTTTGATGCCAATCCCGGCAAGGACATGGACATGGTCCTGTCAATGACAAAGCCCGTATTCAACGAGGTGCTGTCAGGCGCTACCACCATTGAGGAAGCCGTGGTTAAAGGCGATATACGGTTAACGGGCAATATGGACGACCTGAAGCGGTTCCTGGCTTACTTCGAGACGCCGGGCGCCGACCCGATTTCCCTGACATTACATTAATAGTCTGTAAACTATAATATTATCGGATGAGAAATCGTCATTCCCGCGAATGCGGGAATCCAGTGGAAAAACAATCCTTATAATTATGAAAACGTCACTCCTGTTTCGCCTGGTTGTATTATTTATGCTGGCTGAGTTCGCCTGTGCCGGCGAACAAAAACCGAACATATTGTTCATACTCACCGACAACCAGGCCGCCTCATTACTCGGCGCCTACGGCAATCCCGACATCAGGACACCCAATATAGACCGGCTGGCCGCAGAGGGGATCACGTTCACCCGCGCCTATGCCGTCAACGGCATGTGCTCGCCCACCCGGGCAACCCTGATGACCGGACTGATGCCCTCACAGCACGGCATACACAGTTGGTTGGATGATGAGCTCCTGGATCAATGGCCTGAAAACTGGTCTGCAGTGGCGGAGTTCCGCACGCTGCCGCTTACGCTGAAAAACCGCGGGTACCGCACCGCCATGATCGGGAAATGGCACCTGGGCCAGCCCTGGAAAGCGTCCATCGGCTACCAGTACTGGGTCACGTTTCCCGACGGACACACGATTGATTTCTGGGACAACATCATCATCGACAACGACAGGACCTATCCGGTAAAAGACCGGCACATCGTTGATTTTTTCACGGACAAGGCAGTTGAATACCTGCAGGACTATTCCGGTGAAGAGCCGTTTTACCTGCAACTGAATTACGACGGGCCCTATACCAATCCGCCCACCAACTACGGGCCTGCCAGGAACCGTTTCTACAAGGACTACGCGGGCAAGGAGTTCAGGTCCTTTCCGCGCACGGCCTATAACGAAAACCTGGTACAGCAGTTGCTCAGCGCAGATACCAACCCGTTTTTGCGGGGCAAGCTGCGCGAAGGACTGGCCATGCACAACGATCCGGCCACCATGGCCAACGTCGCCTCCCAGAATACACTGGTGGATGACGGCGTGGGCAAGGTGCTGGCTGCATTGAAGGAGAAAGGCCTGGACCAAAATACCCTGGTCATTTTTTCCTCCGACCAGGGGAACTTTTACGGGCAACACGGCCTCTGGCAGCATACCGTGGTCACGACGCCGGCCAGCATGTATGAAACGGCCATGAATATCCCGTTGATTATCAGGCATCCGGACAAAATCGGGGCGGGCCGGACCAGCGACATGCTGATAGGCCAGTATGATATTCCGGTGACGATCCTGGATTACCTGGGCATGGGCGACGTTCAGTTTGATAACAGTCCCGGCAAGAGTTTCAGGCATGCGCTGGCAGGCGATACCGGCAACTTGCATGATGCGGTGTTCTTCGAGCAGGAGGAGACCAGGGTCATCCGGACCGGAAATTATTCCTACTGGAAGCGCCTGCGCTCAACGGGCGGGCCGGCATTGTATGATATGAAGGCAGATCCCGGTCAGGAGCGGAATGTTGTGGACGACCCGGCCTACCAGGAGGTCGTCGCGGAACTGGACGCCAGGCTCACCGCTTTCTTTGCCGAATATGCCGATGCGAAATATGACCTGTGGCGGGGCGGCGGCGCCAAGGGATCGGTGGACCGACCGGAAAGGTACAAACGTCTCTACGGTCCGGGCTGGGCCCCGGAAACCGAAATCAAACCGGCATTCAGTGAGTAGCCGATTGGGATTTATACCACCGGCACAATCACACCGTCGTATTCGGCGGCATTCGTCTTCCTGACAAGGTCCGTCAGGGCCGGGTTGCGGGGATCCGGGAGCCTTGTCCCGTCCTCCCGCCGTAATTGATCGAGTACGCGCCGGCAGCGCACCGTGGCGCTGTCCATGGGCAGCAGAACAGGATCAACTTCATCCAGGTCAATGACACCCAGGGCTTCCAGCATACCCTGCTGCGCCTCGATCATGGGTTTGTCCTGGGTCCCGAAGGCCACTTCGATGGCCGAGGTCCATATTTTACCCATCTCATCGTTGTCCTTGTCATGGTCCCTGGCGACACCCCAGAAATAATAGGTGGAGGTCTGGTCCTTCGGCGTGAGGATGTCCGTGCCGTACATCCATATCCCCTCACTGCGCGGCCTGCCCGTGGGGGTGATGCCCACGTCCAGCAGCATGTGGGCGGGTGCATCCCAGCGCATGTACAACCAGTGGTCCACCGGCTTGCCGTAGTCCTTGAACATGTGGTCCCAGGCCGGCGGCGCCAGCCCGTCCGGACACCAGCGGTTCGACCACACGGTGGTCCCGTCCTGCAACAGTTCGTGCTCACCGCGTTTGATGGCCTCGCTCCCCAGTATGCCTTTATGCAGGAACTCCACATGAGACAGGTCCATCAGGTTGTCGGTAATCAGTTCGTAGTTGCCGTGCATCTCGATCACGCCCTCGACCGAAGGGTAATCGGGATCGGACTGGCAACCGAAATCAGGTATGGTGGCGGGGTCTGCCAGCGCCGGGTCGCCCATCCAGATCCATAACATGTTGTGGATTTCCTCCAGCGGATAGGACCTGGTACACATCTTTTCCGGGATTTTTCCGTCCCCGTGGGGGTTGTGTACGCAACGTCCCGTGCTGTCATAACGCAGGCCGTGATACTTGCATTCCACCACGTCGCCGATCAGGGTGCCCAGGTGCAACGGCGAATAGCGGTGCGGGCAAGCGTTGTTGATGGCCACCGCCTGGTTGTTTTCCTTGCGGTAAAACAGGATGGACTCGCCGATGATGGTGCGCTCGAACAGTTCCTTCTTCACCTCGTAGCTCCACGCCGCCGCATACCAGGCATTTTTCAGAAACGGTTTTGACACTTTGATCTCCCCCGACATTTATTTTCGATGATTGTAAATAATATCGATTTTTTTTCAAGACCGACTGACGGAATGGCCATACTGTACTGTTTGATATATGTCAACTGGTCATATATAATGACATACATGGTCAAAACACAAATCTATTTACCCGAAGATGATTTGAAAGCGTTGCGGGAAACCGCGCAGCGTTCAGGCCGGAGTATGGCCGACCTTGTGCGTGAAGCGGTCCGGCAAGTCTGGCTTCATCCCGACTCGGTTTCTGCAGGCCCTGTGGCTTTATGGGATGGGATGCCCTCTCGTACCTCTGTTGAGCATGACGCAATTTATGACGACCAATGAGAGACCGTCAAGACGTATTTGTCGATTCAGGGGGTTGGATTGCGTTGGCATTATCGCGGGACCCGTTTCACGAGAGAGCAGTCGAAGTCTGGAAAGAAGCGCATGAACGCCGTGCCTGTCTCTACACATCCGTGCCGGTTATCCTGGAGACATTTACTTTTCTTGACCGACATGCGCGGCGCGATATCGCGATAGCCTGGAAGGATTCACTGGAAAAACTGTCGAACCTTGAAGTTATCACCTGTAGCGCAGGTGAGATGCGCGCGGCATGGCAGTATTTCACCGGGCAAAAATTTCATAAGCTCTCCGCTGTGGACGCCACAAGTTTTGTCCTGATGAGGCGGCGGCAAATCAAAATCGCATTCGCTTTTGATCACCACTTCGCAACTGCAGGCTTTCAACTGGTCGGATAAGCCCGCTCAACTCGTGAGATAGCGGTTCAAATGTTCAAGGTAAAAATAGCAAGCAGCGGTGAGATGATTACTGTTGAAGACGGCTTGAGATTCGTCGATGCCTTGGGCGAAAACGGGATCATTATCCCCGTGTCCTGCGAGCAGGGCGTATGCGGCACCTGTCTGACCGGCGTGCTTGAAGGGGAGCCGGGGCACAATGACGTGTTTCGGACCGACGAAGAGAAAGCGGCCAACGACCAGATGACCCTGTGCTGTTCGCGCGCCAAAAGCGACCTGCTAGTGCTGGATTTATAGAACTATTATTCGTGAAAATGCCGGTCATTCGGACCATTGGAAATGGTTGCAGGCTACCTGAATTAATCGATATGGAAGGAGCAGTTGATCGACGAGCAGGGTGAAATTGTCTTTTTTCCTCTTTGATATATAATGCCCCATATATGGTTTTAATCGGTACTGTCAGTGAGCGCAATCGTTAAAGAAGTTTATGATGCTTTTCTCGAAGCAGGCGTCAGCGATGAGACAGCGACCGAGGCAGCCAAGGCCATTGCAAACTACGATGCCGGGTTTAACAAAATAGAAGCTGACCTGTTGCTGCTGAAATGGATGGTAGGTCTGGTTATCGTCGTTGAGATATTACCGCTGCTCAAGTCCCTGTTTTAAATGGTTCTTCAAAACACACCACATATCGCTAACTGACTGAAAAAGTTAGGAAAAAACTCAAAAAACGCTTGACAAGCCGGGCAAAACTAACATAATGTTGACCGCAGACCGCAGACCGCAGACCGCAGACCGCAGACCGCAGACCGCAGACCGCAGAATAATGCGCGTATAACGCGCATCCAACCACCCGCACCCCGATACCCCTACGGCTTCAAGCCTTCCTACAATGGCGTAGTTGCAGGCAGCCGTTTCGCGCCTGACCGGAATGCCCACGGGTTATTTACCGCACGATATACCATATTAATCTTGCCACTGCGTACTGTAGGCAGTGGTCTCTTCACACCTTTTACATAGAATATGGGAGACAGCTCATGGCAGATATAATTGGCACTGATGGAAACGACGAACTCGAAGGCACGACAGGTGACGATAGGATAGAGGGTCTCAGTGGTGACGACGGTCTCATCGGCAGTCCCGGGGCGGACACGCTGGACGGCGGTGGGGGCTTTGATTTTGCCTTTTACGTGTACTCTGAATCAGGGATAACGATAGACCTCTCGGCGGCGCCGGACGCCGACGGTTACGTGCGCGGAGCGGGGGGGTATGCCGAGGGCGACAGGTTGAGGAATATCGAGGGGCTGGGGGGTTCGAGTTACGCGGACCACCTGACCGGTGACGATAACTACAATGAGCTTCATGGACTGGAAAGCAATGACACACTTAACGGCAACGCTGGCGATGACGTTCTCTATGGCGGCGACGGCGATGACTCGCTTAACGGCGGTGATGGCGATGACCGGCTCGTGGGCGATACCAATTACATCGGCCACGACGCCGGGGCAGACACGCTGGACGGGGGCGGCGGCAGCTTTGATTGGGCCGACTATTTCGGTTCTGAATCAGGGATAACGATAGACCTCTCGGCGGTACCGGACGCCGATGGTTACGTGCGCGGCATGGGGGGTGATGCCGAGGGCGACAGGTTGAAGAACATCGAAGGTCTGAGCGGGTCAGACCACGCAGACGACCTGACCGGTGACGACAACGACAACGGCCTTTTTGGGCGGGGCGGCGACGATGTACTTAACGGCAATGGCGGCGATGACACGCTGACCGGTGATGAGGGCAATGATACGCTGAACGGCGGTGCCGGTAACGATGAACTTTTCGGTAAGTGGAACGGTCCTGGTGACGATGACGGTGACGATATACTCAACGGAAATGACGGCGATGACTTTCTCTCCGGCGATATCGGGGACGACACGCTCAATGGTGGCCCTGGCGTTGATATTCTCTGGGGTGGTTCTGGTACAGATACGCTTGACGGTGGCGATGACGATGACGCACTCTATGGCGGACCTGGAGCGGACACGCTGGATGGTGGCGACGGCCGGGATTTGGCCTTCTATGGATGGGCTTTGGCAGGGGTAGTGGTAGACCTCTCGGCGGCGCCGGATGCCAACGGCTACATCATCGGCGCGGGGGGTGAAGCCGAGGGAGACAAGTTAAAGAACATAGAGGACTTGACGGGACCGGATCATGGAGACCGGCTGACCGGTGACGACAACAACAATTTTCTTTGGGGTAACGCCGGAGACGACACGCTCAGTGGCGGTGCGGGCAATGACATACTCAATGGCGGTGACGGCGCCGACACGCTCGACGGCGGCCCCGGCGCCGACATGCTCGATGGTGGGCCGGGGTCTGATACTGCTTCTTACCAGAATTCCGCTGCCGCTGTCCTGGTGCGCCTGCATAACGCGTCCGCGGTCAAATTCGGCGATGCCGAGGGGGATACGCTGACCGGCATCGAGCACCTGATCGGAAGCCGGTATAACGACACGCTGGCCGGAGATGGCGAAGACAATATTTTGAGAGGGGAAGATGGTGACGACGTCCTGTATGGCGGCCCTGTCGGTGGTGATGACATGATGTACGGCGGTAACGGGGACGACAGGCTATTCGGCGGCCGGGGAGACGATATCCTGACCGGCGGTGAAGGTAATGATGTTTTAAAGGGCGGGCCGGGAGAGGATATATTCGTGGTTGACGGGCACGATATGGACGTACTGTATGGCGGGCCTGACAAGGACACTTTCCGTTTCTTCCCGAGTGACCTGGGGGGCGGTACAATCCGCGATTTCAGTGATGGTGAGGATGTGATTGACCTGACGGAGTTTACCGGCATCAGTTCCATGGACGACCTTGACATAGTGAGGCACGGGGAGAATGTACGTATAGAGGTGTCCGGCACCGACTACCTGACCACCATCATCCTGTCGGATTTTGATATGAGTGACCTGGATAATTCCGATTTCATGTTTTAACCGGCAACCGATAATGGCATGGTTGCGCCCGGCGAAGGAGAACCGGAACACAACGACGTGTTTCAAACCGATGAAGAGAAGGCGGACAACGACCAGATGACACTTTGCTGTTTCCGCTCCAAAAGTGAAATGCTGGCGCTGGATTTATAAAATTCATCGCTTGTCGGGCATCATTATTTGCCGCCTGTTAATGCAAGCCGCGGGTCGAAAGAGAAAACCTCCTCCCGTACAGTTTTGATAATTGCCGTAAAGCGCGGATGTCGGGGATTGAGCAGATAATTCCTTTCAGACGGGACAATAACGCTGGGTACTGACAAGACCGCTGACTCCCGACTGGCTAACCACTCATTGCCGATAACGGCAGTCGATAACGGCGCCGGATATTCACGCCAGTCGTTCGGTAACGCATCATCCGGGAGGACCATCATATCCCTTGCCTCCAGGTCCAGACTTAGTACGACGTATTGTCCCAGTATGTGATAATCACTTATATGAACCATAATCTCGAGATGCCCCAGGGAGATGGAACTCGTGAGATAGATACATGCCTGTCCCTTGCTGTTCCACCGCCCTCCGAAACGTCGGGCGCCCTCGCCGTCAAAGGCGGATGCAGACTGCCGGCGTTTAACCAACCGGTAGGCTCGAATCACGCAATGACCCCATGCTCCATTCGGCCGATCAGGTCTTCTACGGCGCTTGCTTCCGTTGCGCTACGCAGCATCTCTATGGGGGCCTTGCCGTTCAACCCGATACTTGGGTTTATCATCCAGCGACATGCCCCGTTCTGATCACCCTCAAAAAGATCAATAGCAGCCTTAAGAATTTCTGCGCAACGAAACAGCCGGTCACTCTCAGCAGGGGTAAAACGGCCTGTGTTAGCGCGCCGTGCCAGGGTGGCAGGAGAAATTGCCAGCAAGGTGGAAAGTTGTTTTTTCTGCAATCCTGACAATTCGGCCAGCAAAACAAAGAAGCGGTAGTGGAAGCCTGCTTCCAGTTGTTCGAATAAGCGCGGCCCGCGTCCGGGTACACCTAATTGTTGCCAGAACAGATCGCCTGTCGTACCAGGCCTGAATACCTTACTTGTCATGCTTTTTGCCATAAGAGGTTATTCTCAAGTGAGAGTTTATAATATATCATATGATAAAGCAAAAGACAAGATATAATGTGACAGAAATTTTTATCAAATCTACATGAACCCGTGAGCTGTCATAGGTGAACAGAGAGAACCGGTCGTTAAATAAAAAGGGACACTTTCCCCATTGCTGCCTTTCACTTGATCTGGAAGTCGGGAAACAGGACAGACGCATCCATGCTTTCGCTGCGGTGCGCTCGGACACTGGTGAATCATTGGTTTATCCTGGAAATTCCCAGCGTAGAGACTTGAACAGGGCATTGTCAAAGCTGGATGAGTTGGCAGTCGGAACGGATTACCTGTTGGGCCATAACCTGATTGAATTTGACATTCCTCACCTGCGCGCCGCGCAGCCGGGTATTCAGTTGTTGAAGTTGCCTCCGATCGATACATTGCGCTTGAATCCTCTGGCGTTCCCTCGTAATCCCTACCATCACCTGGTGAAACATTACCAGGACGGACAACTGGTACGAGGCTACCAGAATGATCCGCTCAAGGATGCGGAACTTGTTCTGCAGGTATTTGTTGAGCAGCGCCAGGAACTGCAAAAGCTGGTCGGCACCAACCCGGACCTGTTGACTGTCTGGCACTGGTTGACGACGGCAACGGATAGCAGCGCTGGTTTCGGTGCTTTTTTCACCGAGATACGTTCATCATCCCGACCTGCTGACGTGGAGGTCGGAGCAGCGCTTGCCAGACTGTTGCAGGGAAACGCCTGCGCCACCTACAGCCATGACATCACGGCCAATGCCCGGCAGCAGTCATGGCCGTTGGCTTATGCACTGGCTTGGCTATCGGTAGCCGGGGGTGACTCGGTGATGCCGCCCTGGGTGCGCCACCAGTTTCCTGATGCAGGGCGATTGGTGCGCCGCATGCGCGACCTGGCCTGTACTGACCCTGCTTGCCGTTGGTGCTGGGAGCGGCACGATGCAAAAAAGGAACTCCGGCGCTGGTTCGGTTTCAGTGATTTCAGACAGGAACCGGTGGATGAGCAAGGGAAACCCATGCAGCAATCCATCGTTGAGGCGGCGCTGGTAGGTGAGTACGTGCTGGGCATCCTGCCCACGGGCACCGGCAAATCCCTTTGTTACCAGATCGCGGCCCTGTCCCGCTATGACAAGACCGGCGCTCTCACTGTAGTCATCTCACCGCTGGTGGCGCTGATGGCGGATCAGGTGGCCGGACTGGAGAAAAACGGGATTGATTGCAGTGTGGCGGTGAACGGGTTGTTATCCCTGCCGGAGCGCAGTGATGCCCTGGACAAGGTGCGCCTGGGTGATGTCGGTATTCTTCTCATTTCGCCGGAGCAATTACGCAACCGATCCGTGCGCCGTGCGCTGGCGCAGCGGGAGATAGGCGCCTGGGTGTTGGATGAGGCGCATTGCCTGTCGAAGTGGGGGCATGATTTTCGCCCTGATTACCGCTATGTAGCGCGTTTTATACGCGAGAAAGCGGGAGATGAACCAGTTCCGCCGTTGATATGCCTGACCGCCACCGCCAAGCCGGACGTGGTGGAGGACATAGTGGGGCATTTGCAGGAGAGACTGACTATCGATATGAAGGTTTTTGACGGCGGCGCCAGGCGTGACAACTTGGACTTTGAAGTTTGGTCTACCACCGGAGGAGAAAAGCATTTTCGTGTCCATCAGGTGATCAGCGATTGTCTGGATCAGGATACGGGCAGCGCCATCGTCTATTGCGCAAAGCGCAAAGACACCGAGGAACTCGCGAAATTTCTGGGCGTCAAGGAAGTTGCCGCGGACTATTTTCACGCCGGCCTGCAGCCGGAAAGCAAAAAGGACGTGCAACAACGTTTTATCGGCGGTGAGTCGCGGGTAATCGTCGCTACCAACGCGTTCGGTATGGGCATCGACAAGCCGGACGTGCGCTTGGTGGTACACGCCGATATCCCTGGCTCATTGGAGAACTACCTACAGGAAGCTGGACGCGCCGGGCGCGACCGGCAACCAGCACGCTGTGTGTTGTTTTATACACTGGAGGACGTGGAACAGCAGTTCATGCTGTCGAGTCGTGCACGACTTAATCAGCGGGAAATTCACAGTATTCTGAAAGCCTTGCGCCGCCTGGATCGGAAAAAGTATGGACAGGGTGAAGTAGTGGCTACTGCCGGTGAGATTCTACTGGACGAGGAGGACAAGGTGTTCGAGCGGGACTCGGCAACCGACGACACTCGGGTGCGCACTGCCATCGCCTGGTTGGAGGAAGCAAAGTTACTGTCCCGGGAAGAGAACCAGGTACAGGTTTTCCCATCCTCTTTACGGGTGGATTCAGTCGAACAGGCACAGGCCAGACTTAACAAAACGGATATTCAGGACAAATATGGAAAGCAGTTGCTAAGTATTGTGGAAACCTTGATCGAGGCCAATCCAGATAAAGGCATTTCCACAGACGAGCTAATCGGTATTGCAGATATGAATGCCGAAGGGCTGCGCGCCGCATTGTACGACCTGGAGAAACTGGGGATCGCCAGTAACGACACCGCATTGACTGCGTATGTGCATTACGGCGTGGCGCGCTCATCGGAAAAACGAATGAGTGAGGCGGCAGCGTTGGAACGTGCGCTGATCGAGCGCCTCCGAGAGGCGGCACCGGACATGGGTAAGGGCGATGCCTGGCCGTTGCACCTGCGCCGGCTTAACCAGCAACTCAAGGATGCCGGCCATGAACAGGCCTTGCCGGAACGATTGTTGCGTATCCTGCGTAGTCTTGGCGCCGACGGCCGTAGTGAAGACGGCGGCGGCAGTAGCCTCAGTGTACGCAAGCTGGATGCGGAGACAGTGCGAGTAACACTGGAACGTGAATGGTCGGCATTGGAAAAAACGGCGGAACTGCGCCGTTCCGCAGCCGCATGCTTGTTGAAGCACCTGCTTGATAGCCTACCGTCCGGTAGTCGCGGTCTCGACCTGCTGGCCGAGACGACTATGGGTAAACTGCTCAAGGCCCTTGAGTCCGATGTCGTATTGAAACAGGAGATGAAAAACCCGAATAAACTGATGGAACGCGCCCTGCTGTGGTTACACGAACTGGAGGTGCTACGCTTGAACAAGGGCCTTGCTGTATTTCGTCCGGCCATGACCATCCGCCTGACGCAGGGGAAACAAGGCAAGCGCGGCTTTCACAACACCGACTTTGCGCCACTCAAGGATCATTACGTGGGCCAGACCATCCAGATCCACATTATGAAAGCGTATGCGCAGCTTGGCCTGGAAGATATGAAAAAAGCGCTGACTCTGGTGCTGGATTACTTCAAACAGAAGCAGGATGATTTCCTGGATGACTGGCTTCCCGATGTCGATAAGGAAATCAAACGACAGACTACGCCGGAATCCTGGCGCAACATCGTCGAATGTCTTGATAATCCCGTGCAACAACGCATTGTCGCCGACGACCGCGAACAGACCAATATGCTGGTATTGGCCGGTCCCGGTTCCGGCAAAACGCGGGTGCTGGTGCATCGCATCGCCTACTTGCTAAGAGTCAGACGTGAAAATCCACGCGGCATCCTGGCGCTGGCTTACAATCGCCATGCCGCGGTAGAAATCCGCCAACGCCTCGCGGACCTGGTCGGTGATGACGCTCGAGGCGTGCTGGTACTTACCTGTCATAGCCTGGCGATGCGTCTGGTGGGAGCTAGTTTCAGCGAACGTTCTGAAATCCCCGGTGACGATGTTTTCAAGTCCTTGCTTCAGGACGCGACAGCCCTGCTGCGCGGCGATGGTTTGGAAGCAGAAGACGCTAATGAACAGCGAGAACGACTGCTGACCGGTTTTCGCTGGATCCTGGTGGACGAATACCAGGACATAGGCCAGGAAGAATATGAACTCATCGCCGCCCTTGCGGGGCGCACTCTGCCGGACGAGGACGCCAAGCTGACCTTGTTCGCGGTCGGCGATGATGACCAAAACATCTATGCCTTCAAAGACGCGTCAGTAAAATATATCCGTCGCTTTGAGCAGGACTACAAAGTGAAACCGGTCTATCTTACGGATAACTACCGTTCCACTTCTCACATCATCAGCGCGAGCAACGCGTTGATCGAGCCGGCGCGCGATAGGATGAAAACCGAACACCCTATCAGGATCAACAAGGCGCGGGCAAAACAACCCCACGGTGGCGAGTGGAGCAAAGTCGACCCGGTAAGCGAGGGAAGGGTACAAGTATTGCCGATGGGAGAAAATTCAGTATCACAGGCACAGGCGGCTATGTTGGAGTTGCAACGGCTGGCCGGGCTTGCGGAAGATTGGGATTGGTCGAAATGTGCAGTCATTGTCCGTGAATGGAAGTACCTCGACCCGATACGCGGCTACTGTGAACACGAAAGTATTCCCGTACAGTTGGGCAACGAGGAACTTCCGAATGTCTGGCGCCTGCGGGAAACCCAGGCTTGTATGAACTGGTTGAGGCAAGACAACAGGAAGGTGGTCAAAATATCTGAACTCGATGCCTGGCTGAACCAGCAGCGACAAACCCCCTGGGTCGAATTGTTGCGGGAGGCTGTAACTGCATACCAGCAGGAAATCGGATCGAGGGATGCGGATATACCGGTTATCCAGTTCATCGAATGGCTGGCTGAATGGAGCCGGGACGCGCGGCTGCGTCAGAACGGCCTGTTGTTGCTCACTGCCCACGGCGCCAAAGGGCTGGAGTTCGAGCACGTGGTGGTACTGGATGGAGGATGGGGGAAGCGTGACAGAAAGACGGAAGACCAGGACGCCCCCCGCAGACTGTATTACGTTGCCATGACGCGGGCTCGGCAGACACTTACGCTGCTATGCCTTGATGAATCTGAAAGCAAAAAGGGACATATCATGCACTCACTGGGAGGACATTCTTCCGTACTGTATCGTGACCCCGTCCAACTATCGCCACCCGTCCCCGAGCTTTATTATGAGTATAAAAGGCCGAAACTCGATGAAATTGATATAGGCTTTGCAGGTTACTACTACGCAGGCCACCGTGTGCACCGCCACATTGCCGCGCTTCATCCCGGCGACCCCCTGCAAGCACGCCAGACCGAACAAGGACGCTGGGAACTGCTCAACCAGGCCGGCAACAGGGTAGGGCGCCTCGCAAAGAAATTCACTGCGCCGGCGGGAAAGCGCTGCCTGTCCGCAAAAGTACTGGCAATCGTAACCCGTACCCGGGAGCAGTCACAGCCTGAGTACCAGGACCGCATCAAATGTGATGCCTGGGAGATCGTTGTGCCCGAACTGGTCTTCGGCCCGGAATAACCAAACACCATCTTAGTAAAAGCTTGATTTTGCAGGAAGCCCCCTCTGGATATACAGCCAAATATGCATCATTTACGAAGTCGGCCCGGATCCAGCAGGCTTTGGTGCCTCATCGGCGGCAATCTCCGGCGTTGGAAAATATTTTGGACCAGGACTGATAACCCGGTGTGAAACATGCCTTTCTCTGACTATGCCAGTGCCGTGCTATGGTGCGTCTTATCCGGCGTCTGATCGCTTCGATTTTTGTTGAGAGCGTAAGCTTTCAGTGCGTTTATCCCAGAACTCCAACTCTTCCCGTTTTGACTTCCCTGACAATAATTGTGCGACATGCTCCGCGCCGCGACGCTTCAAGGTTACACATTCCGGTTCACGAGTTGTCATATTGAATTACCTCTAACGGAGAATATATACCAATGTGGTTATGCCCATTCAGCCTGTTGACTGCATTATATTTCGGGATTTTTTGAAAATGAACGATATGTCTGAAATTCCAACTTACTATGAGATCACAGCCTGATACTGTAGCGACAGCAACATGCAGGGCGTCATCAAGTGAAGCCTCAGTAACCACACCTGACTTAATGTAATTCAGTCTAAGCTCCAAGGCTTCTCCACTGACATCTACAATGGTGGCCGCCTCAGTATATCCGGCAAAAAATGACCGGATTTTATCAGGCGCCGGTTCAATCTCTGCTGCAACAACGGCGGAGGTAACCAGGATAAACCGCCCGGCATCAATCTCATCAAAAAATTGTTTGCTGGGCTCAGAGAATTCCTGGTCAAATACACCGCCAAAAACTGACGTATCTGCGTATATCTTCATGTCTTGTCCCGGTTCAGAAACAAATGAGACAGAATAAAGGAACATCTGACAAGTCCAGGATGGACTTGTTCAGAGCTTCCTAAATAGTAATCGGGCAGCCTGTGCATAAACCAACTTCCTTAGTATTTCGCGCTTTCGTGCCTGTTGTCAACTCAAGTGATGAACACTTCATCCGGCGGTGGGTCGGCAATGTCCAGGAACCAGATAGTGCCGCCGCCGGCGTCCGTGAGATCCAACTCCATGTCGTTGTTGGCATTCAGGAAAAGGTTTAGTTCATATTCATCGTCCAGGCTGAACGCGCGTAGGTCTATCCTGTCTTCAGCGGGGTTGAAGCCATCAATAAGGTCTATTCCACCCCGTGCAATATCAGATTTCAGTGCGATGACGACAGTGTCAGGTCCCTCTCCAACATGTATCTTGTTATCTCCTACGCCCGGATGGAAGATATTATTGCCTGCTTCGTTTGCTCTCAGTCGATCATCCCCCGGACCGCCGTACAGGGTATTGTTGCCGCCCATGCTTATAATGTCATCGTCACCAGGACCACCATACAAGGTGTCGTTGCCGGTGTTGGAATGGATTTCATCATTACCGGCACCGCCTTGAATGGTGATATCGTCACTGGTTATGCTCGGATAGTAAGTAAACGTTCCTGTTGAAGCGTACGAGTCATGCGGTTGGGTGTCGGGACCAAACAGGTGGTCGCGATAGTCCGAACCGATGATGATTTCTATGTCGTTCAGCGTATCCCCTTCCGTGTGGAGGATCCCGAACGCCGCCTGACTGTAATCGGCGGTGTCCGTGCCGGCGCCGCCTTCCAGGACATCGGCGCCTGGCCCGCCGCGTAGTACGTCATCCCCCGGGCCACCATGTAACGTGTCGTCACCGTTCAGGCCAGCCAGAATGTTATTATCGGCATCGCCGATCAATGTATCATTATGGTCTGAACCGGCCAGGTTCTCGATGGACACCAGCGTATTCTGTCTGACCAGGTCACCCGATTCCGCCGGGTCGTCCAGGTTTGCCGTGATGCCGGCGGCGGCAAATTCAAAACTCGCAGTATCCTGGCCTGGCCCGCCGTCCAAGGTATTACGGCCCGCGCCACCCAGCAGGATATCGTCGCCAGGACCGCCATTGAGTTGGTCATCACCCGCCTCGCCGTGAAGCGCGTCATCACCCAATCCGCCGTATAAGGTATCGTTGCCGTCATTGCCGAGCAAGGTGTCATTGCCGCCGCCGGGCCCACCGTATAAGGTGTCGTACCCGGCGCCGCCGATGAGAAGGTTATCGCGCCGGTCACCGGCCAGCACGTCGTTATATGCCGACCCTGTCAGGTTCTCGATGTCGGGCAACGCTTCGGTCTCTGTACTCCCGTCCGTTTCCCGGTATGCAACGGGGACGGTATTGCCGAAGGTGTCGCCCGCCGCATCGCCGCCTAAGGCTGCCAGCGAGTGCAGTCGCACGGTAACGGCATTCTCCGAACTGGAATAATCAGCGGTATCAAGACCTGCCCCGCCTATCAATACATCAGCGCCCGGACCGCCACGCAACGTATCATCGCCATTGCCGCCATCCAGGATGTCATTACCCATGCCGCCGATGAGGACGTCGTGTCCGGCCTCGCCGGCAAGCATATCCATGCCGAGCCCGCCGAACAGGGAGTCATCGCCACTGCCGCCTGACAGTGTGTCATCGCCACCGCCCGGGCCGCCGTACAGTTTGTCGTTGCCGGCATGACCGTTCAACACGTTATCCCGCCGGTCGCCGGCCAGTACATCGTCGTATACCGATCCGGCCAGGTTCTCGATGTCGGGCAGGGATTCTGTTGTCGTAGTGCCGTCGGACTGCGCGTAGGAGACGGTCACGGTGGCGCCGAAGACATCTCCCTCTGCATCGCCACCGGTGGCCAGAAAGGAGTGCAGGCGCACGGTGACCGGCGTATCGGAACCCAGGTAACTCGCCGTATCAAGACCCGGCCCGCCAACCAGGATGTCGGCGCCTGCCCCACCCGCCAGGACGTTATCGCCGGCATCACCGGTTAAACTGTCGTCGTATCCGGAGCCCGTCAGGTTCTCAATGGCCAGGAACGTATCGCCCGCGGCATCGGCGCCGGTGATGCTGCCTGCGCTCAGGTTTATCTCAACCCGGTCGTCAGAGGTGGTGTAGGCGGCAGTGTCCCGGCCCGGGCCGCCGTCCAGCCGGTCGGCCCCGGGGCCACCCTCCAGGGTGTTATCGCCGGCATCGCCGGTTAAGGTGTCCTGGTAACGCGAACCAGTGAGGTTTTCGATTGAAATCAAGGTATCACCGGCTGCATCGCCCCCCGATACAGTATTGGTATCCAGGCGCACGTCCACACCGGCAGGGGAGTCCGAGTAATCGGCGGTATCACTACCGGTGTGCCCGTCCAGGGTGTCGCGACCGGGTCCGCCGCGTAGCGTGTCGTTTCCGGGCCCGCCCAGCAGCGTGTCATCACCGCCGTTGCCAACGAGATCATTGTCAATGATATTGCCGGTAATGTGATCGTCGCCCACACCGCCTACGGCCCGCTCAATCCAGGTGTCCGGGCCAATGACGACGTTGCCCGGCGTGTTATACACATCCGAACTCCAGTAGGGGTTGAGGTTAAGGCGCAGTGTTTGATCGTGCGCCGCCGGGTCGTGGTCGGAGAAATCCAGCGTGTCATAACCGCCGGTATCCACCAGGGTCATCGCGTAGTTTTCCTCAGCCATGTCGGGGAAGTAGTGTTCGAGGAAGGAATCTGTATCGGCATTGACTCCATAAACCGTATCGCCGTGGTGGATTTCCTTGCCCTTGCCGTACAGCAATTGAATGCTCAGGACGTCTGCGAGCATCGGGGTAACGGGCTCATACTGAATTTCACGCTGCTCTTCATCCAGGGGATTAAAGTAAGTCATGACGGTGAAGCGGTCATGGTCATTGGGCAGAACGCGGGCATCGAACTGGTCCAAGGGGTCGCCGTTTGAAAAAGTGCTTAAATCCCAGACGCCCTCCTCATTTAAACCAGGATACGGGCCAGGATGATCAAGGCGGAGAGAATGACCGATTTCGTGGACATAGGCAGATATTCTGTTCAGATTGTCGTAGTAATGTGCGGGCACATTAATCGTCCCGTTAATTCCCCATGTGTCCCACATGCCGCTCAGTCGGTCGTATTCTCTTTCATATTCGTAACCGGCAATATAATTGCTGCCCGTTGCGAAATCGGCGTCTTCATTGGTGAAAAGCAGCGTGGGGGCGTGGTCTTCAGTGACAGGGCGGTTATCAATGGCAATGGTATGCCCGATAAGCATCGCCCAAGATTCAGTTGCGCGTAGCGCCACCTGTTGTTGATCAGGCGGCAATGCTTCGATGTGGATGGAAATAACACCGTTCCCAATTGGAATTGTATAGAATCTCATGTGAGAGTTGACTGCTTCGGTAAATGCCTCATCTCTCAAATCATAACCTTCACCATAGAGGCGTTTAACCAATCGCCACAGTGAATTATCAGGTGGATTGAGGTTATAAGGGGATTCCTCTGTCCCCCAAAGGGTTTGTTCAGTAGTCATTTGATAAAATGGCGAACGCAGAAATCTGCTCTTGTTATAACCATCTGAATGAATTATCTAAACGCTGCTTTTTTGCCCTTAACATAATCCGCATAATATTTGTGCTTCCTGCGATTATCAGATGTGTCATCCAGTATCACAGAATTCAATCTGAGACAGATACGCAAAACATCCTCGTGGGTAATAATCGTTGTCCTGAACGACTTGATATAGTGAATAAATCCTAAACCAACAGTAACATTAGCCGGCATGGGGGTCTTGAGCTCAGCATCGCCAACGAACGCAATTACGGAATGGACAATCCTCCCCCGTATCTCAAGTCTCTCCAGTTCCTGTCTAACTGCCCGGACGTGGGCTTCATTCTGTTTCAATGGATTCTGAACCCTGTATTTTTTGCGATTGTAAAACATCTGTGTCCATTGCGAATCCTCCTTGTTGCCGAATATCCAGCCATCCCAATTCTTGGTTTCGACGACAAAAACGCCGTAAACCGATACAAAAAGGTGATCAATCTGTGTCGTTCCGTAAGGCGTCTGTAAAATACTATTATGAAACTGCCTGTACTCTGTAGCTGACAATTCACGCTCAGCATATTCCCTCACCCAGCGCTCACCTTCCTCTCCCCTCACAGTGGTTTCATCAACGTCAGAAGCAACATAACCAGGATGCTTAATACTGTTGAAATACTTCCACACCGTGTAAGCGGCTAACAAAAATAACAGGTAGAAAAAAATTCCTCCTTCGCCGAACTCTTTATTTCGATTACTTTCATCGCTCGACTCAACTTTTTGAACCTGTTTCCGACCCTGGTTTTCATCCTGTACAAAGCTATCATCGTCAGGAAAATCAGGCACTGTTCGTGGTTCATCCCCAGCCATGACTGGCTGTTCCGCTGGAGGTATTCTTTGCATGGACTGCTTAGACTTCACCTGAATCGCGCTCTTATCATCAGTTACGGTATCCGCAGCATCATGTTTCTCTGTCTTGTGTGCATACTTATCGTTATGTCGGTTCTCTTCGCCGGTCTCAGAAACACAATTCAAGTTACCAAGCATGCACCGGACGCGCTGATCAATGTTATAACGCGAAGTATCCGAGTATAAAGGCGAGGTCATTAACAAACCCAAGAACAGGCAGATGTTTGTCAAAAACAAGAGCATGTATTTCATCTTACAGGCCCATGGCTAGCTTCAGTCCTGTATTCATCGCTGAAATATTCTAGTCTGACAATATGCTAACTCGCTCAGTTAGGCTCCCGTCATGACGGAGACGTGAGAAGAATAAATATGCTACCATAGCTCATTGACAGAAAAATGTTTTCTTATACAAAAGGGTATGTGCCCCTGCGCTTGACTTTCCGTAACTCACAATCCTGCCCACTCAATCATGAGCCAGATGACGCCTGAACAAATCAGTTTTTTCCTGCAATTCATCCACCTGGAAAAACTGTTTGGCAATTTTCCCGGTGCAAGCGACCAGAACATAGCGCCGATATTCGGCCTTGATGCGGTTCGATACCAACAGATCAGGGACGGTTTTAAGGAAAACGCTCGTGTTGCTGCCGAGGCAATGCTTGCCGAGCCGGATTTTGCCGATCTGGTCGACCGTCTGCCCTTTGCCTCTGACTCCACCATCCTGGCAGTGGGTGATAGCGTCACCGATGATGATCAATCCTGGCTGGAAATACTGCGCCACCTGCTCAATATCCGGCGACCTGGCAACCAGATGCAGATAATCAATGCCGGTGTATCGGGCGATTCAACTACTCACGTCATCAGCCGCTTCTCTGAACTAACGTCGTCAGAGCCTGACTGGATCCTGTTCATGATTGGCTTGAATGACGCCAGAAGACACGGTAGCGCGCCGGAGAAAACCCTGGTGAGCCTGGATGAGACGGGCAAAAACCTGGATGAGTTAAGGCGTTTCGCGATTGCGCAAACAAAGGCCGAGCTTGTCTGGATGACGCCGCCTACGCTGATCGAGCAAAAGGTTTCGGAATTCTGGCTGTTCAACGCCATGCAGACCTGCTGGACAAACACCGACGTGGACGCCGTCGCGCAGTTGATAAAACAATTGCCGGATCAAGTCGTTGACGTGAATTCGACATTCGGATTGCCGCCCAGTCCTGAATTATTATTGGAAGACGGCCTGCATCCATCGCTGGAAGGCCAGAAGGTTATAGCAGGCGCGCTGGTGGAAACGTTGGCCGGCCGCGCGTCCTGAAACCGGGGCAGTCAGGACCGGAAAAGGAGGCAATCCCGGAAGCGCAAATCAAACGCCAAAATAGTCATGGAACAGACTGTCCGGATCGTACTGCTTGCGCAAGGCCCGGAGTCTGGTCCAGCTATCGGGCGTGAATGATCCCTGGTTTCTCTCCGGATAACTGACAACGTCTTCGTTGTTGATGTAATGCCCCAGGGAGAATGGCTCCAGTACCGACATGGTGTCGCGTAACCACCCCGCCACCCGGTTATCGTCTTTTGCATCCTGCCAGGTCAGTACTGAGAGGATATTCGTGCTGCCGATCAGTGAAAAGGCCGCATCCTCGGGCAGCCGGGTATTGCCCATGAAACGAATGCTGACGGTGGTGACAGGCGTCACCGCTTGCCGCATGCGTTCACTGAGTACGGCAATGACCGGGGCGATGGAATTGCTCCAGACGCCTTCAGTGGCCATGCGTCCGTGCGGGAAGGATTCCCCTGTTTCACCCGTCAGTATCTTGAGATTGCTTGGCTCGTACTCTGTTTTTTGCAGCGGGTTATGGCCCAGGCTGCTGTTTGCAACGGGTTCCAGCAATGCCCGCGCATCCTCCGCGTCCGTGCCGTAGGCGACC
This sequence comes from Gammaproteobacteria bacterium, assembly GCA_028819495.1. Lineage (GTDB taxonomy): Bacteria > Pseudomonadota > Gammaproteobacteria > Eutrophobiales > Eutrophobiaceae > JAAXHV01. The sequence continues at coordinate 44,941 of JAPPLI010000208.1, read as the reverse complement.
GCGTTCACTATGCAAACCTGTTCGGGCGCGCCGGCCGCAACCGCTTGCTCATCCGGATTGCCCGTCAGCAGCAGTATCAGTTCAAGCCGGTGGTCGCTGTTCGGCACGAGCTGTTCCAGTGCGGCGGCTACTCCGGCATGGTTATCCAGAGGGTGGATATACTGCGACGTGGTAATCGCACCGGGCAACGGATAGGCACGAAGGTGGTATTTTGTTACCACGCCGAAAAATCCAGGACCTGCACCCCGCACCGCCCAGAAAATATCCGGGTATTGCTGCGCATTAACCGTAAGCAGGTTCCCATCGGCTGTGACCACGTCGGCGCCGATAACGGAAAAACAGGCAATGCCCCAGGTATTGGGATTGAAGCCGAGGCCGCCGCCCAACAGGAACCCGCCGATGGCGACACTGCCGCCCCTGGCCACGGGAAATCCCATGTCGTGCGGTTCCAGCGCATGCAGCAGGGTCGGCCCCCAGGTTCCCGGTCCCGCCGTAGCCGTGAAGTTATCCGGGTCCACCGCCACGTCCTGCATTCCAAGCATATCAATCAGCATCCCGTCGTCACGCAGGAATGAAGCCGGAATGCTGTGGCCGCCGCTCTTTGCAATCACCTTCAAGCCCTGCGCGCGCGCATGGTCAACAGCGGCAACCACTTCGTTGACGTTACCCGGCTGTACGATTAAGCCAGGCCGTCGCGCCGGTTTGGCCAGCTGCCATACCAGCCCCTTCCTCTTTGCGTCATACTCAGGATCAGAGCGGCGGATCAACTTCCCTGTAAGCGACTGCGCGCGGGTCCCGCGGGGCCGGGGAAAAGTAAGCAGCGCCCCGAGGAATCCGGCGAAACTACGCAAGAATTGCCTTCGGTAAAGACTATTCAGCGCGGCCTTGAAAGCCATTTCGGTTAATTGAAGTTGCGGCGCAGGCTCAGGGACCAGGTGGCAGGCATGCCGTACACGCCCTCAACGCCATTGTTATTGGCAAAGCCGGTGATGATATACGTCTCATCAGCGACGTTGCGTCCCGCCGCAGTCAGTGACCAGACGTCGTTGACATCGCGCCAGGTCAGTGACAGGTTCACCAGGGTATAGGCCGGTTGCATCAGTAACGGGGTATTTCTGTCGTCATTGGCGACCTTGCTGGTGTGGGACAGGTCGAGGCGCGGCGTTAACGAGCCCATAGTGCCCAGGCTGTATTCATACTGGGCGGCAACGTTGATGTTCCATTCCGGTGCGTTAATCAGGTCGTCATCGATATCGAATTGCACGCCCTCATCGAGTTTGACATACTCCGCATCTAGGTAGCCCACCCCGACCTGCAACAGCGCTGCGGGTGTGGGGGCGGCGGTCATTTCCAGCTCAAACCCGAGAATCTCCGCCTCGGCCGCATTGACCGTGGACAAGCCGATGGTGCCGGCGCTGTCGCTCTCATCGGAGGTAACCTGCATGTCCGTGTAATCGGTAAAAAAGACCGCGCCGTTAAACCGCACCCGGTTGTCCATCAAGGTGGACTTGAAGCCGCCCTCATAGACCTTCACGAACTCGGGCCCGGCCACCGGGGCTTCACGCTTGGCCGGAAACACCCGCTGGGTAAAGGCGCCGGCCTTGAAGCCTTCAGAGTAGGACGCATAGGTCATCAAATCGTCGGTCCAGCGAAACGACAGGTTGACATAGGGTTGCACCTCGCTGGCGTTGGAATAGGCCGGGTCTGTCGGCAACACACAGGACCCCTCAGTATTGGCTGGCGTCAACGGCACCCCCCGGCAGTCGAACGGCGAGGCCGGCGATATCGACAGCGGGAACGGGATTCCCGCGTCCTGGCCGACGTGGGAGTCGGCGACAAATTCTTTCTCCTCATCCGTATAGCGCACGCCCGCGGTCAGCGAGATCTGGCTCGTCACGTCAAACGTGCCCTGGGCAAACACGGCCTTGCTCTCATTGTCAATGGTGCCGCCGCTGTCAAAGACGGTATTGAAGGGTAATTCCACCACGTCCAGGTGTTTACCGGTTTCTTTCAGGTAATACCCCCCGATAAGCCATTCCAGACGGTCATCAAAGGCCGTGCCCAGTAACTGCAATTCCTGGGTGGTCTGTTTTTGCTCATAGTCATTGGCGGTACGCACAATCACGTGCACCGGCAGTTTTGAATGACTGGTGTCCCGCGACCAGAAACCGTCTTCCACCCGGCGATGTGCGGTGATGGACTTCACGGTGAGGTTATCGGTAATATCCCATTCCAGGGTACCGCCGATACCCCAGACCGTCAGCTCGGAGTCGGGCCGCACGGCCACGCCGTAGCGGTCGTTGTTCTGCAACTCCGGTGTGGCGCTGAGGTGGCTGCTCCAGGTCTTGTGCGGGCCGCTCACCCATTGGTCGTTGTAACACTTGTCATTCCCGAACCGGGCCGGGTCGGTGCTCACCACAAAGCCGCCGCACGCCGGATCGCCTGACACCAGGTTGTTCAGTTTGGGGAAAAACCCGTCTTCTGCCACGTCGATGAGGACGTTGGGCGCCGGGTTCTCATCGGTAACGGAATAATCCGCTGTCACATCCAGCGTCATGGTGTCGGCCGGCGTCCAGCGAAACGCCACCCGCCCGGATACATCTTCGTTATCACCGAGGTCCGGCCCATCGCCCAGGTTTTTCACGTAACCGTCGCGGTTCCTGCTGGAGACCGAGAGACTGCCCGCCAGGGTCTCACCCAGGGGCACGTTAAGATAACCGTTGACGTCGATACGGTCATAACTGCCGGTGGTGACCTCGGCCCGGCCGAAGACCCGGTCGGTGGTCGGCTTCTTGGTCACCACAGAGATGGCGCCGCCAATGGTATTGCGCCCGAACAAGGTGCCCTGGGGGCCGCGCAACACCTCGATGCGTTCCACGTCCACCGTGTCCATCACCTGCCCGATGGTACGGGCGATGTACACGCCATCCAGGTAAATGCCGACGCCCGGGTCTACCGGCAAGGCCCAGTCGGCGCTGCCGACGCCGCGGATCATGACGATGGCCGCCGAATTGCCGGCGGCGATGGGAGCGGTAAAATCGAAGGTGACGTTGGGGGTAAACTCACCCAGGTCGGAAAAGTCCACAGCGCCGCGCTCTTCCAGGTCAGCGGCGGTAAATGCCGCCACCGAAAGGGGCGTATCCTGCAAGCTCTCCTCCCGTTTGCGCGCAGTCACGACAATTTCCTCCAGCGCGCCGGCCTGTGCCAGGACTTCGGTCGTGGCGCTGCCAAGCAGGCAGGCAAACAATACAAACTGGCAGATACCAGACAAGGCTTTTCCTGATATATTTTTGGTTTCATGATTTATCATAGTGCACTACCCGATGTTGTTTGAAGACACTGAAAAATTCTAGCATGGTATGTAGTATACAGTATACCATAATTTTTTGAATACGAGGTTTGATCAGGATTATGTCTCTCAAGAAGATCCCTCAAAAACAATCGTTGCGTGACGAGGCTTATGCATCACTCAGAAAAGCCTTGTTCCAGGGCGTTTTCAAACCCAACCAGAAAATTACGGAATACGAGATAGCAGACGCCCTGGGCGTTTCCCGTACGCCGGTCAGGGAAGCGTTGAACCTGTTCAGGAGTCAGGGGATATTAAGACAAGAGCGTGGGGGCTCGTATGTTTTTACTCTCCCCTCCCTCAAGCAAATCGAGGAGATATTCGAAATACGATGGGTTTTAGAACCCCTGGCCGCAAAAAAGGTCATCGGTAATTGCACTGAAACTGATATCGACAGACTTGAAGCAATCGTCAACAAGGAAGGGGAGGCGCTGGATATAAAAGACTCATCCGGATTTTTCCAACTCAACATGGAATTCCGTACGACACTGTTTAATTTATGCGGCAATGAGAACCTGGCAAAAATAATTAATAGTTTTATGGACTATATCTATTTTATCGGCATGCTTACCCTGAAAAAGAAACCGGTACGCGAACTGGTTATTCAAATCCATACGAGAATTATCCAAGCATTGAGGAAAAACGACGAGACAACCTTGGTTGCAGTCATCAATGAACACCTGGACCAAGCCCTTGATGCCATCAGAAAAGAATTGACTGCGTAACGCGGAGATCATTATTATGAGCGGGAGGAAACAGCCTGAATGTTCAAGGTAAAGATAGCAAGCAGCGGTGAGATGATCACCGTTGAGGACGGCGTCAGGATCGTCGATGCCCTGGGTGAGCATGGGATTATCATCCCCGTGTCCTGCGAGCAGGGCATCTGCGGCACCTGCCTGACCGGCGTGCTGGAAGGAGATCCCGAACACAACGACGTGTTTCAAACCGACGAGGAGAAAGCGGCCAACGACCAGATGACCCTGTGCTGTTCGCGTTCCAAAAGCGATCTGCTGGTGCTGGATTTGTAAAAATTTCTGTTAGCTGGAAAAAAACTGTTGACAACGATATTTTGTAGTGTCTAGTGCGCCGCCTTATGCAAGTTATATTGACACAATGCGCCGCAGCCGGCGCCGTCCTTGATATAAGGCGGCCGGGCAGTGCGGTTCGATACGGCCTGTTTCAGAACCGGGTGTCCGATAATTTGGATTGGTATGGAATCATCAATAACGGTGAACCCATGCATTAAGTCTTCCCGGATAACAATCCCGGAAGGCTGAATAAGTGAACCTTCCGGGCAAACTTCAAAAGAAGCCCTGGTTGGTTCATCAACCGGGGCTTTTTTTCGTCCCGGTGTTGCCCTGCAGCGTTATGAGCGGGGCAAATGAATTCGTTGCTATCGATCCTGGATCGAGGCGCGATCAGGGGCTTGGCCCTGCTAACCGTCGGTAACGGTGGGAAAGGGGTGTAACCCATGGCATCCCGCCGGTTCTTCGGAACCGGTCAGTCCAGGCAAGTCCGGTCTCTTTGCTCTTGATGGGAAACTGTCGGGAGTAGCGACCAAGCGATGCGCGGAAGTAGCTTGACTTACGCACCGGTCTTCGGACCGGGAATGCAGGTCATTTGAAAGAACATGTGGTGGTGCAACCCGCGTAACCGGCATCGTCAATCGTGAGAGATAACGGATAGTGCAGTATAGTGCGAGCCTTACAAGCAAGTGCGACTGTGCAGAGGAGCGGGGTTCCGGTGTATAGCCGGCGTCCTGGTTATCGGTTGAGTAACTGGTAGGTGAAAGACATTCGGCGTGTCGTATTTCGTAGTCCAAAAGACGACGAGGCGACCGAGGCGCGCACGCCGTAGTGGGGTACTATGCTTAGTTCAGATGGTTAGAACAACTGCCTGATAAGCAGTATGTCGTGGGTTCGATTCCCACAGCATTTTATTAAATGCAAAGACGTGCCTCGATACGGGCTGAAAGTGGCTTAAGGCCGACACCTTCGGGTAATTCGGCGGTCCGGCGGTCGCAAACCAAAAGACCTTGGCAATGCGCTGCACGGTTGGGTCATCCCCATTTGGAGCCCGCAAGGCTCACGGCAGGCAAATTGCCGATTAGGCCCGTGTAACGAGTGAAATGCCACACTCTGAAAAAGGCAGTCATGGCCATTTACCGTCGCGCTGGTTTCGCTCAGGCGGCGGTGGACAAGCAGGCAACCGGCGTCCGGCAAGGCGCCGGGTACTCCTGCAAAAGGGTGGTTGCAAAGCGGTGTAGTCTCAGCCGCTTTTATTTCTCGCTTTCAGCTTGTCCCCGTGAAATCCCCCTGTTTGCAGGGCAATCATTGTTAATCGGTCACCTCGAGCAGGCACTCAAGCTCACTGATTATTGTGAGCGCTGATCTGGCCTTTGGAGAAGGAATTTCCGTTGCCTGTTGAACACGCTGCTTTAATCGCTCCAAGGCAATACGCGCGTCGATATCGGTGGTGCTTTCTTGAAAAGTTTTCAAAAACTCTCGCCAATAAACTGTCTTGATTCCACACAGTTGTACGTCATCGAGTTTTTCCATGTATTCATCCATAATGCCGGTGCGCGCCAATCGACCAAAAGTGCCGCCTCCGTCCGACGTTGGTTTATCCAGGATCTGATCAGATTTAGCCGGATATGGAGCAATTCCATCCGCGAGCTTTATAGCTGTGGGCAGTTTGGTTGTTCGGATATATTGCCAATGATGGTTGCGATATTCCGCGGCAAATTTTGCCGATTCGATGAACGGTTCAAAAAGAACAGGGGACCCGCTGATAACATTTCCCAGAACCCATGGAACCACGACAATCAGGTCCTGCCTGGCACAAGCGGCTGCCGTGGTTTGAAACCTCAGGCTTGGTTCGGCCTCTTTCGCGAGCAAGTACCACCCTTTAAGCTCAATACCCATGAGAATCTCACCGCTCGATGTTTTACGTAACAGGACATCAGGAAAAGTCTGCGCCTGTCTGACAAAACTGTAGAGGGCATACTTTTCATCCGGGTCCCACGTATTCCTTGTCAAATTCAAGGTGCGTACTACCTGCTCTTCTATAGTCGCTCCAAGTACAGTATTCAAGGTATGCAGGTCGGTAGCCATGATCCCGGAAATATGAGTCTCCGTACGGAAATAGATCGGCAAACATGCTATTGCTTCACGGACGTCCCTGTAGAGGCGGAAATGTTCCCAATCATTTTCGGGTAATTCTCTTGTTGGCGCGACTGGAGCAGCAGAGTTTTTTGTTGTGCTCATAGAGAGGCAAGTCTTTTTATTGCGGCGTTATAGAATTCAGGAATGATCTCCGCAGCATAGTATTCACGGTTGGTAAGATAGGACACAACGGCACCCGGACATAATCCACCAAAAGGCTCCCAGACAACGTCACCTTTTCCAGTCGAAGCCCGAATAATCAAGTCAATAAATTTCAGGGGCTTCTGGCTGCCATGCAAGCTGCGAAATTTATATTTCATCCCGTTTCGTACTCCCTGGATCCTCTCAGAGCCACTGACCTGCGGCTCCCGCCAGACATTGGTGACCCCCACGTCACATTTGAATTTTGCCCGTAGCCTGGCCCACCGGTCAGCGGAAACAGGGCGTTTTCCATCCATGCTGAAATACGGAATACCCTCTGGAGTGCCGTGTTCGTTTGCGTAGCTGACCAGTTTCACGAAGGTATCCACCGGCGGGTAGTACCAGAGGTGATCGGCTGTCAGATATTTCCGGGTTGCGGCATTGAGCACGCCACATGCCTCATTAGCCAACCGCAGGGGCAAACCGGTGCGTTTCCATTCATGGCGCAGCCATTTCTGCATGGTCAGGGACTTGCCGTCCACTTGGAATTCAGCTGCCTTGACGTAATGTACGCAGACCTCAGTGACTACCGGGAATTTTCTTAATGTCTTCGTATTGGCATTGCCGGCAATGTGTCCGAGTCCCTTGTCCCAAATGTTACAGCAACGATATTCCCAACCGTGTGCAACCAGGAGCGGATGCACAGTTGCCCACCCTACTTCTGTATTCCAAAACCACAAAGTAGTCTCCGGGGTGGAGCGTTTACTCCACATCTTGATATGTGGTTTGTACCATTCAAACAGAGACTCCGCAGTATGGTTATCGCCAGGGAAACCACTTACTCCGTAGGGGCCATCAGAGATAATACAAGTCGGGTTCGGCCAGCCGTTGTAGTGATTCTCGGCGCGGTCAAAACAGATTGAGGCCTCACCGCGAGTATATTTCTGACTGACAATGGGGTCGGGCTGGCGTCTTTGTTTCTCCGGAAACAAATAGGTCTGTGACACGTCCGTAGCCTTTCTCATCGCTAACTCCTGTCAGGTCGTCTGAGCATATAGTCTGCCATAAATCGCCTTCTACTGATACTACTCTGAAAGCAAAATCTTCATCCAGGTCTAACTCCGCTTCCTGTTTCTTCTTTTCTTGTCTGTTTCCTTCATCAGCCAGCTAATGGCTCCCGGTATTGCCCGCCAGACTTCCCGATTCTCCAAAGCAAAATTGACCGCCTCGGTTTTATCACCGACCTGGATGTATTCATAGGGGATGGACGGCAGCTTGCGGCGGCCGCTTAAATAGGCGGGAATGTGTTTGTTTTGGGTTATGGCCCTGGCGCGATGCTGACGACTTTCCGGGTTGTCGCCGTTTTCAATAAATGATAACAAGGCTCGGGAATAAGCCCATTCTGCCATAAAGTCTTCCTCATATTTATTGATTAACTCCCACGCGGCTGCATATTGACGGGTGCTCATCAGGCAGGTGATCAGTATATGACGAATCCCCTGGTTATCAACCGGATTTAACTCCAGCATGGCCTTGTAATGGTTGATGGCGTCGTCGTATTTTTTTACTTCCCACAGGCAGTTGGCCAGACCCTCTCGCGCTCGCATGTAGGGTCGCGTCTGAAGAATGCCCCAGAAACGTCCGGCATCCTCGGCAAACATCTCTGCACCCAGTGCCCGCTCTCCGGCTTCCAGCCCTTTTTGATAGAACTCTATTGCTTGTTCGAGACTTTCGGCAGTCTCTTCAGCCAGCAATACCCAGGCATCGGCGCAGTCGGGGGATATTTCCAGGGCCTGCTCCGCAAGCTCGATGCGCTCGACGGGGTCAGGTGTCTCCCAGGAGTCGTACATCAGTTCCTGCGCCTGCTGTAAAGCGTCGTCGGCATCCGGCGCCGCGCCGGAAAGTTGCCCCAGTATTCGTTCCCTGGTGCGCGGGTCCGGAAGATCGATGATATTGTCGTCATCTGTATTGAATTTACCCATAAGGGAACCTCTATTTCGTCAAACGGGCGTCTTGCAAGTCAAACAAGGAACCGAACAGGTCTTGAGTCTTATTCATGGCAGCTCCATCGGGCAGGAAAGCGTGTGTTGAAATTAGTGACCAGTATTATATCATTGCGCTGAACTAATAGAGGTTCCTTTGAGTAATAAAAGATCAAATCCAGGTATTGCCAAAGAAGAATTTAACAGTCTGCAGATGGATCCCGGGACCATGCTTGACCTGGCCCGCAAGGCTGCGGAACTTATCGTGGCCCGAATGGACAGGTTGCCTGAAGAAAATGCCTGGGACGGGGAGTTCCGGCAGATTCTTGCAGATCAACTTATGGAGAAACCGCCCGAGAACGGGCAACCGGCAGAAGAAGTTCTTGAGCAGGTTGCGCACGATATCCTGCCATTCACCACCCGGCTGGACCATCCCCGTTGCTTCGGGTTTATCCCGTCATCACCCACCTGGCCCGGCGTGCTGGCTGATTTCATGGCTGCCGGGTACAACATCAACGCGTGCACCTGGCTGGTCGCCAGCGGTCCGAGCCAGGTCGAACTGGTCGTCATCGACTGGTTCCGCCAGTGGCTGGGCTATCCGGAGAGCGCCGGCGGAGTCCTGACCAGCGGAGGTTCGGCAGCCAGTGTAAACGCCTTTGTCGCAGCCCGGGAAAATGCGGGCCACCCTGAACGCGCCACCGTGTATATGAGCAACCAGAGTCACAGCGCGCAAATCCGCGCGGCCCGGATAATCGGCATCCGGACGGAACACATACGTATGATCCCGGTCGATGGCCGTTACCGTCTGGACGTGGAAGCGCTGACGCGCGCCGTATCCGGCGATCGCGCCGCAGGGTTAAATCCCGTTGCAGTATGCGCCAACGCCGGGGCAACCAGCACAGGGGCTATCGACCCGCTTGAAGCGATGGCGGACTATTGCGCAGGGGAAGGTATCTGGTTGCACGTTGACGCCGCATACGGCGGCTTTGCCGCGGTGACCGAAAAGGGGAAAAAGCTTCTAAGGGGAATAGAGCGCGCCGATTCGGTCGGCCTGGATGCACACAAGTGGTTTTTCCAGCCGTATGAAGCAGGCTGCCTGATGGTTAAGGACGTAAATACGCTGGAGAACGCGTTCGGGATTCATCACGATGTCCTGCAGGACACCATATGGGGCGCAGACCACCCAAATTTCTCGGACCGCGGCCTGCAACTGAGCCGCTCATTCCGGGCATTGAAGATCTGGATGTCGGTTCAGGTCTTCGGGATGGCGGCATTCCGGCAAGCTGTATCCAACGGCATGGACCTGGCAGCCCGGGCTGAGGACCATGTCCGGGAAAGCCCGGTCCTGGAGCTGTTGAACCCTGCATCGCTGGGGGTCATCTGTTTCCGCTTCAACCCCGGGAAGAACAATATCGATGAGAACGGCCTGGAACAGATTAACAGGACTATTCTTGCTCGCGTGTTCTGGGAAGACCCCGCTTTCCTGTCATCAACATCTCTCAAAGGAATATTTGCGCTCCGACTCTGCATCATAAACCACAATACCACCTGGGAGGACGTGCACGAGACACTGGAAGCAGTCGGGCGATTTGGAACCGAGGCGCTTGGCTGAAAATTGGACATTGCCTGCGCCACTGGCAACGGCAGAAGTGCGCATGGACGATGGCGCATTGATCATCATCCGGCGGCATGGCAACCCGGACGGGCCGCGTATCATTTTAAGCCACGGGAACGGGTTGTCGGCTGACTTGTATTATCCTTTCTGGTCGCTGTTGGCCGACCGTTTCGACGTTGTCATCTACGATATCCGCAGCCACGGCTGGAACCCGCTCAGCGATCTTCAGGCACAGAATTTCTGGACGTTTGTCAGCGATAACGTAACTATCCTGTCTGCTGTCGATCGGCACTTCGGGGAGAAACCGAAAATCGGTATATATCATTCCATGTCAGCGTTGATCGCAATCCTTCATGCACAGCAATATGGTAAATTTCTGGAAAGCCGGGACGATAAGGCTGGACAGTTCTCAGCCCTGATCCTGTTCGACCCCCCGCTCAAACTCCCCAGGGGTACATTTCTGGACATGGAGAGCATGGAATACAAGATGAGCTCATATACCCTGAAACGCCGTTCCAGGTTCGAAACCCGGGAAGAATTTACCCGGATACTGAATGACAAATCCTCCTTTACGCTTCTTGCGCCCGGCGTGACGGAATTGTTCGCCCGGACAGTGCTTCGTCCTTGTGCCGATAGCGCGGGGTTTGAACTGTGTTGCCCGGTCGAACACGAAGCCAAGGCCTGGGAGTATTTTTCCTGCTGGGTAGAGTATTCAGAGATTGAAAATATTGCCTGCCCCGTTAAGGTTATCGGGGCCGACCCGACTGAAAAATTTTCATTTATACCAAGCAGGAAGCTCGACAATATTATTCATGTGGACTATGACTTTGTGCCGGAGACGACGCATCTTCTGATACTTGAGAAACCGGAAGAGTGTGCCGCACTGACACTGGAGTTTCTGGATACTATTGGACTATGAATGTCGGGGTCAGAGTAAAATCACCACCGATCCTGCCGGCGGCGAATGTCCTCAAGATTTTACTCTGACCCTAGCTATCGTCGGGGTATAGAATCCGGTTCAGGTCTTTATCCCCGTCCCCCGGTGCAGCAGGTACAGGGACAGGGACGACAGGGCAAGGATAAACAGCAGGATGATGATGAACGCGACATGGATGCCGATGTCGGAGACGCCCAGGATGCCGTAGCGGAAGGCGTTCACCATGTACAGTATGGGGTTGGCCAGGGAGATCGATTGCCAGATGTCCGGCAGCAGGTCTATGGAATAGAACACTCCTCCCAGGTATATCAACGGGGTCAGGACGAAGGTCGGGATGATGGAGATGTCATCGAAGTTGTTGGCAAACATGCCGTTGAGAAAACCACCCAGGGAAAACAGGACGGAGGTCAGGATGACGATGCTGATGACGATAAAAGGACTGTAAATCGAAGGCAGGCCGATGAAGAACATGGCGATGACCGTCACGATCAGGCCTACGATCAGTCCCCTGAGCACCCCGCCGGAAATATAACCGGCCAGGATTACCCAGTATGGTATGGGCGCAACCAGCATCTCCTCGATGTGGCGTTGAAAGCGCGCCCCGAAGAAAGACGAGGACACATTGGAATAAGCATTGTTGATGATCGACATCATGATGATCCCCGGAGCAATGAACTCCATGTAGGAAAATCCGCCCATCACGCCGATGCGCGGACCGATCAGGTTGCCGAAAATGATGAAGTACAGGGCCATGCTGATGGCCGCGGGCAAAATCGTTTGCGACCAGATACGCATGAAGCGCGTGATCTCCTTGGTAATGATAGTCCTGTAGGCGATGAACAGGCGCTCAGGAGGCATGTTGACCCTCATGTTCCTGGCCGTTGTCGTCCAGCAGGCGGATGAACAGTTCTTCCAGCCGGTTGGTCTTGTTGCGCATGCTGCTCACGATAATCCAGTGTTCCGAGAGCATCTCGAACACGGCGTTGGCGTTCTGCTCCCGGTTGATGACCACTTCCAGGGTCACCGGGTCGATCTGGCGGATGTCCAGGAACGGCATATCGGGCAGTTTCTCCAGGGGACTCGCCAGGTCCAGGATAAACGTCTCCGAATGCAACTTGGCCAGCAGGTCCTTTTTGGCGCCGTATTCGATGATCGAACCCTTGTCGATAATGGCGATCTTCCGGCACAGGCTCTCCGCCTCTTCCAGGTAATGGGTGGTGAGGACAATGGTTGTGCCGTTGCGGTTGATCTCTTTCAGAAATTCCCAGGTGGAACGGCGCAGTTCCACGTCCACCCCGGCGGTCGGCTCATCCAGCAGTAATAATTCCGGTTCATGGATCAGCGCCCTGGCAATCATCAGGCGGCGCTTGAGGCCGCCGGAGAGGGTGCGGGAGATTTGGTTGCGCCGCTCCCACATTCCCAGTTGTTCGAGGTATTTCTCTGCCCTGGCGTACGCCTGTTTGCGCCCGATCCCATAATATCCCGCCTGGTTCAGCAGGATGTTCAGGCAGGTTTCGAACAGTGAGAAGTTGACTTCCTGGGGAACGATGCCGAGCCGGGCCTTGATTTCCGTGCCATGGGTACCGCTGTCCAGTCCGAGAATTCTCACGCTGCCCGCGGTTTTGGTCACGAGCGAGGTGATGATGCCGATGGTGGTGGACTTGCCGGCGCCGTTCGGGCCCAGCAACGCGAAGAAATCGCCTTCATCCACGTCCAGGTCGATTCCCTTCAAAGCCTGAAAACCGTTCCCGTAGGTTTTTTCCAGGCGGTTAATCTCCAGTGCTTTCATGCGTAATACGACAATACCTCAGAATCTGCCCATATCGATATGAGCCTGGCGGATGGTTACGGCAAGTTACTGGTTTCTGCCCTTGTACGCCCTGACGGCCGAGTTGAACAGTTCGCCGATGGACTGCATTTCATCCACCATTTTATTGTGGAACAGGTTATTGATCTGCAGTTGTTCTTCGGTGGCGGTTTCTCCCCAGCTTTGCGCGAGTTCATCCAGGCAGGTCAAAACGGCTTGGCCCTTGGTCATATAGTCCTTGATGCCCCGTTGCGCCTCCAGCATCTCTTCTTCGCTGGATTTCAGCCCGTTCGGTATCGAAGGTTTCTCCGGCATCGGGCAGGTTTCAATCACCTCGGTGGATGCGGCTTCGCCCTGGGCAAACGCGGCCGATATTGATGCGACACAGAGAATCAGGGTAAATGGTAACCACAAAGCTGGGAACTTCATGAGCGCCTCCTATGACATTATGTTTTCAGGTTGCCTGGTACTCTTTCCGGCAATACGGCTATCATACAGGATTTTTGAAACTTGGGGTCAGAGTAAAATTTCCGGCGGGTTCCGGGGTCAGAGTAAGAATTTCGCCAGAAATTTTACTCTGACCCCTGATATCCGGCGTTTGACTACAGGTTTCGACAATTTTACTCTGACCCCGATATTCCACATCCATTTGAGTCATCGATGAACAAGGTGTTAATCCGGCAACTCGGTTTACAGCAATACCAAGACACCCTTGACGCCATGGCCGGGTTTACCGACCGGCGCGGCCCGGAGACTGCAGATGAAATCTGGTGCCTGGAACATGAGCCGGTATTTACCCTGGGCCTGGCGGGCAAGACCGAACACCTGCTGGAGCCGGGCGGGATTCCCGTGCATAAAACTGACCGGGGCGGGCAGGTGACGTATCATGGCCCCGGCCAGTTGGTTGTCTACCCGCTCATTGACCTGAAGCGGCTGGGGGTATCCATAAAGGGGTACGTCAACATGCTTGAGCAGGCGGTTATCGATTGTCTCGCGACCTTCGACCTGGAGGCGCGCCGCCGCCCGGGGATGCCGGGCGTGTACCTTGACGGCAGCAAGATCGCGGCGCTGGGCGTGCGGGTGAGAAAAGGATGCTGTTACCACGGCCTGGCCCTGAACGTGCGTATGGACTTGTCTCCGTTCCGGCGCATCAATCCCTGCGGTTATCCCGGCCTGGAAGTAACGCAACTGGCGGACCGGGGCGTTGATTTGACGGTCGATGAAACGCTGGAAAAATTCCTGCCCTGCCTGGTGGAACAGTTCGCATACGAAGAGGTCGAAGTTTCTCAGAAGCTCTGAACAAGTCCATCCTGGACTTGCCAGAGCACGCAATACAAAAATGCGATTTTTGTTTTGCTCACAAATTCAATGACTGATCGTCATCGAATTTGACGATACATCCCTGTATCGTAGGAGCCTCTGACATGATCAGAGGCTCCTGTGATAAAATTACTCCCGACACGGCATTATCATGACAGCAGCGCTTGAAAATCTGACAAAGGCGGAACGGCGCGGAAAATTCAAAACCGCGCGTATCCCCATAAGGGTGATCCCCATGGAAGGGAAAGCGCCGAGAAAGCCCGACTGGATCAGGGCAAAAGCGCCCACGGACCCCAGGGTATTCGAATTGAAGCGGCTGTTGCGGGAACGTTCCCTGCACACTGTCTGTGAGGAAGCATCCTGCCCCAACCTGGGTGAATGTTTCGCGCACGGCACTGCCACCTTCATGATCATGGGCGACACCTGCACCCGGCGCTGCCCGTTCTGTGACGTCGCTCACGGCCGCCCGCAACCCCTGGATGAAAACGAACCGGAACACCTGGCCGACGCCGTTAAAATGATGGAACTGAAATACGTCGTCATCACTTCCGTCGACCGGGATGACCTGAAAGACGGCGGGGCAGGGCACTTCAGGGATTGCATCCGGGCCGTACGCCGGGCGACCCCCGCTACCAGGATCGAAATCCTGACCCCGGACTTCCGCCGCCGCATGGACATCGCGCTGGAACGGCTGGCCGAAGCGCCGCCCGACGTGTTCAACCATAACCTGGAGACCACGCCGGCCCTGTACCGCAAGGCCAGGCCGGGCGCCGACTACCACTGGTCGCTGGACCTGATCCGCCGCTTCAAGGCGCAACATCCGCACATACCGACAAAGTCCGGCCTCATGCTGGGACTGGGTGAAGAGATCGATGACGTGAGACAGGTGCTGCGCGATCTCAGGGACCACGACTGCGACATGCTGACCCTCGGCCAGTACCTGCAACCGAGCCGCTACCACCTGACAGTGGAAAGATTCGTGGAGCCGTCCGAGTTCTCAGACCTGGGCGACTACGCCAGGCAACTGGGTTTTACCAGCGTCGCCAGCGCCCCCATGGTGCGCTCATCGTACCATGCGGACCTGCAGGCCGCAGAGATATAGTTCTTGGGGTTGGGCAAGAAGCCAGTTGCAACTCTGATCTTATATCAGCTTGCGATAATCGAAGTCCAGAATTTGCGCTAACTTTCTGGCCAGCGTTTTGTCTATAGACCGTTTGTTATTTTCCACATCAGAGAGGTGGCGCTGGCGGATACCTGCTTGACCTGCCAGTTGTACCTGGGTCAAGTCTGCCCGCAGGCGATATAATCTCAGATAGTAACCCGGAGTTCTATAAGCATCGCCATAGTACTCTCTGATTTCGTCATGCAACGTTTGCGCGGGCACAAGCTCCAGTACCTGATCATCCTGTTTATCCCGTGCATCCATGTTAAAAGCGTTATTCATCGTCCGAGTTTATCCACTTTACAGTTGACTGTACACTCCCTTTTGAGAATCTCGTGCTTATCTCCGCATTTTCCCGTAGTTGATCCGCCCGGCGCACGATGTTTTCGTCTTCGTCCGTGACGATGGCGTAGCCCCGTTCCAGGGTGGCAAGCGGGCTGACGGTCTTCAGGGAACGGGACAGGTAGTCCAGTTGTTTTTTCCATGACTGCAGGCTGCGTATGAGATGATTTTGCAGTTGTTTTTCCAGCCCTGAGCATTTAGTGCGGTAGCCCGCCAACCGTTGCAGGGGGTTTCTGCTGCTGAGGAGACCGGTAACCCGGTTCAGGCGCATCCGGCGTAACGCGATACCGTTGTCCAGCGCGAGTCTCAGGCGGACGGTCAGGTCGTCCGTACGCTGTGTCATGTTCTGCAACAGGTAGGTGGGGCGGCGCAGGCGTTTGCTTAGCTGCGTTACGTTTCGCAGGTGGCCGGCGAGCAGGCCGGTAATTCGCAGGTGGAGTTGCGAATAAAGGTTATTCAGCGTTGACTTCAACGCAGCAGAATCCGGAGTGACCAGTTCTGCAGCGGCCGAGGGAGTGGGCGCGCGCCGGTCGGCTACGAAATCGGCAATGGTAAAATCTATCTCGTGGCCGATGCCGCTGACTACGGGGATAACAGAACGATAGACCGCCCTGGCAACGTTTTCCTCGTTGAACGACCACAGGTCCTCCAGGGAGCCGCCGCCCCTGGCCAGGATCAGCACGTCGCATTCCTGCCTGCGGTTTGCAACATCGATGGTTTCCGCAATCTGTTGCGCCGCGCCTTCGCCCTGCACGGGGACGGGGTAAACGATGACGCCGGCCATGGCGTAACGTCTCCCGAGGACCTGGATGATGTCTCTCACTGCTGCCCCTGCCGGCGATGTCACCACTCCGATAGTCTTCGGGAAAGCAGGGATCGGCTGTTTATGATCTTCGGCGAACAGGCCTTCCTCCAGCAGGCGCTGTTTCAGTTTCTCGAACGCCTGCTGCAACGCGCCAGCGCCGGCCGGTTCCATGGATTCGACGATCAACTGGAATTCGCCCCGGCCCTCGTACAGGCTGACGCCCGCCCTGACTAGGACTTCCTGGCCGTTCTCTGGCGCAAATCTCAGGTGGCGGTTGGCGCCCCTGAACATTGCGCAACGAACCTGTGAATGCTTATCCTTCAGGGAGAAGTAAAGATGACCCGATCCGGGCTGCGCCAGGTTGGATATCTCGCCGCGTACCCATAAGGACGGCGGGAAGCTGTCTTCCAGTACGGCACTGACCTCGCGGTTGAGGCGCGTGATGCTGTAGATATCGCGATGTTCTTCCGTAGTACTGGCGCTCATTACAATCATGATTTTAGTATGGATGGGGTCAGAGTAAAAATACTTGCGTATTTCTTACTCTGACCCCGTAATTAGTGTATAATAGGTCATGCAAATTATCGATGAAGCCCTCACCTTTGACGATGTCCTGCTGATCCCGGCCCATTCCCGGGCCCTGCCCCGGCAGGTCAGCTTGGAAACACGCCTTACCCGGCGCATCAGCTTGAATATTCCGATCATCTCGGCGGCCATGGATACCGTTACCGAGGCGCGCCTGGCTATTGCCCTGGCTGCGCAGGGCGGAATGGGGATCATTCACAAGAACATGAGTCCCGAACGGCAGGCCAGGGAAGTGTTACAGGTGAAAAAATACGAGGCCGGGGTGATTCGCGACCCGGTCACCGTCAGCCCGCAAACCAGTATCGGCGAAGTACTGCAGGTCACCCGTGCAAACGACATCTCGGGAGTGCCTGTAGTGGATGGTTCCGACCTGGTGGGGATCGTCACCAGCAGGGACCTGCGCTTTGAAACCCGTTACGATGATCCTGTTGCCAACATCATGACGCCCAAAGAGCGCCTGGTCACTGTAAACGAGGGCGCCGGCACGGAGGAGATCATTTCGTTGCTGCACCAGCACCGGATCGAGAAGGTCCTGGTCGTCAACGACAGCTTCGAGCTCAGGGGCATGGTCACGGTCAAGGACATCCACAAGGCCAGGGAGTTTCCCAATTCCTGCAAGGACGAAGATGAACGCCTGCGGGTGGGCGCCGCGGTGGGCGTCGGACCCGGCACCGGCGAGCGGGTTGCCGCACTGGTGGCAGCCGGCGCGGACGTGCTGGTGGTCGATACCGCCCACGGCCACTCCGAGGGGGTGCTGCAGGCAGTCAGGGCGATCAAGACGGACCATCCTGACTGCGAGGTGATTGCCGGCAACGTGGTGACCGGCGAGGGCGCGCAGGCCCTGGTTGAAGCCGGCGCAGATGCGGTAAAAGTGGGAGTGGGTCCGGGATCGATCTGCACTACCCGTATTGTGACCGGCGTCGGCATGCCGCAGATCACGGCCGTCGCCAACGTGGCTGAAGGACTGAAGAGCACCGGTGTCCCGTTTATCTCGGATGGCGGCATCCGCTATTCCGGCGATATCGCCAAGACCCTGGCCGCGGGCGCCTGGTCGGTCATGATCGGCAGCCTGTTCGCCGGCGCGGAGGAAGCCCCGGGGGAGGTCGAACTGTTCCAGGGGCGTTCCTACAAATCTTACCGGGGTATGGGTTCCGTGGGCGCGATGTCGCAGGAGCATGGCTCATCCGATCGTTATTTCCAGGAAAACGATGAGATTGAAAAGCTGGTGCCGGAAGGGATCGAGGGCCGGGTGCCCTACAAGGGACCCCTGAATGCCATCGTACACCAGTTGACAGGGGGGCTGAGAGCGGCCATGGGTTACACTGGCTGCAACGACCTGGAAGAAATGCGCAGCAAACCGAACTTCGTCAAACTGACCGGGGCCGGCATGAAAGAGAGCCACGCCCACGACGTGACCATCACCAAGGAACCACCCAACTACCGGGTCTAGAGATTTGCCGGACATCCATAGTGATAAAGTCCTGATCCTGGACTTCGGTTCGCAATATACCCAGCTTATCGCCCGGCGCGTGCGCGAGGTGGGCGTCTACAACGAGATTTACCCTTTCGACCTGGATGAACCGGTAATCAGGCGTTTCAACCCGAAGGCCGTGATATTGTCCGGCGGCCCGGAGTCAGTGACCGGCGATAACAGTTGGCGCGCGCCGGATATCGTATTCCAACTGGGCGTGCCGGTACTCGGCATCTGCTACGGCATGCAGACCATGGCCCAGCAACTGGGAGGGGGGGTTGCCGCTTCCAGCCTGCGCGAGTTCGGCTATGCCAGGGTCCGGGCGCGGGGCCATTCGCGCCTGTTGCGGGACATCCAGGACGAGGTGAACGCAGAAGGTCACGGCCTGCTGGACGTGTGGATGAGCCACGGCGACAAGGTGGATGAACTGCCTGCCGGTTTTAAACGCATCGCCTCCACGGACAACGCGCCGATTGCCGGCATGGCCGACGAGGAACGGGGGTTCTACGGCCTGCAGTTCCATCCCGAGGTGACCCATACCCGCCAGGGTACGGCCATCCTGCGGCGGTTTGCCTGCGATATCGCCGGTTGCGATACGCTCTGGACCCCCGCCAACATCATCGCGGACGCCATTGAGGAAGTGCGCGCCAGGGTGGGCAACGACGAGGTGCTGCTGGCCCTGTCCGGCGGGGTCGATTCCGCGGTCACCGCGGCGCTGCTGCACCAGGCAATCGGAGACAAACTTACCTGCATCTTTGTCGATACCGGCCTGCTGCGCCTCAACGAAGGCGACCAGGTGATGGAGACCTTCTCCCGGCACATGGGCATCCGCGTCATCCGGGTCAATGCAGAGCAACGCTACCTGGATAGACTGAAGGGCGTTGCCGACCCGGAAGAAAAACGCAAGATCATCGGCCGCGAGTTCATCGCCATCTTTGAAGAGGAAGGCAAAAAGCTCAAAAATGAAAAATGGCTGGCCCAGGGCACCATCTACCCGGACGTGATCGAGTCCGCCGGCACCGGCACCGGCAAGGCCCACGTCATCAAGTCGCACCACAACGTCGGCGGACTGCCGGAACGCATGAACCTGAAGCTGATAGAACCCCTGCGCGAACTGTTCAAGGACGAGGTACGCAGACTTGGCAAACAACTGGGATTGCCGGAGGAACTCATCCAGCGCCACCCGTTTCCGGGCCCGGGCCTGGGGGTAAGGATCCTCGGGGAAGTGAAAAAGGAATACGCCGACATCCTGCGCCATGCAGATGATATATTCATACGCGCCCTGGTCCGCCACGGCCTTTACCAAAAAACCAGCCAGGCGTTCACGGTATTCCTGCCGGTCAGGTCCGTAGGCGTCAAGGGCGATGCCCGCCATTATGACTACGTGGTCGCCCTGCGCGCCGTGGAAACCGTGGATTTCATGACCGCGCGCTGGGCGCGCCTGCCTGACGAGTTCCTGCAGGAAGTCTCCGAACGCATTATGAACGAAGTGGAAGGCGTCTCAAGGGTTGTTTACGACATCTCCAGCAAGCCGCCGGCGACGATAGAGTGGGAGTAGGAAGAATTTATAACATGTTCCCGCTTTAGCTGGGTTGCACCTGGTAGACACAGAGTCATCCAAGAATGAAGGAAAAAACTTACCAACTGGCTCATCTGGATAGACAAAAGCTTTTGGTGGCTGCACGCAAGGCACTAATCGCAGCGGACGCGCATTATTACGCTTGGACAGCCCAGGAACAGGAACGCTTCCGGGCAACCATGGGTGAAGATGCAAGTCATAGAATACAGCGCGTATTACTGGATGATTTGCTTGATATTAAGTGTTTGACTGATGAGAGTGATGAAGTCTGGAGTGGATATCAACGAGAACGCTGGTTGGCATTGAGTGAATCAAATGTCCAACGATTTCCTGCCGTATATGTAAACGACAAGGATTGGGATGATGACCCCCACAGGTTTTTTGTTTTTACTAATGAAAGAACTCTGAAACAGATTCGCTGGCGTCATTTTCTGTCAGACTGCAAACCACTGGTGGCTGAATATGCGGAGGTGGAAAAGTTTCTGTCAGAAGAGCTCGACCGGGCGAATGCCTGGTTAGTCGAAAATCACCAGGATATTCAGGAAAACTTTGATCCCACGATAGTTAAGCTAAGGAAAAAGCGCAAGATTATTATGACTGAAAGTGCATTGGATGATCTGAGCAAAATAGAAGCGGATAAGGAATGACGGCCTGATCATACAGTCATAACAATCTGCTCGGAGTATTTCAATTCAGGTTGACAACAAAGCCCTAGTCTTATAAACTGCCGCCTGTTTGGAGCCTTTGGTTGTACGTTTCTCCCAACTCTTTCTGGTGGGGAAGCTGAACCCAAAGGCTATTTTTATTTAAGTATTCTGTACAAGCACGGAATTTATTTTCAGAGAGGGAGATCGTATGTCCACCGCCATTCTCGTTGATGTCGCATTTTTCTTAAAGCGTTTTCGTCATGTCTATCCCATGCTCAACCAGAATGATCCTGATGTAGTTGGTAAAACTCTCTACTCGATGTGTATGATGCATGTCGATGACAGAGAACTATATCGAATACTTGTTTACGCTGGAGATGGTGATTTCGTTCCGGCAGCTAAATTGGCGCGTCGTGAGGGACTTGACGTAGTGCTTGACCCCATCTGGTCGCCTCATATTGGCGAGGCGCTACATGAACATATCGATGGACTTAAATCTACTGCCCCGCGCCCTGATGGGTATTTTTGAATCCGATACAGAATATCTGCTTGAACAATTAAATTGAAGAATTTGATTTGGTACGAATGATCGGAATCACAACAGAGAGACTGGTTTTAAAAAAACCGCGGCACAAGGATAAACAGTTAATCGTTTCCCAGATTGGGGACTGGGAGGTATCGAAATGGTTGTCTAAGGTTCCTTACCCATACACTGAAAATGATGCCGATGAGTGGATTCGGACGATCAGCCGGAAAGAACTGGCCTTCAATATATTTGAAAATGACTCTCTGGTCGGTGGTATTGAATTGGCGCTTCACGAAGATGACTGTCATGAGTTGGGCTTCTGGTTGGGCAAGCAACATTGGGGACAGGGATTTGCCATGGAAGCAGGCAAGGGGTTGCTCCATTACGCGATGGAGGGTCTGGGAATCCGGAATTTCAAATCCAGTTATATGAAAGGTAATGATGCTTCGGCAAGAGTTCTCGCCAAACTTGGATTTATAAAATCAGGGGAGGGGAAAATTTACTGTCTTTCCCGTAAAGAAACGCTTCCCTGTGTAAATCTGGTATTGGCATATACACACGATTATCGGTGAGGCAGACTATGAATGTCACAAAACGGCAACCTGTCAGTGTCGGTGAAATGATTACCGCGGAGTTTCTCGTGCCTATGGGATTGACACAGGGTCAACTGGCGGAAGCGATGGGTGTGAGTCGGAAAACCGTCAACGAACTGTGTACCAACCGTCGCGCCATTACGGCCGATACCGCCTTGATGCTCGCCACGGTTTTCGGCAACACTGCTGATTTCTGGTTGAACCTGCAGCAACGTAACGAACTGTGGAAGGCGCTGAATACACCAAAGCGGCGAATTCGAATTGAGAAGGCAAAACCTGTCGCGGCTTGATTATTATAGTTTTTTTATCGGTGCCCGTCCTCAAGCCAGGAACCACGGCAGCATGTCGAAACCCTTTTATTCGTGTCAATTCGATGATCGGATCATGGAACTGACATGATCGATAATGAGCGCTTGCAGCATTATAAGCAGACTGGTAGAACAGTCTGGTCTGAACCATGTGATGAAATCATGACTATGGACACTATCGGCGCTTTTGAAGCTAAGACACACCTGTCGTGAACTGGTCACTAACCAGGCTGGAGAGTTTTTACCTTGCAAATCGTAATTTAATATTATAAAATGCAAGGATGATAGAGCGAAGGGTCAAGCAACAAGTGAGTGCAGCGCTGGGTCGTCAGGCGGCGGTGGCGCTGATCGGGCCGCGCCAGGTCGGCAAGACGACGCTGGCTTATGAACTGGCCGAAGAGAGGGATGCGTTGTACCTTGACCTGGAAAACAGCAACGATCGGGACAAGCTGTCTGAACCGGCGTTGTTCCTGGAGCAGTATGAAGACAGGTTGGTTGTCCTGGATGAAATCCACCGTACCCCCGAAATTTTCCAGGCGTTGCGCGGGATTATTGATAAAGGTCGCCGGAAGGGAAAACGAACGGGACGCTTCCTGATCCTCGGCTCGGCATCCATTGACCTGTTAAGACAGTCCGGTGAGTCATTGGCAGGGCGCATCGAATATGTCGATCTGCATCCGTTGGATATCACAGAAGTTGGAACAATGGATAATGGGATGAACCGTCTCTGGATAAGAGGCGGGTTCCCGGACAGCTACCTGGCAAAGTCCGACGGGAACAGTTTCAGGCTGAGGAAAAATTTTATCCGGACTTACCTGGAACGTGACGTCGCGCAATTCGGACCCCGTATTCCGGCCGAGACTCTGGAAAGACTGTGGAAGATGTTGTCACACGGCCAGGGTTCATTACTGAATACTGCCAACCTGGCTGCGGCCTTATCTCTGTCTGCGCCGACCATCACCAAGTATATCGACTTGCTGGTCGATCTGTTATTGGTGCGCCGACTGCGACCGTTTCATGCCAACGTCAAAAAACGCCTGGTCAAATCGCCCAAGGTGTACGTGAGAGACAGTGGGCTGGTACATGCCTTGCTTGATATTGAGGACTATAACCAGCTCTCGGGACATCCGGTTGTTGGCGCAAGCTGGGAAGGATTTGTGATAGAGAACTTGTTGTCGCTCCTCGAATACGGCGCCTTCGCCAGTTTTTACCGGACCGCGGCAGGAGCCGAAGTGGACCTGGTACTGGAGTTCCCGGGAATTTCTGAAATATGGGCCATAGAGGTCAAGAGATCGCTGTCTGCAAAGCTGAAAAAGGGTTTCTACCACGCCTGCGAAGACATACAACCACACAAGTGTTTTGTAGTTTATGCCGGTGAAGACAGGTATCCGGTTTCAGAGGGTGTGGAAGCCATAGGCCTGGCTGAGATGGCAAGGGTGCTTTGCTCGCCTTAATAACACTACAACCGGAACAGGTCTTTATATTCATCCCGCAGGAGGTTTTTCTGAACCTTGCCCATGGTATTGCGGGGCAGTTCGTCCACGAACGCGACGTGTTTGGGTGCCTTGTAACCGGCCAGTCGGTCCTTCGCATGGGCCGTTACCTGGTCTGCATTGAGCGTCGCGCCGGGCGCGCAGACGATCACCGCCACTACGGCCTCGCCGAAGTCCGGGTGGGGTACGCCGATAACCGCTGATTCCCTGACCCCGGCCATGTCATTGATGATGCCTTCCACTTCAGCGGGATAGACGTTCAGGCCGCCCGTGATGATCAAGTCCTTGCTACGGCCGACAATTGAGACATAACCGTCCTCATCGATGACGCCCAGGTCGCCGGTGTTGAAAAAGCCGTCCTCGGTAAAGTCTTCGGCGGTCTTCTCCGGCATGCGCCAGTATTCCCGGAAGACGTTTTCACCCCGCACCTGGATATTGCCGGTTTCACCGCCGGGCAGCACGGTTCCCGCAGCGTTGCAGATGCGTACCTCCACCCCGGGCAGGGGCGGCCCCACGCTGCCGGGCCTGCGCTCCCCGGACAGGGGATTGGAGGTGTTCATATTGGTCTCGGAGGTGCCGTAGCGTTCGAGAATGCGGTGGCCGGTGCAGTCTTCGAACGCATGGAAGGTTTCTTCCAGCAGCGGCGCCGAACCGGATATGAACAGGCGCATATGAGCGGCAGTCTCACCGGTGAAACCCTCACTGGCCAGCAGGCGGGTGTAATAGGTGGGTACGCCCATCATGGCCGTGCATTGGGGCAGGAGATCGATCACCTTCCCGGCATCGAATGCCGGCAGCCAGCGCATGGTGGCGCCGCTCAACAGGACGCAGCCCAGGGCCACGAACAGGCCATGGACGTGGTAGATGGGCAGGGCGTGCAGCAGGATGTCATCCTCGGTAAAACCCCACGCCTGCACCAGGGTGCGGGCGCTTGCGTACAGGTTGTTATGCGTCAGGACAATGCCCTTGGGTTTGCCCGTCGTGCCGGAAGAATAGAGCAGGGCCGCCATATCGTCTTTTCCCCGGTGTACAATGACGGGGGCATCGTCCGTATCCCGCGACCGATCCGCCAGCGTGCCTGAACCGTCCCCATCCAGGGTAAACAGGTGCGGGATGGACAGTTGTTGCACCAGCGGCCCGATCATGTCCAGATTCCTGCTGTCGCAGACCGTCACGGCAGGTTCGGCGTCGGAAAAAAAGTATTCGAGTTCATCGGCCCTGTAACCCGTGTTCAGGGG
Source organism: Gammaproteobacteria bacterium (assembly GCA_028819495.1). Taxonomy (GTDB): domain Bacteria; phylum Pseudomonadota; class Gammaproteobacteria; order Eutrophobiales; family Eutrophobiaceae; genus JAAXHV01. The sequence continues at coordinate 19,880 of JAPPLI010000208.1, read as the reverse complement.
ATGGAACACATAGCCGCCGCGCAGGCAGGCGAGGTACAGGCAGAGCGCCTGCGGCGTCTTGGCTACCTGCACGGAGATACGGTCGCCGGGCAAAGCCCCGGCCGCCGCCAGGAACCCGGCCAGCCGCGCCGATTCGCTCTCTATATCGGCATAGCGGTATCCGTTACCGGCATCTGTTACCAGGAGAATCTTGTCAAGCCGGTCTTCGAATACCTTATGGAAACGGGCATAGAGGTTATGGTTTTCCGCCATGATCTTTTCTGTCCGGAACAGGCGCTTTCGGCGCAGTTTCCTCCCGCTCCCGTCAATAAAATCCGTACTTCAGCCTGATGTAGTAAAACCGGCCCAGGTAGTCGTAGATCGACGAGGTATTGAGCGCCACATCAGGCACGTAGGGAGGCGTTTCATCGGTCAGGTTCTCCGCGCCGATGGTGACGTCGATCATGGCGCCGCGGTAGTTGCCGAACAGGTCGAAATAATGGACGGCATCTACCGACTTGTGGACATTGTCGAATTCAATCGTATCGAAGATATCCATCGCGTCCAGGTAGCGCCAGGAACCGCCAATGGTCCAGTTATTCCGGCTTAACGTCACAGACAGGTTGGAACGCCATTCAGGGTAGCCGGCCCAGTCGGAAACATTGCCTGCTACCATGTCGGTACGGTCACTGACTGCGCCGCTGTCGGTCGTTTCCACGTACTCGTTGAGCCAGTTGACGTTGCCGGTGAGACTCACATCCCCATAATCCGTATACAGGATATAGGCGGCGCTGACGTCGATGCCGGATGTCTCCAGCCGGGCCAGGTTTTCATTGAGCAGGTCGAAACGGGTAATGGTGCCCGACGGCCCGCGCCGGATGCGGTCGCATTCCGGGGCCGCCAGGTTCGGCGTGGTATAACAGGTGAGGATCACGTCAACCGGGTCGGGTGTGTTGATAGCGTCATCCACCTGCACATTGTAGTAGTCGATGGCGACCGAGAGATTGCCGATTTCATCCGGTGTCCAGATCAGCCCCACGGAAAAGCTGTCGGAGGTTTCCGGTTTCAGTTCGGGGTTGCCGCCGGCTGAGATTTTCAATTGTGACGCGTTCTGCACGTAGTCAGAGGGAATGCCCTGGCCGGCGCAGTTTCCCCGCACCGTGGCATTGTCCCGGTACAGGTCCGCTGCCGTATTGCAGGGGTCTGCCACCGTTGGAAAGGTGTCCGCAGTGCCGCCGAAGGATTCCAGAATGTTGGGCGAGCGGAAACCGGTGGCATAGATGCCCCGGAATTTGAGGGCATTTACCGGTTCCCAGTGTAAGGCCAGTTTGAAGGTGGCCTCGGAACCGACGGTATTATAGTCCGAGTAACGCGCCGCGGCGTCCAGGGACAAATCCTCGGCGAATGTCTGCCCCTCCAGCAGGGGTATATGAAATTCCGCGAAAAACTCCCAGACCGAAAAATCACCTTCAGTCGGTTCGGCAAAATTGCCGCCGCTGTGTCCTGCCTGAACCGTTGCGGAGGGTCGAACGCTGCCCGACTCATGACGCCATTCCAGCCCGGCGGCAACGTCCACAGTCCCCGCGGGCAGAGTCCATAATTCACCCGTCAACGCGCCGGCCAGGTGCCATATTTCGTATCTTGTCGCTTCTTCATCGTCGAACAGGACGTAATCGATTTCTGCCTGACTCTTGACGCCGCGGCCGAATATGTCCAGGGTCGGATTGCCCAGGGCATCCTTTGGACAGGCGGGGTCGCGCTTGCAGGCAATGGGATTCAAAGCCGTCTGCAGTTTCGCAACGTTGACCTGGTTATTGGTAATTTCATCCAGGGTTGAGCGCCCGTAGGTAAACCAGGCATCGTATTCCCAGCCGCCCTTGAATAACGGCAGGTTGCCCCGCAAACCCGCTGTGGCCTTCATGGTATCGTTGCTGTACCTGAACAGACGGTTGCCCAGGTCGAGGGCGCGCCACCACATCTGGAATTGGGTCGCATCGGGTCCCACCGCGGCACGGATGACCGGTATAGCATCTGTGGGGATATGAGGGTTGGTAAAAGGCACCTGGAGCAGGTTAGTAAACCCACCGAGAGCATCGGCAATGGGCAGAGGCGTGTATTTCAGTGTGCCCTCCCGATGGGTGCCCAGCAATTCGTAATACACGCTGGCGTTATCCAGTTCCAACTCGCCGATAATGCTGCCGTTTACTACCTGGGCCTCGTTCAGAAGGGATAGTCCCTTCTGAATGTCGCTGTAATTGAAGCGATGCCCCGTATCCAGTATGGACTGCAGGCTGCCGTCTCCCGCAGAGCCGTTCAAGCCACTGAAACCAAAGGTATCGTAGGGTTGAAAACTGGCGCCAGTGGCCGGATCAGGCTTGAAGATAATGCCGGCATCGGGCTGTCTGCCCTCAGGCGGTATGCCGCTGCCCATCAGGGTCAGTATCGCGCCGTCACCGCTGTCCAATTGTCCCAGTATGGGCACCTTCGACCAGTTACGCTGCTGGAAATCCACTTTCCCGGTATCGACAATGGTGGCCGCCAGGGTCATGTGGCCGCGTTCCCCGGCGAGGCCGGCAATCATACCGGCGTTGTAGGAATCACCGCCCGGATCTTCCGGCAAACCGGCTCCGACATTGAATTCTATCCCTTCAAAACGCCTGGTCTTGACGTTGATCACGCCGGCCACCGCATCCGACCCATAGATGGCGGAAGCGCCATCCGCCAGCACTTCGATGCTGTCTATCATGTTGATGGGGAAGGACTGCATATCGACCCCCAACCCCAGTGAGTCACGGATGGTATGCACCATGCGCCGGCCGTTCAGCAGAACCAGGGTCCGTTCCGGAGTCAACTGGTGAATGCCGGAGAAGTTCGCACCGCGCCCGCCGCCGCTGGAGTTATTCCTGGAAGTCCCCTGCAGGCCGATTGAGGGAAGCTTGAGCAGCATGTCCTGCACGCTGTAGTTGGGAGTACGTTCAATATTCTCGATCTCTATAACGGACATCGAGCCTGTGTAACCGGTTTGCTGCCGGGAAATACGGGAGCCGGTAACAATGATTTCTTCAGATATTTCCAACTGTTCCTGCGCGGGACATACACCTGCCGGGACTGTGCACATGAGAACCGCAACAAGTGCCGTCCTGATCGCAAGTGTTTGTACTGCTTTGCACTGTATTGGTAACATGGATAATATTATACGAAAAAACCCTTCCGGATGGTGCTGATGAAGAGACTTATCATTTTCCTGTTGTTGCTGTTTTCTGCCGCCGCGCACGCGGAAACAGTCGGTGATTTTCGCCTCGCCGTGGTTACCGATGAAGTGCCGGGAGCGAGGCAGATGGCGGAGACGGATTCCGGCCTGTTGCTGGTGGGGTCGCTGCGCCAGGGGAACTTGTATGCGGTGGCGAGCGGTTCGGATGGAACGGCGGAAGTCGTCACGTTTGCCAGGGGGCTTAAGCTGCCCAGCGGCCTGGCGCTGACCGGCGGCGACCTGTACGTGGGCGCGTTGGACCGTGTGCTGCGCTACCGAGCTATCGAAAAGACGTTCAGGAATAACCCGCAACCGGAAATAGTGACTGATGAACTGCCGGACGAGCGCCATCACGGCTGGAAGTACCTGTCCGTCGGCCCCGACGGTTTCCTGTACGTTCCCGTGGGCGCCCCCTGCAACATCTGCGAATCCGAAGACCCGCGCTTTGCCAGCATCCTGCGCATGGACCCGGCAACCGGTGAGGCAACCGTGTACGCAGCCGGTGTACGCAATTCCGTCGGTATGGACTGGCATCCGGAAACCGGCGAACTCTGGTTCTCCGACAACGGCCGGGATTGGCTGGGGGATGACGAGCCTGCCGAGGAGGTCAACCGCGTGACCGAAGTCGGCGCGCATTACGGCTATCCTTACGTCCATGCGGGCGATATCCTCGACCCCGAGTTCGGAGCGGGGCATGACCCTGCAGATTACGTGACCCCAGAAATCATGATCCAGGCCCATTCCGCGGCGCTGGGTCTGGCGTTCTATACCGGCTCACAATTTCCCGAGTCGTACCGGCACGCGCTGTTCATCGCCGAACACGGGTCCTGGAACCGTTCCTCCAAGGTGGGATACCGGGTCAGCGTCGTGCGCTTTGGCGAAACCCGGCCCGTGTATGAACCGTTCCTGGACCTGTGGCTGAAGGACGAAAAGGTCTCCGGCCGCCCCAACGACGTACTGGTATCCCGTGATGGCAGCCTGCTGATCTCGGATGACAAGGCAGGGGCGATTTATCGGGTTACGTACCAGGGCGAGTAGATACCCGGGGTCAGGGTAAAAATTCTGACGAATTTCTTGCTCCGACCCCGAATATCCTGTTACCCGCCGCCAATGGCGGGGATGAAAAACACCTCGTCATCTTCTTGCAACGGCTGAAGCGCCCCCAGTTGGCTGACCTGGCCGTTGACGGCAACCGCGACACCGGGCTTGAGCCTGTCGCCGTCCATGAGTATGTCCTTTAATCCGGGGTAAGTCTCGTCCAGGGCGGCAACCAGCCTCCGGACGGTGCGCCCCCCCATCTCCACGGTTTCCTTGCCGCCGGTACAGGACTGCATGGCTTTGGGAATCCAGACTAATGGCATGACGGAATTAACACAGGCAGACAGGATGCACAGGATTGACGATATCACTTGGAAAGAGTAATGGTAAACCCGGTTCAAAATGTGCCGGTTATGTCCCGTATGCCGGTGACAAAGATTTCTATGGCTACCCCAAGCATCAGCAAGGCGACGAGGGAGGTGGCTGCCTTAAGCGCGTTTTGTCCCATCCACCCAACTGTGCTGTGGCTGCTGCCGTACAATACACCGATGGTCAACGCGATCACGCCAATGCCGCCCAGGGCCGCGCCGTACTCGACCAGGACATGGAAGTCCCAGTGGTGAAGTATGGAGTTACTCAAGGATAGCGCGACGGCCAGCACCGCGGCATCTGCGGTCAGCGGCATGGTCAAGGGAAAGAACCCGATGTCCTTATCGGATTTATCTGAAGTAAGTTGTTGATGCTCGTCGGTTCCATGCAACATATTCCAGGCGGTATGAAACAGTACCAGACCCCCGGCAATATCCAGGATGCCCGGACTGAGGCTGAATGCCTTGAGCACAAGCGTACCGAGTAGCAGCACACCAGCTACCAGCAGGAAGAAGTACAAGGCCACACGCCAAGCCAGCGTCCTGCGCTGCCTGTTCTCCATATGGTTGGTCATGACGTGGAAGGGGACAGATAATCCGACTGGATTTGCAACCGGAAACAGCACCACAATGGTGTACAAGAAAATATGCGCTATGCCGACCTCACTGAAACCCATCAGGATTGCCTTGTCTCAACAGCCTGGAGCTTCCGAAGACTGACGGCATGATTCCACTGGACTCCCGTTGCTGCGAGAGCGGAATGAGATGGTTTTGTGCTTTTTCCGTCCATATATAAAAGTATGCGGTTACCCTGACAGGTAACGGAGGCCAACCTGATTCGGGTTGTAATCCCATCAGCAAGAATCGTACTATAGGCATTATACTGTTTTTCCGCAACTACAACTTGAACACAACAACCGGAGTGCGAATACAATGCAAGTTACTTCAGAACAGATACAGGGTTTACAACAGGAAATCGAATCACTGCAGGCAAAATTGAGGGAGCTGGGGGCCGCGGAGGGTAGTAACTACTATTACACCGAAGCCGCACAGCGGGACTGGCACAACCTGCGTGAAATTCCCGAACAAGGATTGGGACGCGGGGCGGCAAGGCTGGTTATTGAGAATGCCCACGCACTTGATTTTGATCACAAGCTCAATACCTCATCGTACGTGAACGTGAGTTTTGAAAAAGAAGAGGAAGAAATTGCCCTGATGGGATTGCGCGTCAACCTGGCAGACCAGACGGTATATCCGCATTCCTACAAGTTGCATGATACGGTTGTAAATATGCTTGCCCGTCTGTGGAATTGCCCGGAGCCTGATGATTTCGGCGAGTTCGGCGTTTACCCCGGAGCCGGCACCGTCGGTTCAACCGAGGCCTGTTTGCTGGCCGGCCTGGCGTTGAAGTTTCGTTGGCGCAACTGGTATGCCCGGAGCAGACAGTGCACTGTGGAACAAATCATGGGTGTGCGCCCCAACCTGGTTATCTCAACCTGTTTTCAGGCAGCCTGGGAGAAGTTGTTCAAGTACATGGATATCGAACCAAGATTACTGCCGCCGTCAGTAAACAGCTTCAAGTTGGACCCGGAGCAGGTCCGAGACGCAGTGGATGAACACACCGTAGGTGTGGTTTGCATCATGGGCAATCACTACGGCGGGCAATATGATCCGGTATCCGATGTCAACGATGTGGTTGAGGAAGTGAATGCGCGCAAAGGCTACCAGGTGGGGATTCACGTTGACGCCGCCTCCGGTAGTTTTATCGCGCCGTTCCAGCAAGGTCTTCCGCCCTGGGACTTCCGCCTGAGGAACGTGCTGTCAATCTCTGCCAGCGGCCATAAATACGGTCAGTCCTGTTGTGGTACGGGTTGGGTTATATGGCGTCAGAGGGAAGACCTGAGCGACCACGTCGGTATTTCGGTTTCCTACTTGGGCGGCCAGGCGCTTTCCTACACGCTGAACTTCTCCCGTCCTGCCAGCGGCGTTTATACGCAATACTATAAACTTCTCCACTATGGGATGTCAGGCTATCGGCAAGCCAATGACAACATGATGAGCAACGCCAGGTACCTGCGCGACGGAGTACGGGTAATGACATACCAGGGCAAACCGAGATTTGAGTTACTGGACGATGGCGATGAACACTGTCTTCCCGTGGTCACCGCCAGGCTGAATCCCGAGTGCGGTTTTTCCTATGATGATGTTGACTGGCAACATGGAATGTCCCAGCATCATTGGTACGTGGGAAGCTATCGAATGCAATTCAATCATCCTCTTTCGGAGCAGCCCATGCCGTTATTCCACGACGCTGACGCAGACGCGAGCATGTTCCGTATCGTGGTGAAGACGAACCTGACCAGAAACATGGCTGAACACTTGCTGGATTCGTTCCATGCCACGGCTGATTTTTTTGACTCGGTCAGATTCTCCAAACTACCGGAATTCGAAATGCACCATCTTCGTCACAAAGACCAGCGGACTCTCAGCAACCATTGCTGACCGGCGTTACTGCTGCGTCGTGAGCGCCGCGCAGACCTTGTGGGGCGCCATCGGCATGGAGTTGAGGCGCACACCGACCGCGTCATGGATGGCATTGGCTATGGCCGCAGGCGGCGGCGCAATGGAAATCTCACCGCAGCCGCGCACGCCGAACGGATGGGCGGGGTTGGGCGTTTCCAGCACCACCGTTTCAAGCATCGGGACATCCAGCGAGGTAGGCAGGCGGTAATCCAGCAGGCTGGCGTTCTTCAGGCGTCCCTCATCATCGTAGAAATACTCTTCATTCAGGGCCATGCCTATCCCCTGTACCGCGGCGCCCTGCATCTGGCCCTCCACGTAATCCGGGTGCACTGCCTTGCCCACGTCCTGGAAGATCGTGTAGCGCAGGATGTCCACCTTGCCGGTGTCCGGGTCCACCTCGACGTCCACCAGGTGCACGGCTGTGCCCGGGATAAAACTCTGGGTGTGACCGGTCCTGTGGTGGCTGATGGGGCCGCCGGTCTCGAACATCCTCGCCGCCAGTTCATTAAACGTTATACTCTGACCGGGTTCTGTCTTGTTGCTGAAAACACCATGCTCGACGCTGACATCGCCGGCATCCGTTTCCCACAGCAATGCGGCCCGCCCGCACATCTGTTTCAGAATTTCCTGCGCCACTTCGCAAACAATGGCGCCGGTGCTGTAGGTCGTCCGGCTACCCACCGAAGGCAGGGAAAAACCGATGGACTGGGTATCGGATACCGTCGGGGATACCTGCTCAACGTCAATTCCCAGTGCCTCCGCGGCCTGCATGGCCAGCGAGATACGGGTGCCGCTCAGGTCGGGGCTGGCCGTGGCCAGGGTAACGGACCCGTCCGGGTTGACCTGCATGCGCGCGCTGGAGATCTCGCCGATGTTGAACCATATACTGTAGGCAAGGCCCCGTCCCCGGTTCGCGCCTTCCAGGGGCGCCTGGTAATGGGGATGCGCCTTCACGGTTTCCATCATTTTTTCCGTGTCTATGGGCGCCAGCGGGAAGCCCGGCACCAGGCGGTCTCCCGTTCGCATGAGATTCTGCATACGGAAATCAATGGGGTCCATACCCAGTTCATGGGCCAGTTCATCGATCATCTGCTCTACTGCAAACAGGGCCTGGGGCGCGCCCGGGGCCCGGTAGGGGCGCATGGTGGGTTTGTTGACGATGACGTCGAAGCCGTCGATATGGATATTGGGAATATTGTAGCGCGACGTGGCGGACATGATCCCGAGAAACAAGGGACCGCCGGCATAGGCTCCTGCCTCGTACGCCATGTGCAGGTGGGCTGCCGTCAGGGTACCGTCCCGTTTCACGCCGAACTTCAGCTTGATAAAAGTGCCGGAACTCGGGCCGGTTGCGCGGAACACCTCGTCGCGGCGCATGGCAATCTTGACCGGGCATTGTGATTTTTTTGAGAGAAAGGCCGCTACCGGGTCGATATAGAGACGTTCCTTGCCGCCGAAACCACCGCCAATCTCCAGCGGCACCACGTTGATGTTGCTGATCGGCACCTGGATGATGTCGGCCAGGTGATCGCGCAATGCGAACTGTCCCTGGGTCGCGGTCCATACGGTTACGTAATCGTTACTGTCCCAGGTCACCGTGGTGACGTGACTTTCGATGTAACCCTGGTGGATGGTCTCAGCCGTGTATTCCCGCTCCAGGACCAGGTCGGCCTCGGCGAAACCCTGTTCCGGGTCGCCGTTGCCAAGTTGTACACGGCTGGCATTGGGCAGGTATTTTTCCGTCGGCGCAATAAACCCGCCCGGGTGAAAATCCTCGTGGATCACCGGGGCATCGTCAGCCATGGCCGCGCGTACATTCATCACCGGCGGCAACAACTCGTATTCCACCTTGATCAGGTTCATTGCAAGTTCCGCATCATGCGGGTTGTCCGCGGCCACCGCGGCCACGGCATGGCCGTCATACAGGACCTTGTCCTTTGCCATGCAGTTCTCGGACATCTCGCGGATATTGAGTACACCGGCAGTGCCCAGGTTAAGCAGTTCGTGCCTGACGGCAGGGAAGTCGGCCCCGGTGACGACCGCGCGCACGCCGGACAGGGCCTCAGCGGCGCTGGTGTCGATGGACAGGATGCGCGCATGGGCATGGGGGCTGCGGAGTATCTTGCCGTGCAACATGTTCGGCAGGTGAAAGTCGTCCGCAAACTGCGCCCGTCCCGTTACCTTGTCCAGTCCGTCGGGGCGAATCGGCGAAGTGCCGACCACGTTGAAACCGTTATTCGGTGATGCATCGCTCATTGTTAAGCCTCCACAGCTTTCAATACGGACCGCACCAGCTTGTCATAGCCGGTGCAGCGGCACAGGTTGCCCGCCAGCCAGTGGCGCACCTGTTGCTCGTCCGGTTTGGGAGTTTTATCCAGCAAGGCCTTTGCGGCCATGAGAAAGCCCGGCGTGCAGATACCGCATTGCAGCCCGGTCTCTTCCAGGAAAGCCCGTTGCAGGGGATGCAGTTCAGTGCCCGCCGCCAGCCCTTCAATGGTCTCGATACTGCTGCCTTCCGCCTCGACGGCCAGCATGCAGCAGGAATCCAGCAACACGCCGTCAACGATGACGCTGCATGCGCCGCAGTTGCCGTCGTTGCAACCTTCCTTCGTTCCGGTGAGATACAGCACGTCGCGCAATACTTCCAGCAGGCTCTGGCGCGGTTCGCACAGGAACTCCTTGTCCTCGCCGTTAATCGTTGCCGTCACCAGTGATTTGCCGCTCATTGTATTTTTTCTCCCCTGGCGCGGGCACAGGCGCGCCGCAACGCCCTTGCCGTCAGGACTTCAACCAGTTGTTTTCTGTGTTCTATGGTGCCGCGCATGTCGTTGATCGGTGTGGCCGCATCCCGGGCGATGTGCGCGGCCTCGGCAATCGACTCGTCATTCACGGGTTTGCCGCCGAGGGCGGCGCCGGCCGCTTCCACGAACAGTGGCACCGGCGCCACTGCGCCGATGGCTATCCGGGCAGACTCGAAGTTCTCACCGGCTTCGTCCAGGTCAACCCGGGCCGCGGCATTCGCCACCGCGATATCCATTTCGTTGCGCGGGATGAAGCGCAGGAACGCGGCGCCGGAGTTTGCCCGGGGCCTTGGTACGGTCAGGGAGACCAGGATTTCGTCCGTAGCCAGTGAGGTACGGCCGGGTCCGGTACAGATTTCTTCCACCGGCGCCTGACGTTCGCCGCGGGCGCTGATGATATGGGCGGTCGCGCCGTAGACAATGACCGGAGGCACCGTGTCGGCGCTGGGCGCGGCATTGCACAGGTTGCCGCCGAACGTTGCGCGCCCCTGGATCTGTATGCCGCCGATCAGGGTCGCTGCATCTGCCAGGGCCGGAAATGTTTCGGATATTTCCGGGTTTTCCCAGACTGTCCGGCAATTGACAGCGGCGCCGATGGTCAGCCGGTCGGCATCCAATTGCAGGCGTGTGAGTTCCGGGATTTTTTTTGCGTCGATAATTACGTCGGGAGACTTGCGGCCGTTGCGCATGAATATGAGCAGGTCCGTGCCTCCCGCCAGGAGTTGTGCCGAACCCGCGTGTTCGGCCATGAGCGCCGCGGCCTCGTCCAGTTTGCGCGGCGCCAAGTATTGGAAGTCTTTCATGGGTCGGTTTCTTGTTACGTGTATTTGATGCGTTCGACGATCATATTATCATCAATAATCCTGCCGTTTTCTATGATAACCTCGCCGTCCAGTTCCATGGTGCAGTCCCGCATGGGCACATCGTAGTGACCGCGGGTGGTGCGCTTGCCGCCGCCCTGGTTGTTGGGCCCGGTCGAGAACAGGAAGTTGCCGGGGAAGGTGCGGGCCGCGGCCCGGCTGCGCTCCGGTTCGTCGCCATTGAGGGCGATACCGTACCACAGCGCCTGGGGGTTCAGGCCCCAGCCCAGGTGGGAGACCGCGTAAGGGTCCCTGTCTTCGGCGTCCACCCGGTTATCGTCCAGCCAGTCCTGCATGAGCTTGGCATCGAGTCCGCCTTCCACCCTGTCGATAAAACCATCGCTGATGGTCATCCTGACTTCATCCTGGATATAGCGGCAGTAAGGCAGGATCACGATGTCTCCCGGCTGGAACACCACCGTGCCGTTGGCACTGCCCTCGTTGGGGAAGGTGTGCACGTGGCCGCCGCCCCAGTGGTCGAACCGTCCCGGCGCATCGGCATAGCCGTACTGGCTCATCACCGGGTATTCGCCGCAGTCATAGGTCAGGTCGGTGCCGGCCTTACTGGTTACACGTATTTTCTTTGTGTTCGCCAGCATTGCGTCGGCATAGAGCACCGCCTCCTTCAGGCCCGGCGGGGCCATCAGTTGTTCCAGGTCGTCGGGGGAGTCGATGATCATCAACACCCGGGTGCCGGAATCCCGTACTTCCTTCAACCAGCTTGTGAACAGGGGCACGTGCAGGGCGACGATAATGTCCGCGGCCTTGGCCGCTTCCAGGGTACCCTTGCACTGGCCGACGGTGGGAACGCCGACCTTGGTCCAGGAGGGAATGGAGTTGACGCACATTTCATACACGTCGGCTCCCAGGTCTTCGGCCGCCGCGAACGCCGCCTCGACGTATTCGCGCCGGGTGGCGAGGTCGGTCAGCAGCATCACGGTCTCGCCCTGGCTTACCTTGCAGAGTTCGAACTCTTTCTTGAACAGTATCCCCAGCTTGGCCGGGTTCAATTCCTGTACGCGGGTAATTGCAGGTAACATGTTATGTCCTCCACATAATCTGTTCTGCAATGATTGAATGACTGCGCGGTTTTGTCAACACAAAGAATCAAAGCGTGTAGGAGGGACTGTTGTTGAGTGTTTCGATGGCAAAACCGGAGCGCGTCCTGAATTCGTCGATAACGGATTGCAGCCTGGCCTCGCTGACATGGTCGTGAATGTTATCGGCATCATCCGGGCATTCGTTTCTCACTATCTCAAGTACTTCGTCGGGGCCGTTCTCACGGCTGGCCAGCACCACCCGGTTTGTCTTCGGCAACCGATCGGTTTCAAAGGCTTTCAGCCCGGCCACGGGGTCACGCTGCCTTGCCAGGGCATAGGCCAGCGCCCTGCCGTCGATGATGGCATGTACCGCGCCGCTGGAACTGACCGGGATCAGGGGATGCGCCGCGTCACCCAACAGGGTTACCCGGTCGAATGTCCATTGCCGTAGCGGGTCCCTGTCGTAAATCGGGAATTCAAAGATCTGCTCCGTCGCGGAGATGATGCCGGGCACGTCCAGCCAGTCAAACCGCCAGTCGCGGTAGAGTTCGACCAGGTTATCAGGCTCGGTCAGTTTGCCCCAGTCTTCCTCCTGGCGTTTGTCCGTCTCGAATGGGACCGCGGCAATCCAGTTGATATGGCTGCCTCCACTCCGCTGCAGGACCCCGGAGATGGGATACGATACCAGGCGCAGGCGGTTGTCGCCGCAAATGACCATGGACTCGCCGTCCAGGAATGGCGCCGCCTTCAGCGCGCCGCGAAAACACACCATGCCGGCATAAACCGCAGCGCCCTCGTCAGGATACAGCGCTTTCCTGGTGGCGGAGTGCAGTCCGTCCGCGCCGATGAGCAGGTCACCCGTGACTTCGGCTACCGGCTGTTTCGATGACGGATCGATGAAACTCGCGGTGATCGAGTCGCTGTCCTGTCTGAAACCTGCAAGCTCATGACCGGCGACCACCCTGTGCGCGCCGGCGCGCTGCCTAAATGTTTCCAGCAGCAGCAACTGCAGCTCGCCGCGGTGCACCGAGTACTGCGGCCACAGGTAGCCGGCGTATTCGCCGCAGGGCACACTGAGCGCGAGCTTGCCGCGCCGGGTGAAATACTTCATGGAGCGGGTGCGGACGGCAATCCTGTCCAGGTCCTCCTTGAGACCGAGCGCGAGCAACTCCCGCGCCGCATGGGGCAGGATATTGATGCCCACTCCCAACGGCTCTATCGCCCTGGCGCTTTCAAAGACCGTTACCTCGATACCGAGTCTTTCCAGGCTCAGGGCAGCGGTCAAACCGCCGATTCCTGCGCCTGCTATCAACACATGCATGGCTTCCTCCGCTGATGCACAGTGACGGCTATGGTAGCGTAATGATTAGAATCGGTGCAATCCCGGCATCAGGACATCCTGAGCACCGGCTTGATGGCAGTGCCGGTGTGGGAATCGGCAAAGGCCTGGTTGATATCGGCAAAGTCATAGGTCCTGACCAGGCGTTCTACAGGGAACCGGCCCTGTTGCTGCAACTCTATCAGTCTCGGCAGGAAGGTGCCGGGGACCGAGGAGCCCTGGATGATGCCGCGCAGGCTGGCGGCCTTGATCATCACGTCCGAGGGTGAGAACGGGTATTTCTCGCCGAAACGCGGCGCGGTGACCATGCCACATATCCCTTCCATCCCCAGGCAGGCCACGGCGTCCTCCAGCGCCTGCTCGTTAGAAGACGTCTCAAGAGCAAAATGCATGCCGCCAGGCGCGATCTCCAGGATCCTGCGGGCAACATCGCCCTCCCGGGCGTCCAGGGCATGGGTGGCCCCCAGCTCCAGCGCCAGGTCCAGGCGCATCCGGTTGATGTCCACCGCGATGATGGGCGAGAGGCCCAGTACCCGGGCCATCATGACCGCGCTCAAGCCCACTGCGCCGGCGCCGAACACCGCCAGGTTGTCCCTGGCCGATGCCCTGAACGTGTTGATGATGGAGCCTGCGCCGGTCTGGATCCCGCAGGGCAGCGCGGCGAGCAGTTCGGCAGGCATGTCGCCGTCAATGCGCACAACGTCGCGTTCCAGCGTCAATGCGTGCCGGGCGAACGTGGATTGCTGGAAAAAAGCGCTGGAAATGGGTGTCCCGTCAAGCGAGATGGGCATGGAGCCATCGGCGCGGGTACCGTCGAAGCTCAGCGCAATGGCATCGTTGCAGATATACGGGCGCCCCTCCGCGCACTTGGGACAGGCGCCGCACCAGGGGTAGGAAACCACCACCCGGTCGCCGGGCTTTACCCGTTGCACCGCGCGGCCGACCGCTTCCACGACGCCAGTGCCTTCGTGGCCCAGGACCGCGGGCAGCGGTGTCATCTTCCCCTGGGCAATGAGGTCGGTGTGACAGACGCCGCAGGCGTCGACCCTGATCAATACCTCGTCGCCGCGGGGCTCGTCCAGCTCCACGGTTTTCAGAGTGAATTGTCCGCCGGGTTCATAAACTACGGCTGCTGTTGTAGTAATAGACACTTTTCTATGTAAATTCCGGGGTCAGAGTAAAATCGCCAAGAACGTTGGCAACAGCAGGGCCGGTGGTGATTTTACTCTGACCCCACCTATCTTAATTCTCCAGGCGCGCCCGCGCAATGACCGGGGGAAGGATCAGCGCCAGTGATAAGAAGAACAGGGTGATTCCCAGGATCAGCACGCCGCGGTAGCTGTTCTCTCCGACCAGCATGGCCGCCGCGGCAGGCCCGGCGCTGACACCCAGGAACTGCATGGCGGTGGCGTACACGACCATCTTCCCGGTCGGGTCAAAACTGGCCATGGCGGCCAGCAGGTAGGGATGGGACAGGTTCCAGGCATACTGGAACGCGCCTACGATCACCAGGTAGGCCAGGGCGTCGGTAGCCCCGAACAGGAACGCCAGTGGCAGGGCTGTCCCCGTGATACCCAGGGTGAGCATCAGGCCGCGGCCGTAACGCGCCCCCAGCAGTGCGGCCGTAAATGCGCCTGCCATGCCGAGGAACTGGGATACGGACAGGCTGTTGGCGACTTCCTGCTCGGAGATTCCGGCGTTGATGCCCATGCGGAACAGGTAGGTCCATACGGCAAAGGCGGCAACGAAATATACGAACATCGCCGCCAGGGCCATGACTTTGCGGTTCCAGTCTATATGCCTTGCAATTTTGTCGATCTCCCGGTGTTCCTCGCCGGATACCGGCATCATGTGCACGAAGGGGAGGCCGACCAACGCAAACGCGGCGAAAAACAGCAGCAATCCCGGCATGCCGAAACTGCCGAATATCCAGGGCAGGAACGGGTAGACGATGGCGGAATACACCAGCACGAAAAATATCCCGAGTCCGAAGTTCCGGTCCGCCTTCGCGGTCAGGCCGAAAACCGTGTAGGACAGGGACACGATAAAGCCGCCGCCGATGCCGGTGATGAACCGCACCGCGCAGAACAGGTACATGTCCGTGATGAAGATGGAGGCGATATTGCCGAAGATCAGCAGCAACAGGGATATGGCGAAGACATGGCGCCAGTTCACCCGCCCCACCAGGAACATCATGGCGATGGTCGCGCAGGTCATACCGATCATCTCCGCCGAGGCGATAAAACCCGCGTCCGCTTCGGTAAAACCGACGTACTCGACCAGTCCCTGCACAAAACCCGGCAGAAGCAGCACCGTCTGCGGGCCAATGGTGTGGATGATCAGCGCTGCGACGATCAGCTTTGTGCTGTTGATTTCAACCCGTGACGCGGGGTCTCCGACCAGTAGTTTTAGCATGGTTTAATGCCGATACCCCGGGTATTCCTGTTTATCCCTGCCAGAGACCTTCCCGGACCAGGTCGCCGGCCACCTCCTCGATGCTGGCGCGCAGCACCTCAGCGATGAAATCAATCTGCTCCCCGGTGAGTATCAAAGGCGGTGAGATCAGCACCATTTCACCGATGCCGCGGGCCACCAGCCCGCGCCGCCTGGCCGCGTCGGTCACGCGGGTGGCAATCTGCACCTCGGGAGGGAACAGCGCCTTCGTTTCCCTGTCGCTGACGAATTCCAGGGCGAACATGAAGCTCCTGCCGCGGGCGTCACCCACCAGGGGCAGATCGCCCAGCCCGAACATTTTCTCCTCAAAATACGGCCCCATCCGGCGCACGTGTTCCAGCAGGTTTTCGCGTTCCATGATCTCCAGGTTCTTCAGGGCCGCTGCGCAACATACGGGATGCCCGGTATACGTGAACCCGTGCGCGAAACTCGCATCACTGCCGGCCGAACTGATAACGTCGAAGATCTCCGAAGAAATCAGGGCCGCCCCCAGCGGCTGGTAGCCTGAAGTGATACCCTTGGCGCAACAGATGATGTCCGGTACGACGTCATAAACATCTTCGGACGCGAACCAGTGGCCCAGGCGGCCGAACGCGGTAATGACCTCGTCATGCACGTACAGCACACCGTATTTCCTGCACACCTCCAGCGCCTTCCTGTGGAAACCGGGCGCGGCTTCATGCACGCCGCCCACGCCCATGATCGGTTCGCAGATGAAACCGGCGACGCGTTCGGGACCGATCTCCAGGATCTTGTCTTCCAGTTCCTGCACCTGCATGTCACGGAATTCCTCCAGCGAGACCCCCGAAGGCCGCCGGTAGTTGCTGGGCGACGAGATCAGGTGGGTGATGTCGTCCACGTAATGGAACCGGTTGTGACGGGTATTGGCCTTGCCGCTGACCGAAGCCATCATGTAGGAAGTGCCGTGGTAGCTGTCGGTCCTGGCGATAATGTGTTTCTTTTCCGGCTTGCCCTGCAGGATGAAGTAATGGTGGATCATCCGCATGGCGCTGTCGTTGGCGTCGGTGCCGCCGTTGGTGTAGAACACGTGGTTCAGCTCGCCCGGCGTCATACCGGCCAGTTTTGCCGCCAGTTCCACCGCCGGCGCTGAAGTGCAGTCACCGAAGTGGTTCACCTGGGGTAGCAGGCGCGCCTGTTCGGCAATGGCCTCGGCCAGTTCCGCGTTACCGTAACCGATGTTCACGGACCACAGCCCGCCGTTGGAATCAAGGTAACGGTTGCCGTCCGCATCAAAGACATAGGCGCCTTCGCCCTTGACGAATACGCTGCAGCCCTTTTCCTTGAAGCTGGGCCAGACGCTTTGCGGGTGGATCAGGTGATCCTTGTCCTTTTGCCACAGGTCCCGGGAATTGAAACCGTCGAATTCGGAATAGTCAGGTTGGTACATTGGCAGCGCCCCACGCTCATTATTTCTTTCATTTTGTACAACAAAATTATAAAATAGTCAATCTGCATATTATCTTTAATAGTTCACAATAAAAATTAAAAAATTATAATAAATATTTGTTTTATAAATAAATTAAATAAATAATTATGTTGCTTTGATTGTATGACAGGACCATCAGACGTAATATTAATGTACAATCAGGTGACAGATAGAGGAGATCGGTTCGATGGCGCAAGTGAATACAGAGAGTGAGAAGATCAATCGTTTTCTCGCAACTCCCAGGCCCATGCTGATCAGCGGCGAGTGGGTTACATCAGCCGGCGGGGAGACCATCCCCGTGTTGAACCCCGCTACCGGCCAACAGATTGCTGTATCTTATGCGGGCAACAGGTCAGACGTGGACAGGGCCGTTGCGGCCGCGCGCAACGCCTTCGAGCAGCAGGAATGGCGCAGGATGCTGCCGACGGAACGCACCAGGCTGATGTGGAAACTGGCCGACCTGATCGATGAGAACGCGGAAGAACTGGCGCAGATGGAAGTGCTGAACCAGGGCAAACCGATAGAACTGGCGCGCCACCTCGATGCCGCGGGCGCCGCCGAATCGCTACGCTACTACGCCGGCTGGTGCACCAAGATCGAGGGCATCACCACTGCGGACCTGTCTTTCCCCGACCTGCGCGGAGACGATGCCAGGGGACCCGCCTACCATGCCTACAGCCTGAAGGAGCCGATCGGGGTGGTCGGAGCCATCGTGCCCTGGAACGTGCCGCTGGTGATGGCCATTGCGAAAATGGGCCCGGCGCTGGCGGCCGGTTGCACCATGGTGCTGAAGCCGGCGGAGGAAACGCCGCTTACCACCCTGCGGCTCGGCGAACTGATCCTGGAGGCGGGTTTCCCGCCCGGCGTGGTCAACATCGTCACCGGTTACGGACACGTGGTCGGGGCTGCCATCGCAGAGCACCCCGGCATAGACAAGGTCGCTTTTACCGGTTCCACCGAAACCGGCAGGAAGATTGTCCGGGCGGCTACCGGTAACCTGAAGAAGGTGTCCATGGAGCTGGGAGGGAAGTCTCCCGTGGTGATCTTCGACGATGCCGACATCGATAGCGCCGTTGCCGGCGCCGCGGAGATGATCCTGATCAACTGCGGGCAGATGTGCTTCGCCGGTTCCCGTTTGCTGGTGCATGAAAAAGTCTATGATGACGTAGTGGACGGCGTAGCGGATATCGCCCGCAAAACGAAGATCGGCCCCGGCATCGACCCGGAAACGGAACTCGGCCCGCTGGTGTCCGCCAGGCAACGGGAACGGGTATGCGAATACATCGAGTCCGGCCGGGAAGAGGGTGCGGAAATACTGCTGGGCGGTAACCCGCACGGCGAGAAGGGTTATTTCATGGAACCTACCATCCTGGCCGGAACGGAACCGCACATGCGGGTGGTGCGGGAGGAGATATTCGGTCCGGTGCTGGTGACCACCCCGTTCAGGGAGGCTACCGACGTAATGGACGTGGCCCGGGTCGCCAACGATACGGACTACGGCCTGGTCGCGACCATCTGGACCAGGGACCTCAGCCGCGCCCACAGCCTGGCCGCTGAAATAAGGGCCGGGATGGTATGGATCAATACCCCGCTGGCCTTTGACGAGACCCTGCCGTTCGGTGGCTTCAAGCAATCAGGCTGGGGGCGGGAGAGCAGCCGCATGTGCGTGGACGAATACACGGAATCCAAGTCGGTCATTGTCGCTTTGTGAGGGCAGATTATGACAACTGCAAAAGAACGTGCTTATACTAGGATCAGGAATACCATCCTGTCGGGCAGCTTTGCGCCCGGCTTCCAGTTGAAGGAGGAAGAACTTTCGGAATTTTGCGGCGTGAGCCGCACGCCGGTGCGCCAGGCCATTCAGCGCCTTGCCGCCGAGGGCCTGGTCACCATCAAGGAGAATCGCCGCTCCTACGTGACGGACCTGACGGAAGATGAGTTCGAACAGGCCTTTGACGTGGCCTCCATGCTGGAGAGCTACAGCGCCGGCCTGGCCGCGGAACGCCTGACCGAAGATGACCTGCAGAAGCTGCGTGAGCTGGAAGACCGGATGGAGAAACTGGTCGAAGGCGATGTCAGGGACTACCGCAGGTTCCTGGAACTCAACATGGAATTCCACAACCTGATCCATGAAGCGTCGGGCAACCGCAACCTGTTCGAAATGATCCAGAGGGTCCCGGATATCGCCAACACCATATTGCTCAAAACAGGGGATATGAAGAGCATGAAAGAAGCCCAGTCCGATCACCGCAATATCATCGCCGCGCTGGAACTGCGCGACTCGAAGCTGGCCGAACTGCAGATGAAAGTGCACGTCGAATCCATCCGCCGCTCCATGCGCCGGCTGGTTTTCTCACAAAGTTAAGACATGGCTCAATGCCCCGAATTCATCAGCTACCTGGTGGAATTGCTGGCGCCATTCGGCAATACCCGCGCCAAAAGAATGTTTGGCGGCTATGGCATATTTAAAGACGAACTAATGTTCGGTCTGGTTGCTGACGAGACGTTCTACCTGAAGGCGGATGATGTGAACAGGACAGATTTTGAGGCGCGGGGTCTGGAACGGTTTGTCTATTACAAAAAAGGCAAGCCCATGTATTTGTCCTATTACCAGGCTCCGGAAGAGGCCCTGGACAACTCCGGGAATATGCTTGCTTGGGCAGAAAAATCCTTTGCTGCCGCAATTCGCTCGCATAGAAAACCGGTCAGTCAATGAATTGTGCCGGGTGTATGGTATATGCCCGGGCTCCTGAAACCGCCGTACACGTTCCACTGGAACAG
>JAPPLI010000124.1 GCA_028819495.1 Gammaproteobacteria bacterium | reverse complement strand
CTTGAATTTTCGATACAGGTGGGAGCGTAGAACAGTTTGAACTGCGTGTCAACACTTCTGTCCTGGTTCAAGCTCTTCCCTTGACGCGCAAGGAATGCACAGGCATAATTCTTGCAGATCTAATATCTCATATTATAATTGCACAATGTATATCCCACGTCACCTGACCGGCGCCATTACACGGGCAATGACGTCCTTTCCCGTGGTGCTGGTAACAGGCGCAAGGCAAACCGGCAAGACGACCTTGTTGCGCACCGAGTTTGGCGTATCCCATGAATATATTTCACTGGAGCGGCCCGATATACGCAACCGCGCCCAGGCGGACCCGGTCGGCTTTTTTGCGCAATACACCGGACCGGTGATCCTTGATGAAATTCAATACGCTCCCGAACTCCTGCATTACATCAAGGAATTGATAGAGCCCGAACGCAAGCCCGGCTGGTGGCTGCTGACGGGTTCACAAAACTTTTCGCTGATGCAGGGAGTCAGCCAGACGCTGGCCGGGCGCGTGGCTGTTTTAACCCTGGACCCGTTGTCTGTCCGGGAACGGTTGCAGCAGGAGCAAAAGACGCCGGATGCCATGCTGGAACGGGTATTCGCGCCGACGGCCCGGCCAGCCGGCAGCCCTTTGGGGCAAACGGTCAATCTTGCCGAATGGTTATTGCACGGCGGCTTCCCGGAACCCTGCCTGAATAAACAGGTGGACCGCCGGCTCTGGTTTTCCGGTTACGTGCAAACGTATCTCGAGCGCGACGTCCGGGATGTAACCCAGGTCAGCGACCTGGGCGCCTTCTCCAGGTTCCTCATGCTGGTTGCTACGCGTACCGGCAGCCTGTTGAATATGGCGGATATTGCCGATGAAATAAGTATCAGCGCCCCCACGGTAAAGCGCTGGCTGTCCGTGCTGGAAACCAGCCAACTCATCTACCTGTTGCAGCCCTATTACAAGAACTTCGGCAAGCGCATCCGAAAAAGCCCGAAGCTGTACTTGCTCGACCCCGGCCTGGCAACCTTCCTGCTCGGATTGCACTCCCGGGACGCTGTCCTTCAGGGACCGAGTCTGGGGCCGCTGGTTGAAACTGCGGTGGTCACGGAGTGGCTGAAATTCTTCCGCCAACAGGGAGAACAACCACATGTCTATTACTGGCAGTCCGGCCCCGGCAAAGAAGTGGACCTGATCATCGAACGCGACGGCGCCTTGTATGGTATGGAGGTCAAGGCAACGGCAACGCCGACGGCCCGACATGGCGCTGGTATCAAACGCTGGCTTGAACTTGCCGGACCGAACACCCGGGGCGCGCTGGCCTGTAACGTTGACCGGCCACAAGCGTTAAGACCTGGCATCAGGGCTGTTCCCTGGCACCTGGGCGGATAGCCGCCGCTCCGTCAAGTACTGGTTGTTAAATCTGTCCCCTGTAACATCCTCAAGTTTCACGTATACTTTAAGCATGTCCAAATTCGCGACAATACAGATGGTTTCCACGGAGAACCTGGACGCCAACCTGGCGCAGGCTTCCGATCTCGTCCGGGAGGCGGCAGGCCAGGGCGCCGAATTTGCCCTGCTGCCGGAATATTTTCCCATTGTCAGTGACGATGAAACGGCAAAAATCGGCATCGGGGAAGAACCGGGAAAAGGCCCCATCCAGGATTTCCTTGCCGCCCAGGCCAGGGATAACCGGCTCTGGCTGATGGCGGGCACTTTTTCATTGCAAAGCGGTGAAGCAGGCCGTGTGTACAATACCTGCCTGCTGTATGACCCGGATGGTGTCCGCACCCATCGCTACGACAAGATGCACCTGTTCGACGTACAGGTCGGGGAGGAGGAAAAAGAGGTCTACAATGAATCCAACACCATCGTTCCGGGCCGCGATACGGTGGTGGCGGATACCCCGCTGGGAAGGATCGGCATGACCGTATGCTACGACCTGCGCTTCCCCGAACTGTATCGCGAACTGTCCAGGCGGCGGTCGGAGATCATTACCGTGCCGTCCGCGTTCACTTACGCTACAGGGAAACGCCACTGGGAACTGTTCCTGCGCGCCCGCGCCGTGGAGAACCTGTGTTACGTCGTCGCCTCCAACCAGGGCGGGCAGAATACGGAGACCCGGCGCACCTGGGGCCACAGCATGATTATCGATCCATGGGGTGATATCCTGTGCAGCCTGGAGGAAGGGCCGGGCGTTGCCTGCGCCGATATCGACCTTGCCAGGGTGCGTGAACTGAGACAATCCTTTCCGGCGCTGGAGCACAGGGTGATTGGAATTGACAGGGGACAGATTTAAAATCTGTCCCCGGATGGTTTCCCGGATATTGCGATGAGTCAACAACTCGAAAAAGCCTCCCGGCAACTGCTCAGCCCGACCGGGATTGATCGCCGGGATATCGAAAAGACCCTGGACCAGATGATCGTCAATGACATCGATCATGCCGACCTGTATTTCGAATACTCCCAGGCCGAGTCATGGGTGCTGGAGGAAGGCATCATCCGGGAAGGCGCCCACAGTATCGACCAGGGGGTGGGAGTCAGGGCCGTCAGCGGCGACAAGAGCGGCTTTGCCTATTCGGATGAGATTATCCTGCCGGCGTTGACCGATGCGGCGAAGGCAGCGCGGACAATTGCCCGTAGCGGCGGCACACAAACATTGCAGGCCTGGCAAAACCGCAATACCGCTCCGTTATATACCGGCAACAACCCGCTCGACTCGATACCCTCAGGCGACAAGATCGCCCTGCTGCAGCGCATCGACGCCGAAACCCGCAGCAAGGACCCCAGGGTGAAACAGGTTATCGCGGGCCTGAGCGCCGCTTATTCCGCGGTGCTGGTCGCCGGCAGCGACGGCGTTTACAGCGCAGATATCAGGCCGCTGGTCAGGCTCAACGTCAACGTCATCGTCGAGCATAACGGCAGGCTGGAAAAAGGCGGCGCCGGGGGCGGCGGGCGCTTTGGTTACGAATATTTCCTGGATGATGGAATCGTATCCGGCTACATCGACGATGCCGTGACACAGGCGCTCAACAACCTGGAGGCGGTGCCGGCGCCGGCGGGCGCCATGACGGTGGTGCTGGGTCCGGGCTGGCCGGGGATCCTGTTGCACGAGGCCATAGGGCATGGCCTGGAAGGCGACTTCAACCGCAAGGGGACATCGGCGTTCAGCGACCGCATAGGCCAGCGGGTGGCTGCCGAGAGCGTCACCGTGGTCGATGACGGAACCATCGAGAACCGGCGCGGGTCGCTGACCGTCGACGATGAAGGCACGCCCACGGAATCCACCACCCTGATAGAAAGGGGCATCCTCAAGAACTACATGCAGGACAAGCTGAATGCCGGGTTGATGGGCATGAAACCCACCGGCAACGGGCGGCGGGAATCCTATGCCCACCTGCCCATGCCGAGAATGACCAATACCTATATGCTGGGGGGCGAGCTTGACCCCGAAGAAATTATCGGTTCCGTGCAAAAAGGGATCTATGCCTCCCAGTTCGGCGGCGGGCAGGTGGATATCACCAACGGCAAGTTCGTGTTCAGCGCCAGCCAGGCCCGGCTTATCGAAAACGGCCGCCTCACTGCTCCCGTCAAGGGCGCGACGCTGATCGGCAACGGGCCGGACGTGTTGACCCGCGTGTCAATGACCGGGAACGACATGCAACTGGATAGCGGCATCGGCGTATGCGGGAAGGACGGGCAGTCAGTCCCCGTCGGGGTGGGCCAGCCTACGATCAGGATCGATGAATTGACCGTCGGCGGAACGTCAACACCGGATTAATTAACATGGATGTACGGGATATACAGGATAAATTGTTCAGTTAATTTTGATACTTGATCAGAGACTCCATGACTTCAAGGGCATTGTTCCGGCAGGCGATCTTTTGAAGGCATAATCAATAATTTTATTCATACATCCTGTTAATCCTGTACATCCATGTTAAATGGCCTGTTCAAAATCCGGGGTTTTCTTCCCTATGTTTGCATGCTGTTCCTGAACGCGTTCGTGGACCTGGGGCACAAGATCACCATACAGAACACCGTTTTCAAGACCTACGAGGGCGATGCGCTGATCATATTGACGGCGATTGTGAATGCCCTGATCCTGCTGCCGTTCATCCTGCTGTTCACGCCCGCCGGTTTCCTGGCCGACAAGTTTCCGAAAAACAGGGTCATGCGCACCACCGCCTGGGGCGCCGTCGTCCTCACCAGCCTGATTACCCTGTTCTACCACCTGGGATGGTTCTGGGCCGCGTTTGCCATGACGTTCCTGCTGGCGATGCAGAGCGCCTTTTACTCACCGGCAAAATACGGCTACATAAGGGAAATTGCCGGCAAGGAGCGGCTGGCGCGCGCCAACGGCATAGTGCAGGCAACCACGACCATTGCCATTCTCACCGGCACCTTCGCGTTTTCAATCCTGTTCGAGATGTTCCTGGCCGACGGGGTTTTTTCCACCAAGGAGGACGTGCTGATCGCCATCAAGGGCATCGGCTGGTTCCTGATAGCCGGCGCGCTGGTGGAGCTGAAGCTGGCCTACCGCCTGCCCACCGTGCATGAACCGGACAGGAACCTGCGCTTCGACTGGGTCAAATACCGCACCGGCCGTTACCTGGCCGAGAACCTGAATGCGGTCAGGTCCCGCGAAGTGATCCTGCTGTCGATCATCGGCCTGGCGATCATGTGGTCTATCGGCCAGGTCCTGCTGGCGGCGTTCCCGGCATTTGCCAAGGACAACCTGGGCGTCACCGACGTCAGGGTCATCCAGGGGACGCTGGCTGGCGCCGGTATCGGGATCATGTTCGGATCGCTGATCGCCGGCACAATCTCGAAAAACTACATCGAGACCGGCCTGATCCCCATCGGCGCAGTGGGGGTGGCCGTGTGCCTCTTCATTTTGCCGTGGCTTGACAGCATGCAGGCCCACGCCATCAACATCATGCTGCTGGGCATGCTCAGCGGGTTGTTCATCATACCGCTCAATGCCTTGCTCCAGTTCCACGCCGGCGAACAAATACGCGGACGGGTGCTGGCGGGAAACAATTTCATCCAGAACGTGGTGATGCTGAGCTTCCTCGCGCTGACCGTGCTGTTTTCCATGCGGGGGATCAGCAACCTGCTGTTTCCGTTGTTGACGGTGGTTGCCCTGGGCGGGGCGATATACACGGTGTATAAACTGCCGCAGTCCCTGGTGCGGCTTATCCTGACCCTGGTTATCGGCGAAACCTATTGGCTGCACGTGCAGGGTTTCAAGCACTTCCCCGATACGGGCGGCGTATTGATGCTGGGGAAGAACATTCGCAAAAACTTCTGGCTTTTTGTCCAGATGGCGTCGCCGCGCCAGATCCGTTTCGTGGCGTACAGGAATATATTCGGAAGGTTGTACAATAAGCTGTTTTTCGGATTGTTCCGGGCCATACCCGGCGCCCCGAACCTGGCGACGCGGCAAACCGTCATCGAGTTGCTCGAGGCCGGCGAGGTGGTGTGTCCATGGTCCGATTCTGTCAGAAACAACGCCGAATGGCTGGCATCGTTGCGGAGCAATAACGATAACCCCGACCGCTGGGTAACGCTGCCCTATACCATCAACATATACGGAGAAGAGAACTCAAAGACGGACCACATCGTTATTACCTTTGAGAAAACGGAAACCGGACCGGGGACGGATTCCAAAATTCCGGGGTCAGAGTAAAATTTCTGACGAAATTCTTACTCCGACCCCAAGAGTCCCATCTATCCCGTGAAGCTCAGGGGTCAGAGTAAGTGTCGAAGACATTACTCTGACCCCACCATCTACCCCAAACTTTCAGGGTTCTGCGCCCGCTGCCTCAAGGCGTGATCCATCAGCACCAGCGCCAGCATCGCTTCGGCGATGGGCGTGGCGCGGATACCGACACAGGGATCGTGGCGCCCGGTGGTGGCGATCTCCGTTTCATTGCCGTGGATATCCACGGTCTTTCCGGGTATGCGGATACTTGAGGTTGGTTTGAGCGCGATGCTTGCGAGGATGTCCTGGCCGCTGGAGATGCCGCCCAGGGTGCCGCCCGCGCGGTTGGACAGGAATCCCCGTGCGGTGATCTCATCCCTGTGCTGGGTACCGCGCTGTTCCACAACCTGGAAGCCGTCGCCGATCTCCACGCCTTTCACGGCATTTATGCTCATCAGCGCCTTGGCGATATCGGCATCGAGGCGGTCGAAAATCGGTTCTCCCAGGCCCACCGGGACGCCGGTGGCGACCAGGTTCACCCGGGCGCCGATGGAATCGCCCGATTTCCGTAAATCATCCACCAGTTTTTCCAGGGTTTCGACCTTGCCGGCGTCCGGGCAGAAAAACGGGTTGTTATCCACCTCGTTCCAGTCGCGCAATTCCAGACTGATCGGCCCCAGTTGGGCCAGGTAGCCGCGCACCTGGCAACCGAACTGTTCACGCAGGTATTTCTTGGCAATCGCGCCGGCGGCAACCCGCATACAGGTTTCCCGGGCGGACGCGCGGCCGCCGCCCCGGTAGTCCCGGATACCGTATTTTTTCCAGTAGGTGTAATCGGCATGGCCCGGCCGGAATTTGTCCTTGATCGCGGAATAATCCTTCGACCGCTGATCTTCGTTCTCAATCAGCAGACCTATCGGCGTCCCCGTTGTCCTGCCTTCGAACACACCGGACAGGATCTTCACCTTGTCGGACTCCCGGCGCTGGGTAACGTGGCGGGACTTGCCGGGCTTGCGCCGGTCCAGGTCGTGCTGAAGATCGACCTCGCTCAGCTCCATCCCCGGCGGGCAGCCGTCAACAATGCACAGGTAGCCGTAGCCGTGGCTCTCGCCACAGCTTGTTACGGTAAATAATTTTCCGATAGTATTGCCTGACATTGGGCCTTGAAGTCGGATACGCTAATTGTTTCCACCTGACCTGAATATTATAACAGCCATGTGAATGTCAACAGTTATTCCCAGGGATTCAGGATTTCAACACTCAAAGAAGAAAAGTCACCGCGGGGTATCTCAAAATCAATGCTGCCGGCTTCGGGCATCGCAAGTAATTCTGCGATACTTTTATCCTTGTCTGTCATCTTCTGGTAGTCTTCAACGCTTAATAGAACGTGCGCCGTGTGACCACGCTCAGTGATAAAAACCGGGCCTTTCAAGGCGTCTCTATTGGCCTTGCTTACATCCTGATTAAACTCTCTGCTGGTGACTATTGTGCAACCCATAACCAAACCCATTACTGAAGGCAATCCCAATCTTCCTCTGGAATTACCGGTTCAATAATATCGCCAATGATAGTGACAGTACCTTCCAGTTCCATTTGTGGATATTCGGCTTGAGAGCGAATGCCTTCAATTATTTCAGATCCAATATCACGTTCTTTCATGTTTAATGGCCTCTGCAATTCGTTTGAGTGTATGATCAGGAATCGTAGAACGCTCCGGTTTGTCATGTGCCGGATAGAGTATGGAATAGAATTATAACAACAGAATTATAACAGCGATCTTTTTCGTCCTAATCATAGAAACAGGAGTGGCGGCGGTGTCATTAAACCGGAACCTGCAACAAGCAAAAAGTCAAAAAAACGATGACTTCTATACGCAGTTGCCGGATATTGAGAATGAACTGAAACACTACAGGCAGCACTTTGCAGGGAAGGTCGTTTACTGCAACTGCGACGATCCGAAAATATCCAACTTCTACAAGTATTTTTCCCTCAACTTTGAGGCCCTGGGACTCAGGAAACTCATTACTACCTGTTACAAAAACCAATACATGGACTTATTCAGCGATCACACTTCGGAAAAAGCAATATGGCTGGAGTGCAATCAGGGAACCTGTGAAAATGGCGCTTATGTGCCCGCCGACCCAGTAGTGCGACACCTGGGCGGAGATGGAGATTTCCGCAGTCCTGAATGTGTAGAGTTATTGAAGCGGGCGGACATCGTGGTGACCAATCCGCCGTTTTCGCTGTTCCGCGAATACGTCGCCCAACTGGTGCAGTACGGCAAGAAGTTCCTGATTATCGGGAACAAGAACGCCATCACTTACAAGGAGGTTTTCCCGTTAATCAAGGATAACAGGATGTGGGTCGGCCACACGCCCATGGGCAAGGATTTGTTGTTTGATTTACCGGAGGGTATCGCCAGGGAATTGAAGGCGACGAAGAAAGAAGGAAGTTCCTACAGGATTATTGATGGAGTTGTGAAGGGTAGATCGCAGAGCATATGGTTCACCAATCTCGACCACAGGAAGCGCCACGAGGACTTGATCCTCTACAAGCGCTACTCGCCGGAGGAATACCTGACCTACGACAATTACGATGCGATCAACGTGGATAAGACCGCTGAAATCCCGATGGATTGGGACGGGGCAATGGGGGTGCCGATCACCTTTCTGGACAAGCACAATCCGGAGCAGTTTGAAGTACTGGGCTTTTCCTCTTTGTGGGATGACGGCTTCAAAAGCCACACGTTTTACGACGATTATACCGAGATGAGGCCGGATGGGACGAAAACCGGCCTGTCCGGCCAAAAGGCCAACGGCTATCCCATCCTGCGGGGCAGGCCGCGCAAGGGAAACTACCTTATCAGGGGCGAGGAAGTGGTATATACCTTATACAGAAGGATTTTTATCAGGCGGAAAGGTCTGTCCAATACACAGTAAGGCGCGTCCATGAAGATCGAACTCAAGAAAATCACAGTCAGAAACCTTGTGAAGGGCTACCATGACGACGGCGAGGGCGGCGTAGTCGGTTACGGCGGCAAGCTCGATATAAGGCCGCCTTACCAGCGCGAGTTTATCTATAGCGGCAAACAACGGGATGCCGTCATTGAGACCATCAACAATGACTTTCCGCTCAATGTCATGTACTGGGCGGTCCGGGATGACGGAACCTATGAAGTCATAGACGGGTAGCAGCGCACTATCTCCATCGCTCAGTATGTACAGGGTGATTTCTCATTGAATGAGCGGAGTATACACAACCTGACTGATGATGAACGGGATCGCATTCTGAACTACAAGCTGATGGTGTATATCTGTAGCGGAACGGACAGCGAAAAGCTGAAATGGTTTGAGACGATCAATATTGCCGGAGAAAGGCTGACCAAGCAGGAATTACGCAATGCCGTGTATGCCGGCGCCTGGGTGTCCGATGCAAAGCGGTATTTCAGCCGGCGCGGTTGCCCTGCCTATCAGATCGGGCAGGATTACTTGACCGGATCGCATATCCGTCAGGACTATCTTGAAACGGCTATCAAGTGGATAAGCGGGGGCAAGATAGAAGCATATATGTCTGCGCACCAGCACGATCCGACAGCGATAGAACTGTGGAATTACTTCCAGTCCGTCATAGGCTGGATACAGGCAATATTCACCGTTAAGTGGGCCAAATACATGAAGAGCGTGGACTGGGGAAGTCTTTACAATGCCTATAAGGATGAAATCCTGGACCCGGCAGACATAGAGACTGAAACGGCAAAGCTGATCCTGGATGATGATGTTGGAAGTAAAGTAGGCATATATCCGTACATCCTTACCCGTGACGAAAAGCATTTGAGCACCCGCGCATTCTCTGACGCCATGCGGCAGAAGGCATACGAAAAACAGGCTGGAATATGCCCGATATGCAAGGCTGAGTTTGACATATCCGCAATGGATGCAGACCATATCGACCCCTGGAGTGAAGGCGGGAAAACAATCGAGGATAACTGCCAGATGTTGTGCAAATCCTGCAACCGCAGAAAATCATCAAAGTGAACAAGGCGAGGCTGCAACGCTGATGGGCACCGCCACGTCAGGTTTTGTGCGTTCTGCCGCAAAAGAAAAAGCGCGGGAGATAATTGATCAGGAAACGAGACTCACCCTGACCCGGCGCGATTTTGACGCATTCAGCGCGGCCCTGAATCGAAACTTTGTGCCCAACCAACCCCTGAAGGAAGCGTTAGCCACGGCACGCCGGACCGTAAAACGCGCTTGAAGAACAACGGTTTAATCCCAAAATCCATAATTCAAAGGCGTCCGTAGATGGCGGTCTTTATGCGTCCAATAGTGAAATCGTGAGAGAAGCACTGCAGGATTGTCGTTTGAAACAACTTGCGCGGGAACGCAAATTGAAAGCGCTGAAACAGGATATAAACAAGGGCCTTGATGATATCAGTGAGGGTCGGGTACAGGATTTTGATGTGGGCAGGATCGTTGCCGGAGAGAAAAACGATTAAAGCAGTCCGTATAGCCGACAGTGCCGAGGATGAGCTTGTCGAAATATAGTCCGGACATAGCTCATTTATCGTCTGATCTGAATTTATTACGCGTACGCCCCGTAAGTTCGACTTTCTTACTCTGTGGTTTGTAGAAACCGCTTCTCAGGCCATCAATATGTTCAAAGAGATCCCGCGGCACGTTCTGCCAAAGTGGATCAAGGATAAACTGCATACCCTCCCGACGCGCCAGCTTTGCCGCCGGAACGAAGTCGGCGTCACCAGAGACAAGGATGATAACGTCTGCTTGTCGTTTCAGCGTGATCGACGCAATATCGAGTCCGATTCGCATATCAACACCTTTCTGTCGCAAGGCAGGGACAAAGTCGGAATCTGAGAGGTCGCCCACCGACAGGTCACCGTTCAAGAGTTTTTTTTGCGGCTCCATTTTGAGAATCCAGGAATGGGATCTCTCCCTGCGTACCTCGCCTAGTCGTATTGCGAGATTTGGGTGGCTGTGCAAGGTATTGAAGAGTTTTTTTCGGAACGATGCCTGAGACGTTTTGGAGTAATCAATCGGACGTTTGTCGATTGGAGTGTGCGCTTTCTGGCCGTAAGGTTGTGCATCGTAGTAAAAAGTGCGATAAAGAAGCTGGAAAATGTTTTCGACCTTATAAATCTCGTTCAATTGATCCAAATGACCGCGAATCAGCTGGTCTATTGAACGTGCGACAGCCTCTGGGTCCGATGCATCAATATCAGGTCTGACAGTGGGCAACCGCTTCAAGAAGTAGCCACCGTCAATGAGAAGAGCAACCCTGCCCATTTGGAATCACCCACAATATCCTGATATAAAACAGTAGAAAAAAGCCCCTGGGGATCGGTCTCGCTCATGATCACCAACCTGAACCAATGTCGGCAGGCTGGGAGCGGGGCTTACTGCCAAGGGGCGGATTGTTTAAGAGTAAATCTTCATTGAGTGGTTGTCAAGGCATTTTTACAACTCCGTCCCGGTTCGTGGCCGGCGAATAACTCGGCTAATATATCGATGGTATTTGCGAAGGTATGATTCTCCAGAATGAACTGAGATGTTACTTCGGGTTAATCCAAAATCTCGATAAATCCGTCTCGATTTGGCATTTTGATGTCGGCCAGGGTGGAGGCGTCCATCACCCGGTCCTCCGGGATGATCTCATTCAGGAAAAGCAGGTAGGCCGTGAGCGCGTACACTTCGGAATCGGTCAGGTTGCCCGGTTGCATCATGGGCTTGGAGCGGCGGATGAAATCGAACAGGGTGGGGGCGTAGGGCCAGAAGGTGCCGATGGTCTTTTCCGGGTACTCGTCGGTCAGTTGCATTTGCGCGCCGGCGAGTTGGTCGCCGCTGTCGCCGAGGCCGCCGGGGCCGTGGCAGGACACGCACAGACGGTCATAGATGACCCTGCCCTGCTCTGCCGTTCCGCTGCCCTCGGGGAGACCGGCGCCGTCGGGCATGATACCCAGGTCCAGGCTGCTGGCGGCGCGGCTGTCCGCCGGCTCTCCCAGGTCCGGACCGGGACGAACCTCGTCCGCGCCGGAATTAATCCCAGTCAGCATCAATACTGACGTCAGTACCAGACTGCTTCTGTTCGGTATCATAAACATGAGTCACCTCGCCATATTCATCCACACCCCAGGTGACGATGGCGTTGTAATGGTAAAAACCCTGCCTGCCCCGGTCGGCAATGAGTTGTTCCCGTTCCGGTTGCACGTAACCTGTCTCGTCAACAGCCCTGCTCTTCAGTACGGCCGGCGACCCGTCCCATTGCCAGGGAATGCGGAAGCGGGTAAACGCCTTGGGCAGCACCGGGTCCTGCAATTCTGCCGGCGCCCAGGTCTTGCCTCCGTCAGCGGAGACGTCCACCTGCTTTATCCGGCCGCGACCGCTCCAGGCCAGGCCGGTCACCTGGTACAAGCCGGGACCCTGTTTCAACACCATGCCGCCTGAGGGCGAGGTGATCAGCGATTTAGCCTCCATGGTAAACGTGAACATGCGCGCCTCGCCGGACGGCAGCAGTTCGGTGTACCTGGCGGTCTCGTTCCTTGCCATGATGGGTTTTTCCACGGCCTTCAACGCGCGCAACCATTTCACGTTCAATACGCCCTCCCAGCCGGGGAGGATCAGGCGTAGCGGGTAGCCGTTCTCCGGCCTCAGGCGCTCACCGTTCTGGTACAGGGCCAGGATTGCATCGTCCATGGCCTTTTCAATCGGGACGCTGATATTCATGGCAAAGGCGTCCGCGCCGTCGGCAATCAGCCATTTGGCTTTTTTATCGATGCCCACCTCCGACAGTACGGTCGACAGCGGCACGCCGGTCCATTCACTGCATGAGACCAGGCCGTGAAAATAGCCGGCCTCCGCCCTGGAGGGGTTTTTATTCCAACCCGCATTGCTGTTGCCGCCGCACTCGACAAAACAGATCTGCGATCGCATCGGGTAGCGTAACAGGTTGTCGATGCTGAAAAATGCCGGTTGCCGTACCAGGCCGTGCACCAGCAACCGGTGTTGCGCGGGGTCGATCTGCGGCACCCCGTTGTGGTGTCGCTCATAATGCAGACCGTTCGGTGTGATCATGCCTTCCAGCCGGTGCAGCGGCGTCCAGGAGGCGCCGTTGTTACGCAATACCCGGTTCGGCGCCGGATACCGGACCACCTCTTCTTCAAATTGTGCCGGTTGTCCATAAAGCGTAAACGGCTCGCCCGGCACACTCATCCACTCGGGCCTGGCCGCTGTTTCACGCCTGGCGGCTTGGGCGCTGCCCGCAACCAGTTGGGCGACCCCCAGGACCAGGCCGCTCTGCAGGAACAGGCGCCGATCGAGCAGACCGTTGCCGGCAACGGGAGTCAGGTACAGGGATTTATTGTTACTGGTCATTAATATCCAAAAGAATGTATTAACATGGATATACAGGATATATGAAAAATATTTTTACTTGTTTTACAACCGTTGCCTACATGGATAACTCATCAAGTCGATTAAAACAATACTATTTTTTATCCTGTATATCCTGTACATCCATGTTAAATGTAACAAAAACACCTTCCCCACCAAGCTCGAAGTCAAGCCAGGTGAATGGAGTACGGGGATATTTTGCCTCAAGCGCGGTGCGGCCATTACCGACTTCCACCACCAGGATGCCATGGGGGGTGATATGCCTGTGAGCATCTGCCAGGATACGATCTACCACGTCCAGGCCGGTGGCACCCGCCGCCAGGGCAAGAGACGGTTCATGCCGGTATTCAGCCGGCAATGCCGCCATTTCCCCTTCGGTTACATACGGCGGATTGCAGACGATTATATCATACCTGCTGTCCCCCAATGCACTGAACAGGTCTGCTTCGACCAGGTTTACCCGCTGTCCCAGGTCATGTCTTCCACAATTGATGCGCGCTACTTCCAGCGCATCCGGACTGATATCCGTTGCATCGACAACCGCGGCGGGAAAGGCCAGGGCACAGGCTATGGCAATGCAGCCGCTGCCGGTTCCCAGGTCCAGGATGCGCGTTACCTCCGGGGCTTTGATCCAGGGTAAGAACCCGTCACGGATTAGTTCGGCAATGGGTGAACGGGGGACCAGAACACGCTCGTCCACGTAGAACGGCAGACCGGCAAACCAGGCCTTGTTCAGCAAGTAGGCCGTCGGCTTCCTGGAGCTTATCCTTTCATCAACCAGTTTCCTGATACGCTCCTGTTCAGTTTCGGTTACTTCTCCGTTCAACTGTTCCCGGTTCAAGTCAAACGGCAGGTCCAGCGCGCCCAGCACCAGGTATGCGGCTTCATCCAGGGCGTTACCGGCGCCGTGGCCGAAAAACAGGTCGGATGCGAGAAACCGTTGCTCGGCCCGGTCGATGAGTTGTCGGGGGGTTGTCAGTGGGATATACGGGGTTAGTAAATCGAAGGGCTTTGCTCGTGCACCCTCCATTCTGTTTTACTTTGGATATACTGTAACGCATCAGCCGCATTCAGAATTTGTATCCCATGCCAGGGATGAAGCGTCAACAGATCATCGTCGCCACTAACAATGATCTCAGCTTGTGCGGCCAACGCAGTAGCAATTACGACGTCATCATCAACATCACGAACGGTGCGTTCAAGCGGTTTTGGTTTTACAAGTTCGGTTAGCGCCCCGTAGCGTTGCAGCAAATAGGACTGAGTGATTCCCTGGGACGCCAACATTGTTGCGAACTTCTCTCTCCCCAGCACCTCAAACAACTCATCAAGTAATGCGCTACTGACGAACAGTTTTATCAGTCTGTCCCGACCAAATTCAAGCAACCGCCGCGGTCTCCCGTCCCAGAGCAAACCCGATACGACAATATTGGTGTCAAGCACCACGCGCACGTTGTTTCCTCCGCGCGCGCACTGCGTCCACTTCTTGTTGAATCTCTCCCGGTGTCATGGGGGGGAAATCAGCCGCTACCAGCCTGTTCGAGACCTTGAACAGGTCATCGACAGCAAGCCGGCGCAATGCTTCTCGCAACAAAACCTCGAGCGCATCAGGCGCAAGTAGTCCCGCTTTTCCGGCTTCCTCAACCAGGTTATCCGGTAAATCAATGGTCAGTGTGGTCATGCCTGTCCTCTATTTATAGATCTCAGCAACAGGTTTGTAAGTATTTACCGGCTGTAAATATAACGGATGGCGATGATTAGTCAAGCTGGTTCAGGCCGGTTTTGTTCCAGGTGCTTTCTTATTTCGCCTGCCACACTGTAGGCGAAAGTTGAGGATTTTTCTTTGTGTATTACTGCATACCAATCGATAAACAACCGGTCTTCAGTCAATGGTTTAGCAATGACCGGGTGGCTGTTCAGGTAGGGCGCCAATATCCAGTGGGTAAGTACGGTAACGCCCAGGCCGGCGCTGACCATTTCTATCATGGCGTCGGTCCTGCCGATACGAATTATTTTCTTGATTCTTGTTTTTGAATGGCTGAAAAACAGGTCGTATTCCCTCCCTTTTTCGGGCACTGTGTCATAGGCAAAATAGGTTTCTGAGCTGAAGTCCTCAACTTCGAGGTGATCCAGCGCAGTTTTGGGATGTGTCGCCGGCAATACCGCCACCATCTCATCCTGAAATAATTTTATCGACTCCAGGTGCTCATCATTGCAAGGATAGGAAACGATGGCCAGATCAATAGCGTTGTCTTGCAGCGCTTGTACAGGATCATTGACGACGTCAGCGAGCAGTTCAATTTCCACGCCCGGGTTTGATTGACGAAAACGCTGGACCACCCGGGGGAACCAATGGTACGGTCCGTAGGCTTTCATACCGATGCGAACGGATTCGAAATTTTTTGCCGCCGCGGTGCTGATTTGATACTCGACGTTTTCCAGCTCGTTGAGAATAATTTCCGCCGAAAACAATAATCTCCTGCCGGTATCCGTCAGAAACAGTTTTCTGTTCTTCCTTTCAAACAACATGGCGTCCAGCCTGCGCTCTGCGTCATGAAGCCGGTGACTAAGGGCCGATTGGGTGACGCCGAGTTGCCTGGCCGCTTCAGTGACACTGCCGGTATCGCTGATGGCCTTAAGCATCCGCAAATGCAGTATTTCTAACTTCAGATTCATGATTAAACATGAGATTTTCTCATATTTAATATGAAAATTATGAGTTTTACTAAGTCATTTGCTCCGACTATATTTTGTGAAAATTTTGAAAGGCGGCTATCTGATGACAGATTTAACATTTGAAGAGGTTCAAGCGCTTGATGAAAGCGACCCGTTTGCGCATGTAAGAGAACGGTTTGATTTACCACCGAACACGCGGTATTTCACCGGCAATTCACTGGGCGCATTGCCGAGATTGAACGCAACGTGATCTGTGATTTCCGCGCGCCGGGCGTCGTCCGTTTCGGACTGGCAACCCTGTACCTGAGATACATGGATATCTGGGAGGCTGTGGCTGTAATTACTTCTGTCATGGAAGAGCAGGCATGGAAGCAGGACAGATTCAACGAGCGGGCGGCAGTGACATAACATTGATATTATTACTACGGTTGCCGTGCTTGATCGATCGCCTTCGCTCTATGCTATTTTAGTGTCCTGCACCGGCGAAACGGCACACGGGAGGCTTCCATGACCAAGCTCAATGCTTTTAACTTCCAGACCTGGATTGACGAACATAAACACCTGCTCAAACCACCGGTAGGCAACAAGCAGATCTGGGAAGACACCGATATGATGGTGACAGTTGTCGGCGGACCCAACCAACGCACCGACTACCATGATGACCCGGTGGAAGAGTTCTTCTACCAGTTGCAAGGGGATATGTTGCTGAAGGTATACGACCAGGGAAAATTTTATGACGTGCCCATCCGGGAGGGTGATATTTTTTTCCTGCCCGCGCACGTCAGACACTCACCCCAACGCCCCGTCCCCGGCAGTGTCGGCCTGGTTATCGAACCCAAGCGCCCCGGCGGCGAGAAGGATGCGTTCGAATGGTATTGTTTTGAATGCGGCAGCCTGGTGCACCGGGTCGAAGTATTGCTGGTATCCATCGTCCGGGACCTGCCGCCGTTGTTTGAACAGTTCTTCAACAACGAAACGCTGCGCACCTGCCCGGCCTGCAAGACGTTACACCCCGGCAAGGAGCCGCCGGAGGGATGGGTCGGATTATGATCCCGGTTATAGACATCCACAGTCATTTCTACCCGGATAGTATTCCCGATTTATCCACACGCTTCGGCGGGGACTGGCCGGGGTTCCGCCACACCGAACCCGGCAAAGGCATGATCACCCTGGGGAACAGGGATTACCGGCCCGTGTACGAGGCGTGCTGGAACCCGGCGCTCAGGCTGGAGGAGATGGACCGTGACGGCATTGACATCCAGGTCATGTGCGCCACCCCGTTGTTGTTCGCCTATGGGAAGCCGGCCGGCCAGGCGCTGGAATGCGCCAGGCTGTTCAACGACCTGGCCCTGGACTTATGCCGCCATGCTCCCGACCGGCTGAAGGCTCTGTGCCAGGTCCCGTTGCAGGATATCGACGCATCCTGCAAAGAGGTGAGCCGTGCGGTGCAGGCAGGGCACGTCGGGGTGCAAATCGGCAACCACGTCGGCCCCCGCAACCTGGACGATGAGGGCTTGATCACCTTCCTGCAGCACTGCGCGGCGGAAGATGTGCCGGTGCTGGTGCATCCTTGGGACATGATGGCGCCGGAACGCATGCCCAGATACATGTTGCAATGGCTGGTAGCCATGCCGGCGGAGACGCAGTTATCCATCCTCTCCCTGATCCTGTCGGGCGCGTTTGAACGCCTGCCGGACAGCTTGCGCATCTGCTTCGCCCACGGCGGCGGCAGCTTCGCTTTCCTGCTCGGCCGCGTGGAGAATGCCTGGAACCAGCGCGACATCGTGCGGGAGGACTGCCCCCACCCGCCATCCCATTACACCGGCCGGTTTTATACGGACTCGGCGGTATTTGACGAGAACGCCCTGACCCTGCTGGTAAGCGTCATGGGGGAGGAACGCGTCATGCTGGGCTCCGACTACCCGTTCCCGCTGGGTGAACAGCGCATCGGCTCCCTCATCAATAACTCGAACGCATTCAACACGGAGACCAAATCAAGGCTGTCGGGGGGAAATGCCGTGAAATTCTTCGACCTTTGACCACCTGGGGACAGATTTAAAATCTGTCCCCGATTACCCAGCGATGCCGCTGGGGACAGACTTTGAGTGTGTCCCCGTGCGTCCCCATGTTATTTGTTCCTATAAATGAATTGTCTGCTTCCCGTCAATTGACCACTGGCGAGCGCATTGCGAATTAATGCTGTCTCTTTAACGGGTATTTCTCCAGCGGCGTAATCAGCATATCACCTCCGACGGCCCTTAATGTCATTTGACAGGCCCAGGTAGCACGGATCGAAATCTATCCATGGTTTTTCCAGCCCTGTTTTTTGGCGATAACTTGACCAGGCATAGCCTTTAGGGTGTGCAACCATACCTGCCCGTACAGGATTTAAGTCCACGTAGCGAGCGCAGGCCAGCAAATAAGTCTCGGTCTCAACCGGACTGGACTTATATCTTCCTTCCCAAAGGGTACCCGAACGATTTTTCAAACGATTAACATACATCGTCTGCCGGGCCGCCAGGCGTTTCATCAACTTCCCGATTAACACTGAGAATGTTGTCCCCAAATATATCTGTAAAATCTTTTATTAAATGTGCTACCCGTCTTTCCTACATAAACGGAATATGATTCTCCCCCCCATATATATAGCCCTGAGCATTTGAATTCATCAGGATTTGATGCTCTCGCTTTGCGTCCACTTTTCCATGGTATTTTTGCGTTGTCAGTAGAACCACTTTCCCAATAGTTTCTTTCCAAAAGGCAATTTACATATTCGGAATACGCCGTCAATGCTTCATCTTCTTCAGTATCCTTGAGAGTATCCAAAAAAATATTTTGTTTCATTTCTTCAACAAAACCAGCCTCCATATTTTGAAGGGGACGGATTAAAATCCGTCCCCGGACCATGCTTAATCGGGGACAGATTTGAAATCTGTCCCCTTATATTACTTCAATTCCAGGAAAATGCTGTTGAGCCGGTGCACAAAACCGGCGGGGTCCTCCAGTTGACCGCCTTCGCTTAACAGGGCCTGCTCGAACAGGATATTGGCCCAGTCCCCGAAGCGAGTTTCATCCTCCTCGTCCTGCAGTTTCCCGACAATGGGATGGTCCGGGTTGATCTCCAGGATGGGTTTCTCCATCGGTATCTGCTGTCCCGAGGCCTTCAGGATCTGTTCCATGTGGCGGCCCATGCCGTATTCATCGGCCACCAGGCAGGCCGGTGACTCGGTCAGGCGGCGGGTGATGCGCACTTCCTTCACCCGTTCGTCCAGCACTTCTCCGACACGTTTGGTGAATTCCTCCAGTTTCTCATTGCCGGTCTCTTCGGCTTCATCCCCGCTCTTCTCATCGGCGAGGTCGCCCAGGTCCAGTTCGCCCTTAGTCACCGAGGACAACGGTTTCTCCTGGTATTCGGCCAGGTGGGCAACCAGCCACTCGTCTATCGGGTCGGTCAGCAACAGCACCTCGATGCCTTTTTTGCGGAATATCTCGAGGTGGGGGCTGTTTTTCGCGGTGGCGTAATTTTCCGCAGTCACGTAATAAACGGCCTTCTGGCCTTCTTTCATCCTGGCGATATAATCATCCAGGGAAACGGTTTCTTCCTCCGTGTCCTCATGAGTGGATTTGAAGCGGAACAGTTTGGCAAGGTCCTCGCGTTTGTCCGGCGCGTCGATAACGCCCTCCTTCATGACCCGGCCGAACGTCTGCCAGAATTGCTTGTACTTGTCCGGTTCCTTTTGCGCCAGTTTCTTCAGCAGGTCCAGTATCCTCTTCGTACAGGCAGAGCGGATGGTTTCGATGACCTTGTTCTGTTGCAGGATCTCCCTGGAGATATTCAGCGGCAGGTCATCGGAATCCACCACCCCTTTTACGAAACGCAGGTACGGGGGCAGCAGTTGCTTTGCGTCATCCAGGATAAACACCCGCTTGACGTACAGTTTAACGCCGTGGCGCTGTTCCCGGTCCCACAGGTCGAAGGGGGCGCGGGCAGGAATGAACAACAGGCTGGTGTATTCCAGTTTGCCTTCCACCCTGGTATGGACATGGCAGAGCGGGTCCTCGAAATCGTGGGACACGGTCTTGTAGAACTCGTTGTATTCCTCGTCCTTGATGTCTTTCTTGTTGCGCGTCCACAGCGCTAGTGCGGCGTTGACCGTATCCTCGCCTTTCTCATCCTTGCCTTCTTTAGGCATGACGATGGGCAGGGAAATATGATCCGAATACTTGCCGATGATGCTGCGCAACCGGTAGCCGTCCAGGAATTCCTTTGCTTCCTTGCGCAGGTACAGGACCACCTTGGTCCCGCGTTTCGGCCGGTCCACGGTCTCCACCGTATATTCGCTCTTGCCGTCGGAAACCCAGTGTACGCCTTCTTCCCGCGGCAGGCCGGCGCGGCGGGTGAACACCTCCACTTTCTCGGCGACGATGAACGAGGAGTAAAACCCCACGCCGAACTGGCCTATCAGCTGTGAATCCTTGGTCTGGTCGCCTGTCAGGGACTCGAAAAACTGCCTGGAACCGGACTTGGCAATGGTGCCCAGGTTATCGACCACCTCCTGCCTGGACATGCCGATGCCGTTATCCAGTACGGTGACGGTCTTTTGCGTCTTGTTGTATTCCACCCTGATCTTCAGTTCCGGGTCATCCTCGAACAGGCTGTCCTCCTGCAAGCCCTCGAAGCGCAGCCTGTCGGCGGCGTCGGAAGCATTGGAGATGAGTTCGCGCAGGAATATCTCCTGGTTGCTGTACAAGGAGTGGATCATCAGGTCCAGCAACTGCTGGACCTCGGTCTGAAAACCCAGTGCTTCTTTTTTCGTATCTGCAGTCATGACATCCCCGTGTTAAATAAAATCTACAAGTTCTATCGGGGACGGATTTAAAATCCGTCCCCTTTCCACCCCAAAACAAAATCTACAAGTGCCTTAATTGGGGGCCAGGGTAATAAATTTCAAGTCTTGAAGTCCGCGCCCTTTGTCAGCAGAATAAAACAATGCCAGCAGACAACCCCGCACACACCCCGGTTATGCAGCAATACCTTGGCTTCAAGGCGGAATATCCCGACATTCTGTTGTTCTTTCGCATGGGTGATTTCTACGAGTTGTTTTTCGAGGATGCGCGCAAGGCGGCGCGCCTGCTTGACATCACCCTGACTTCCCGGGGCAAATCCGGCAACCAGGTGATCCCCATGGCGGGCGTCCCCTACCATGCCGTTGATTCCTACCTGGCAAAGCTGATCCGTCAGGGTGAATCGGTCGCCATCTGCGAACAGATCGGCGATCCGGCCCTGGCCAGGGGGCCGGTCGAGAGAAAGGTAACCAGGGTGGTCACTCCCGGCACCGTTACCGATGAGTCGCTGCTGGAAGAAAAGACCGACAACCTGCTGGTCAGCATCCATATCCTGGGGGACGAGCATGGAATCGCCGTCCTGAACCTGGCGGACGGCCGCTTCACGCTCAGCCAGAACCAGGACCGCAATTCACTCCTGGACGAACTGGCGCGCCTGCAACCCGCCGAACTGTTAACCTGCGAAGGCAGCGGAATGGAGCAGGACCCGGGTATT
The DNA here is from genome assembly GCA_028819495.1 of Gammaproteobacteria bacterium. Classification (GTDB taxonomy): domain Bacteria; phylum Pseudomonadota; class Gammaproteobacteria; order Eutrophobiales; family Eutrophobiaceae; genus JAAXHV01. The sequence goes on along the minus strand of JAPPLI010000124.1, from coordinate 48,919 downwards.
TCGTGCAACAATATAGCGCCGCGGGCCGCGTGGCATTTTGATCCGTCCAGGGCTGAAGAGGTCATCAAGCGGCAGTACCAGGTAAAAGAACTGGAAGGTCTGGGTCTTGCCGGGTTGGCGGCGGCCACCGCAGCCGCAGGGGCGCTGCTGCAATACGTCAATGAAACCCAGAGCACGGCGCTGCTGCACCTGCAGCAGATCAAGGTCGAACACCGCTCGGACAGCCTCATTCTCGATGTCGTCACCCGCCGCAACCTGGAACTCGAAGAAGACCTCAGGGGCAGGAAAGCAAACAGCCTGCTGGCCGTACTGGATACGACCGCGACGGCCATGGGCGGCCGGTTGCTGAAACGCTGGCTGAACCGGCCCCTGCGCGATCAGCAGACGCTGCGCCTGCGCCATGACGCGGTGAGTCACCTGTCAGCCGGCAAATCCTGGCTTGCCCTCCATGAATCATTGAAACATATCAACGACCTGGAGCGCATCCTGGCGCGGGTTGCCCTGAAATCCGCGCGTCCCAGGGACCTGACACAACTGCACAAGTCGCTGCAGCGCTTGCCTGACTTGAAATCCACGCTGGCGAGTGTGAATAGCCCGCGCCTGGTCGAGTTGAATAGCCTGGTTCATGAATTCCCGGAGTTACGGAAGTACCTTGGAGAGGCCGTACTGGAAACCCCGGCGGCAAGTATTCGTGACGGAGGGGTGATCGCGGATGGTTTCGATGCCGAACTGGACCGGTTGCGGCAACTGGACCGGGATGCGGGGTCATTCCTGGCCGAACTGGAAGAACGCGAGCGGGAACAGACCGGCATCCCCACGCTGAAGGTGGGCTTCAACCGGGTGCACGGTTATTACATTGAAGTATCCCGGCTGCACAGCGACGCCGTGCCGGAGCGTTACCACAGGAGACAGACCCTGAAATCCACGGAGCGTTTCATCAACTCGGAATTAAAGGATTTCGAAGACAAGGTGCTGAGCGCGAGGGAACGTGCCCTGGCCCGTGAAAAGGCGCTTTACGAGGACATACTGGAACGCATCTGCGCCGACCTGGCGCCGCTGCAGACGACCGCCGCAGCGCTGTGCGAGGCCGACGTGCTGGCCTGTTTTGCAGAGCGGGCCGACGCGCTGGATTACTGCCGGCCCGAGTTTTCCGACGCCCCCGGGCTGGATATCCGCGCCGGACGTCATGCGGTGATCGAACGTTTGCAGGACAATCCCTTTATCGCCAACGACATCCGCCTGGACGAATCCGTCACGATGCTGCTGATTACCGGGCCGAATATGGGAGGCAAATCCACCTACATGCGCCAGGCCGCGCTCATCACGCTGCTGGCGCATATCGGCAGCTTCGTCCCGGCGGAGAGCGCCGTGCTCGGCCCCATCGACCGTATCTTCACCCGTATCGGCGCGGTCGATGACATCTCCTCGGGGAAATCCACCTTCATGGCGGAGATGGTGGAAACCGCAACCATTCTGAACAACGCCACCGACAGGAGCCTGGTCTTGATCGACGAGATCGGCCGCGGCACCAGCACTTACGACGGGCTGGCCCTGGCCTGGGCCTGCGCCGCCTACCTGGCGAACAACGTCCGGGCTTTTACCCTGTTCGCCACCCATTACTTCGAACTGACGACCCTGCCGGAAATCATGGATACCGTGCAGAACGCGCACCTGGACGCGATAAAACACAAAAACGAGATCATCTTCCTGTATACCGTGAAACCCGGCGCCACGAACAGGAGCTACGGGATCCAGGTGGCGCAACTGGCGGGCATTCCTCGCGCGGTGATAAACCAGGCGAACCTGCAGCTCGATATCATGGAAAAAAACACCGTTGAACTGCTTCCGGACCAGCCGCAACGGGACCTGTTTCAGCAGCCCGATGAATTACGGGAGTTATTGAAGGAGGCCGACCCGGACAGCATCACGCCGAAGCAGGCACTGGAACTGTTGTACCGGCTGATCGAACTGGCGCGGAATTAACATGGATGTACAGGACGAACAGGATTGGCTATTCAGGTTTTCAATGCGCCGAATTAAGGTATAATTACGGTTCATTTTCCTGTAACTCAACCAAGGGTAGGAAGCTGTTATGCCTTTTATCGTCATAGAAAGTTGCATCAAATGTAAATATACCGATTGCGTGGAAGTATGCCCCGTCGATTGCTTCCATGAGGGTCCGAATATGCTGGTTATCGACCCTGACGAGTGTATCGACTGCACCTTGTGCGAACCGGAATGCCCGGTAGAGGCTATCATGTCCGATGAAGACGTCGATGAGAGCATGCAGCACTTTATCGAGTTGAACGCCGATCTCTCCAGGGAATGGCCGGCCATCAACTCGATGAAGGATGCGCCCGCCGACGCGGACGATTGGAAAGAGGTAAAAGACAAGCTGAAATACCTGGAGCGTTAACCCGCGGGAATTTCCTCACGAACCGGTACAGTGAACGATACCGGGTATATCACTATTGCAGCCCTGACCGACAGGGGCAGAAAGCGCCTTCAGAACGAAGACAGCATTTTAACCGACGCGGATACAGGAATCGTGATCCTGGCCGACGGCCTGGGCGGGCACAACGCCGGCGAAGTCGCCAGCGCTCTCGCCGTGAACGTGGTGCATGAGCAAATCCTGCAAGGACTCCAGGATACGGATGGCAATCAGAAAAACGAAATAACCGGGGTAAGCGGCATTTCCCGTATCCTGGAACGAGCGGTCATTCATGCCAATTCGGCCATCCATGCCAAAGCTCAAATGGAGATCGGCTACCAGGGAATGGGAACTACCATCGTGGTTTGCGCCTTTCATAACGACCTGGTGGCGACAGCCCACGTGGGTGACTCTCGCCTGTACCGAAAGCGGGGAGAGAACTTCACTCAATTGACGGAAGACCACTTCACCTGGCCGTACCTGGACCGGGCCCTGGGCATTGAGGAAGTTGTGCTGGTCGACGTAATGGAAGAAACCATCCGGCCCGGTGATATGTACCTGTTGTGCTCCGATGGTTTGACTGACATGGTAGGCGATGAAGACATCGGGGCAACACTGGCTGCATACGACTCTGATCCGGAGCGGGCAGCCCTGGAACTGGTACAGACAGCAAACGAAAACGGCGGGAAAGATAATATCTCAGTAATTCTGGTTAAAATCGGGGAATAGCATGGAAACACGAAAACAACCACCAACCGTAGCAGATGCGTTGCGCGAGTTTCTGCAACTAGAGACTGCAGGCGGCGTTCTGCTGATCGTCTGCGTCGTCATCGCCATGCTGATAGCCAATTCGCCGTTGTCGGGCATCTATGCCGCTCTCGTTGATATGACGGTCGCGATCCAGGTCGGTACCCTGATCATTAACAAGCCACTGCTCCTCTGGGTAAATGATGGACTCATGGCAGTGTTCTTTTTTCTGATAGGACTGGAGATAAAACGCGAGATCATGGAGGGTGAGTTGTCATCTTTCGATCAGGTTATTCTGCCCGGAATGGGCGCGTTGGGAGGCATGATTGTACCCGCCTCGATCTATATCTGGCTCAACATGGGAGATGCCGTGGCGTTGGACGGCTGGGCGATACCGGTCGCGACGGACATTGCTTTTGCCCTCGCTCTGCTGGGTTCATTCGGCGCTAGGGTTCCTACCTCTCTCAAGGTTTTTTTACTTACATTGGCAATACTGGATGACCTGGCGGCCATCACCATCATCGCACTGTTCTATTCGGCGGACCTCTCACCCACAATGCTGCTTATCGGCGGTATATTTCTTACCATTGCAGTCGCTATGAACCGCATGGGAGTCACGCGCACTTCAACCTATGTATTGCTGGGCGTGGCGCTCTGGGTGGCGGTATTGAAATCGGGCGTCCATGCGACCCTGGCGGGCGTGCTCATCGCATTTTGCGTACCAATGCGAGATAAAGAAGGGCACTGCCCCCTGCGTGAACTGGAACACAACCTGCACGGCCCCGTCGCCTTCGTAATCCTGCCGGCCTTTGCTTTTGTTAATGCGGGGCTGCCGCTGGTGGACATCTCGCTGGATGCGCTTGCGCATCCCGTCACACTGGGTGTCACTACCGGTCTGGTACTGGGGAAACCGCTGGGAATCCTGGCCTTCACGGGCCTTGCCGTTGCCCTGGGCCTGGCACGGTTGCCGCAAGACGTCAACTGGTCTCAGCTTCTCGCCGTGGCCTGCGCCTGCGGCATCGGCTTCACCATGAGCCTGTTCATCGCCGGCCTGGCCTTTGAGCACGGCAGCGGCGCCTATTACAGTGGAGACCGCCTGGGCATCCTGTTGGGATCATTACTGTCCGCGCTGGCGGCTTACGTGTTCCTGCATTTCAGCCTGCCGAAGAGCGTGGGCAATTCACAAGAGGCATAAAGCCGGTCCGACCGGCTGCCATCGATAAAACAACGATGAAAATCAAAGGGTTACCAGGAAACCGGTAACCGTCATTTGATAATCCTGTTTTCCATATGAATTATATCGTTTTTCACCAGGAGAAGATCAGACTTGGTCGCCAATTGATCCGACATTTCGTCATGTAATATAAGCATTAGCGTCAACCAGTACAACTTTCTATCAGGTACTGAACTCTCTCATAGGAATCCCGTTGTATAAGTTCCGATTCATACGTGTCGGTTATTTGAAGAAATTCTGTTACATGAACAGGGCCGACATGATCTGGAGAGTCAAATTTCTCTGCCAGAATTCCCAAGGCTTCCCCGACCAGCTTATTTCTTCTCAACAAGCTGAATGATTCAGCAATTTCTTCAATTCCACCCGGAAAGTATTTCAGGCAATAATAGATGTCATAGGGATCTTTTTGTTTCAGGCGATCCCGCATGGCCATCGCTTTCATCACGATGAATGGGACTATGCTTGCAACACGTATAGTGACAGTATCTTTTGCCCCCCCAGGTAATTCTCCGGCAATTTTTACATGCACGGGATTATCAAACGCCATGTCAGCGCCACGAGCCTTACGTGGTCGGATATCCTGTATCTTTTGTGTCCTGCGACTTCTGCCCGTACCGCCATATTCACCTGAAAGTAAATCGACCTGAACGGTAATTTCATTGCCATCGATGAGAAAAATTCGTCGATATATATATGGGTGATTAGCATCTATACGGTAATCATGCTCATCAAGTAATTTATGTAATGTTTGATAACCTGGTTCATCGAAACGGCGATGATCCAGGGCTAGGTCAACGTCGATTGAACCGATGTGCCTTTCCTCGGGGCTGGGCACCAGATATTTTGGAACCATACCGCCGATTACGACGATATGATCGAGATATTCACCAAGAATGCGGACAAGCTCCAGCAGCACCGACTCCGCTGCCCTGACTGCCAATTCGGGATAATCAACCTTCGTTACTGCCATGATGGCTTAATCACCTGTTCCAGCAAGGCTTCAGATGCTTCTTCTCCCCTTGCTTTTTCATCCTTGAGATCAAGGTAACACTGTACCGGTGATACCACAGATTGGTCCCGTATGCTCCGGGTTCCGTAAAATACCCCGTCATCATATGGAGAGATAATCCTGATATTGGCGCCGGATGTTACCGGTTTGAATGGCAATTCCCTAATATTTTCTTGTGAGATATTCATATAAACAGCAACTGTATTGTAGGTTATAAACGGAGCGTAGCGCGAGGCGCCGGAAAAACCAGTGAATGCATAACGGGTCCCTGTACGTTTACAGAAACCAGAGATTGTCGATTCAATATCTCCCACCGAATCCATATCATAAAGACCGTATATGCTGCTTCTATCAGGTCGATATTCGGTCAACCAGGAAGCAAGCAGTTGGTAAGGTTCAATCAGCTTGGTCCCTGTTTTCTGATCCTCTATCCATTCACGTTCCAGTAATAGTTTGCGGACATTGGATACCTGGCCGATGCTGACATCAGCAGATTTCGCTAGTTCCATTGCAGACCACTCATATCCAGGCTCGGATAACATGGCTCTCAGTATCCGCTCTGCTCTGGGCTTGAACAACGATTTCAATTCACTTTTCCTTGAAAAGCGATTCGGATTCCCCTTTATCTCTATGTATATCGAATCAAGGTTTAGCCAGCAATTGCCGGAAAAATCGATATAGCCGATACCGTTACTCTTGCAAATTTCGGCTGAACTTTCTGAGATATAAGGTGCCACAAATACACCATAATCACGGGGTCGTTTGTGCTGCAGCAGAAGTAACCGGTTAACAGCAACGCGCGCTAATCGAGGTTGACCAGATGATTTGACTTCAACCAGCAAAGTCTTCCTGTCGTTCTGCTTGCGAAACGATACAAGGAGGTCGGCACTATAATTTTCCATCCAGCGATCCAGTTCAACGCGGAGATCCATAATTCCGGGGACTCGTTGCAAGACTGACAAAACTATTTTCCCAGCTTCTTCTTCAATTTGAATTGCTTTATTTATCATCAAAATAGATAGTATCAATAATTATTGAAAATATATCAAATAGTGAAAATTTAGAGAAAGACTGGTAAATTCACGCAATCGTCGTCGATAAGATAAACTATAACTGCTTGTCATTATAGAGATAAATAAGGAAATAACAAGGCAATTCCTCCATTTCACCGCAATTGATGAAATTATCCCCGTTATAGTGTATATTTTATATCATTGTTGATATAATATAAACCAACATTAGACTTGTTGTTATCATTAGACAAAATCAAATATGACAAATACTGTAATCAAGCAACAATTCGCAAAACTTAAGCGTGAATCATCCTCTGATATACTCGAACGCGCCAAATTGATGTCGGACTTGCGGCAACATCTGCAAAACCATATCGGCGGGACACAGGTTCAAATGGCTGAAATGCTGGGTATTACCCAGCCTCGCCTGAACGATTTGCTCAAAGACCGCGTGGATAAATTCAGCCTGGATGCTCTTGTATCACTCGCGAAAAAAGCCGGACTGCGAGTAACCCTGAGCGTACAGAATGTACAAATTCACACAGGTCCGGTCTTAAGTAGTCAAAATATTGCTTCCATACAATCGACTTTTGCTCCCGCACCGGGTGAATTGGGCAAGTTGGATTCAAAACAAGGAACGGACTTGTTTCTCAGACTGTTACGGTGTGAAGCTATCGCAAACGGACTTTGGCCAAAAGACATCGTACTGTCTTCCAACATCAACGCCCCGGATGGAGGTATTGATGCAAAGGTGGAAAATTCACCCGTCTCCAGTTCTTTGTTGGAAAAAGGCAGCACGTATTATCAAATCAAGACAGGTGACGATTTTAAACCCTGGCAACCCAGCGCCTTAAAGAAAGAATTATTTGGAAAATCGAACGTTACACCGTCAAAACAACGACTAGGAAGTGAGGTAAAAAACTGCCTCGAACAGGATGGCACTTTTGCCCTTGTTACCTTCGGATATGACTTATTACCGACTCACCACACGGAGGTAGTCAAACTTCTGACAGATTTATTTAATAAATGCGGTTACCCCAATCCAAAAGTACGCGTGTACGGACAGGGGCAGATTGTCGGCGAGCTGGACAAATACCCTTCTATCTGTCTTGACTTAGTCGGCCTTGACGAAGGCGGATTTATGTCAATCGAAGGCTGGCGAAACAATGCCCAGATGCAGGGAGTATTTGAACTTGGGAGTGAACGAGAGACCTTAATCAAGGACATCAGAGCGGCCCTTCAGGAAAATGCCGTTCAGCATGTTCGTGTCATCGGTGAACCGGGAATCGGGAAAACCCGATTAGTGCTTGAAACGCTGGACGTTGATGTCATCAGACCATCAGTCGTCTATGTACCCACCGGCGAGGATTTTCAAAAGAGCAAATTATTTAACGAGTTGTTGAAGCCTGACAGAACCTATTCCGTCACATTGGTTATTGACGACTGTGGTAATCGTGACAGGGCGCAGATTTGGTCGGCAATTAAGGGCCGAAGCAGCATTAAATTAATTACTATTGACCATGGACCTGAGGAAACCTACGACAGCGCCATGCGGGTATATCACTGTCCCAAACTTCCAGAAGAGCAAATCAAAAATATCCTGTTCAGATATCTCCAACAACAGACAGATTTAATTAATTGGGCAAAATGGTGTGAAGGGTCTCCTCGTGTCGCCCACCTGGTTGGTGAAAACCTGAAAAGTAATCCGGACGACTTGCTTAAATCACCTGCCGACATCCCTGTCTGGGACCGCTTCATTATCGGCCACAAAAAAACAGACAGCCAGGAGGCAAGGCAGTATAAGACTGTTTTGCATCATATCGCACTGTTTCAGCGATTCGGCTTTGAAGAACGAGTAAGCGCTGAAGCCAAATTTATTGCCGCTCGTATTGAAGACGTTGACCCAACTATCACTTGGGGCCGATTCCAGCAAATCGTGCAACATTATCGGAACAAACGCATACTACAGGGACGCCATACCCTGTTTATCGTGCCAAAGGCCTTACATGTGTATTTATGGACACAATTCTGGTCGAATCATGGTCACGTATTTCAAATCAAGCCTTTCCTGGAAAAAGTTCCGGAGAGCATGAGACGGTGGTTTTTAGAGCTGTTTATTTACGCTCAGGGGGCGCCGCAGGCAGAACATGTAGTCAAAGGGATTTTATCAACGACCGGACCATTTTCTGAGCAAGGATTCCTGAAATCTGAGGAGGGCATGCGATTTCTGAGATACCTGTCCGAAGCCGACCCGTCAAGGACACTGGCCCTGTTGGAGAGGACAATCAAGACATGGTCACATGAGGAACTGTACGCCTGGACTACCGGCCGCCAGGATATTGTATGGGCATTGGAAAAGATTGCTGTCTGGGATGAACTGTTTGTCCGCTCGGTACATGTATTGATCCCAATGGCGCTGGCGGAAAATGCGGACAATTCAAATAACTCCGAAGGGACCCTGGTCGGTCTGTTCAATATCCGGGAGTTAGCAACAACGCAAGCGCCTCCGTCTAAACGATTTCTTGTTTTAGAAGATCTGGTAAGGAGTAAGGATGCCAGTCGCCGCGCCCTTGGATTGGGAATGTGTGAAGCGTGGCTACAGATTCACGGAGGTTCTCGGTTAGTTGGCCCCGAGTACCAAGGGCTAAAACCCGAGATCGAATTCTGGCGTCCCAAGACATACGGACAATTATTTGATTATTGGCGCCAGGTACTACGTTTCCTGCGCGCTGAAATGCAGGGATTTGATGCAACCGACCGGAACCGGATCGCGGAAATATTGATAAATGCCGCCAGTCGTTTTGTGGGCATCAAAGCGATGGCTGATGAAATAATGGATATACTCTTCGAGATTGCTGAAGACAGGGAAATAAACCGTAAGCCACTGGTCGAATTTGTTATTCGACAACCCAGGATAGATAAAGATGCCCTTGATAAAAAAATACTCGCCAGAATCCGGCAACTGGATAAATTATTAACAGGCATGTCATTATGGGAAAGGACTTGCCGTTACGTTTTGTATACCAATTGGGAAAAAGACCGTCTGTTTCGTGACGAAGAATCCCAGCGGGCAACATTACTCGATAAGCGCGTAAGGGACCTCGCTGAAGAATACATGAAAAATCTTGCTGTATTTTCTGAGTACGTACCAGAACTGGTTCAGGCATCCGGGCTTCTGTTGGGGGCGTTGGGGTATGAATGCGGGAAGCTGGCTGATACAAAATTTGATGAACCGATAATCAATTATATCGAAGCTGGCAGTGCTGATAACAATGCTCGTTTCCTGCGTGGTTATCTTTCCGGTGTGTGCACTCTGAATGCCATACGTTATGAAAGCCTGATACGTCGTTTATTACATAATAAAACGACGCGCAAGATCGCGATTGGTAGTATATCCAAGCTTACCGAATTAATTATAAGAGATATGCTGGCCTTGTTTGAGGACAAACAATTAGAGCCAGGGGCTTTCAAGGAGTTTGCTTTCACACAGAAAACGACCTGTTTATCAAGCGATTTATTTCATCAGATCGTTACCGCCCTTGTGAGCCATGCTGACGACGCCTCAATCAATGTTTGTATGCAGCATGTCCATAATTATTATTTTGGTGAGGACTCCACGGGAGATTTCCCTGAAGATCTGATTTTTAAAGTACTGAGTAATATACCTTCCGACAATAATCAGGATCAAATGTATGGGTATTACTGGGATAAGATTGCAAAGGGATTTATCAAGAAATATCCCCACAGGAAAATGGACTTGTTCAGAGAAATCACGACCGATACAAGGCGGCTTTCCCGTTATAGCAATTTTGGCAGAATTGCCAGGTTGGCCGACGAGATAGCGAAGGACCACCCACAAGAGACATGGAATATCGTCTCCAACCTGTTGGTATCTGAGTCAAAGAAGCATTATGAACTCATTCCATGGTTGGGTGATGTTGTCAGCTTCGATGATACTCCCGAACACGGTTCCATCCTCTACCTGTCAGCAGAGAATATTATCGACTGGATTAAAGCAGACGTCGATAATCGGCGCCATTTAATTGAGCAGGCGTTGCCAAAGACCCTGGACAAAACAGATGGTCACCTGACCCGCTTATTCATCGAAGAATTCTGTGAGGGTGGACACGTAGCCGATGGGCTTTGCGGACATTTTGGTACAGGGGGATGGAGTGGATCTGAAAGCCTCTACCTGTCAAAAAAACGGGATGCCGCCAGACGCTGGATGTCGGAAATCTCGGCCCCAAAAATTCAAATATGGCTAGGAAAATATATTGATTATCTTAACGACCGAATAGAAGAAGCACAGATACGGGAAGAACGCGAGTTTTAGAAGTTGGCGCGACTGACAAGATTCGAACTTGTGACCTCGACCTTCGCAGGGTCGCGCTCTGCTCCGCTGAGCTACAGCCGCAACTGGTCCGTCCTGAGAGAATCGAACTCCCCTCTTCCGGTTAAAAGCCGGATGCACGGCCACTATGCCAAGGACGGAAGACACTGGTAGACCGGGGCCGATTCGAACGGCCATCCTCGCGATTATGAGCCGCGCGCTCTTGCCTGACTGAGCTACCGGTCTGTTTAAACTGGTGATCCGGACAGGATTCGAACCTGCAATTACCAGATTGAAAGTCTGGTGGCTTAACCATTCGCCCACCGGATCAGGTGTTCTACCATTAAGCTACATGCCGTAAACCTGGTGGACCGGGATGGAATCGAACCACCGCCGCGCGGGTCTTCAACCCGCCGCTCTACCGGCTGAGCTACCGGTCCATTTGCAAAAAAAAGCCCCGGTTGATTTGAACCAACCGGGGCTGTCGTAGGGGATGTCCTCCGGAAGGTTCGTTGTCACGCGCCTTCCAGCAGGATTGTGTCAGGAAGGCTTAACGCATCGGTTCGTTTTTATCCTCATTAGAACGGAAAAAAGCCGCGCGTTTGACGGCATCAGGCATGGCGGCGGCGCGTATCGGCGCAGTGCCGGCCACGGCCGGTTCCGAATAACTGTGGCGTGTCGTTATCAGGGCTGTGTTCATAGTGCGGCGGAGTATAAATACCCCGGCGCCATTGTCAAGGAATTATTTTTCGTGCGTCATCCGCGTTTCCTTGGCGCCGATAGTGAACCGTTCACTTGACTAATCCAACAGAAAAGTCTATATGTATCGAACAACAGGAACTTTATCCATATCTCAGGGAACATCGTTGAGCATCTAATATGTCATATAGTGAACAGCGAGCTGCTCAAACAGCCGCATTCTTTATTTCCCGCGCCGGCGGCACAATCGAAATATTAAAACTCATGAAGTTAATGTACCTAGCAGAGCGCGAATCTCTTGCCAGGTATGGGGAACCTATAATAGGTGATGTCCTGGTTTCCATGAAGCATGGTCCGGTATTATCAAAAACGCTGGATCATATTAATGGTTTCACAGATTCAGAAGAAGGAGGGTGGGAAAGCTGGGTCAGCGCCAGGGCCGGACACCAGCTTGGATTACAGCCGGCACACGACCCCGCCGATCAGTTGACGCAATTAAGTGACGCAGATATGGAAATTCTTGATTTCATATGGGGCAAGTTCGGTCAATACAGCAAGTACAAGCTCCGCGACATTACACATAAGATTTGCCCGGAGTGGGAAGACCCCGGAGATACATCGCAACTCATCCCATACAGCAGGGTATTAAATTGTGTCGGGTACAAACCTGAGGTTGTCAGGGAACTCGAACAGAGGATGCGCGATGAAGAGGAACTGGACAAAATGTTCAGTTCTGCGACAACGAGCCATTAATCAGATTAAGTCAGTTCGAGCAGGATATGGGCAAATGGACCTGCATACCAGGAGGTACATTAATCATTCCCTCCGGTCCGAGAGGAAAACACCTCTTCATCATACTGAATGAACCGAAAGACTTTGCCGGGCATATAAACTCATCAGTTTTGGTTAATGTAAGCAGTGTAAGAAAAGCGCCGTATGACAAAACGTGCATACTGGAACCAGGAAGCCATCCGTTTGTTAAACAACGAAGTTATATTGCGTACAGACATGCCAGGGTAGACAGGGAAGAAAGTTTAATTCAAAAAGTCAGTGCCTCATTATTCACTCCGCATGAGCCACTGCCTGATGAATTGTTAAAACGGGTACAAAATGGATTATACGTGTCTCCACAGACTCGGAGATTTCTGAGAGTAATTGCCCTATAACATCTCTTGTTAATCTTTTCTACATGCCGAAATCTCAATTCAACAGTAAGAAAACTTCTAACGAAAATCTGCTGACCATACCGGACAATGCTGGACGCGCCATAGTTGAGAGTGGTGCTGTTCTAGCCTGCCGGTTGCTGAGCACTAATGCTTTCGTGATGTTTTGTTCGAAACGTGGCCTCAACATTAATCGAGAGCGCCTGATACGTTTGGAGCGATTGGGGCTATTTGCTATGTGACCAGGCCGGAGTATATACGGATATGGAGGAACTCGTTCGAGTTCGATAATTTCTCCAATACTGAGATTGCTGAAGCACTGAATGAATTGGCAGATGGCCATGCCACATTTTCCAGGGAGGATTTGTCAAATGTCAGAGGCCAAAATAACCCAGGCTCCGAACTGAAAAAGCTCTACTGTAATAAAACCAAATATGGCCTCAAGAAAATCGAACTGAGCCAGATCCTTGTCCGAAATATGATGTCACCGAATACCAGACGTAAGATCGAGAGCCGCCCAATCATCAAAGCCCTGAACCGTGTTGAGATTCTTGCTGCTCGGAACCACTTGCCCACGACGCACGAATTATCGGAAATCAATCAGGCTTCGAAATACCTCGGCAAGAAACGCAAACCGCAGACAAGGAAAAATGGCAAAACGAAGCTCTCCTGCCAAAGAAATTCAGACTGACGGCCATCCAGCAGTCTTCGACTTCTCTATAACACTACCACGGTTTCAGTATCACCAGCCGCCAGTGCGTTCATGTATGCCAGAACAAGGGCTTTAGTGCGGTAACTGCCAAACCTTACTTCATCTTCCCTACGGACGATGGGAAAAGTGTCCAGCAAGTAACTTGCGTCTTCCCGAGTCAGGCCGTACAGGTGGAAGTACAAAGCATCAAGCCGGGCTCGCAGGTGTCCGCGTTCCTCTTCATCCCAAATAAATGGAGGGCCGTCGTAACCGATATCGCGGGCAAAGGGGGCCATATCACCGGAGGTGTAGGTAAGACGTAACACATGGTCACGGATGATGTCATATGCAGTTGCTTCACCAAACCGTTTGTCATAGTCGTCCGGCGCGATGACTGGAAGTTGTTCGACAATAAACAGGTTCAATGTCTGGCCTTGAATTTTTTGCCGAGCCGTAAAATCAAAGACAATTGAATTGAAATTAGCAGCCAACAGCCATTCATTACGGACACCTGTTTCAGGTTTTAGAATTGGCACTTTAGGGCACCTCTAAAAATTAGAGGCGCCCGTGCAGCATAAGGATATGCTGCCATTTTTAATCACGTAAGTGATTGAAAATGAAGGAAACGGAAAATCGCACTTTTCCGTTTCCGTCTCTAAAAATGCCACGGAGGGCATTTTTAGAGGTTCCTTTTATTACCGAATCCGACGGCAGGAAAAAGTGATGCAATGAACGTTCTGATATTGGTGGACGCGGTAATTTCCTTAAAGCCTAGCACCCATTTTTGCTCAGCTTGCCAGTAGCACTCCGACGCCAATACCCAAAACTGCGGGTCTGGCAGCCAATCCGGGTCCTGATGTTGTTCCAAAGTAGCCGATACGGGCTGTGCCGGCCTGTTCAAATTGGCCGGATTAACCACCACGCTGGCTGCACGATGATCGAAAGCCTGCACCATCTTGCCTTCATAAAGTGGCGCCCACTCCCCTTCCGGACTGTTAAAGCGATTGCCACCGATAGGATACGCACCTTCCTTCTCTTCAAGTTCTTCGCGTGTACGAAACAGGTGGGAGTCATTGGTCATGTGAAACATGGTCATGTACTTAACCGGCCATGCCTTGACTTCCTTGCCTGACGACCTGTCAACCAGAACGGGATGACACTCATAGATACGGCGGGTTACTTCAGCATCGCGACGCGAGCGAAAAACCGGCGCAGTGCCGGTGTTGGGGTTTACGCGAGCATAATCCCCAGGTGACAGTGGGAAACAGCGGTCCGGGTCACTGATTGTGCTGGCTCTGCCAAGAAAAAAACCACAACGGGTCTCTTCAAAAGTCCGCTCCTTACCGCTGAATATCAGGGCACAGAATTTGAAACGAGAATCTACGTCAGGGAAAAACGGAGGCAGACCAGTTTCCAAACGGCGGTTTTCGAAGTCGAACAAACCGGCAACTTGCCCATTCGTAGAAACAGACCTGAAGAACCGGGCTGCTGTTAAATCGGCATAGATACCTGAGGGCGTAAGCAGTCCAACCAGACCATCCGGTTTGATCAGGGTCATTGCCCTTTCTACAAACAGGGAGTAAAGGTTTATATCACCACCGCTCAACAGGGGATAATGATCCGATTTACGAATCATCACGCCCAGTTCGTCGGCGCGGTTTTTTGCCGTATCGAATTCGTCCGCTAACGGGTCCCCCTGTTCACGTAATTCTTTTATCGCTTTCTTTCGCTGTACGGCGGCCGGAAAGCGCGCAATATCTGGGGCGCGAGTCGCAAACCACTCCACTTCTTGCAGCTTGATTCGGTCCCAGGGCGGATTACCGATGACAGCGTCAAATCCTCCTTGAGGATTCCGCTCCTGCCAATGTTTCCAAACGCCGGGGAAAGCAACCTGCCAATGCAGGAAGCTTTCCCGCCTTGCTATGGAAACAGCTTGATTCCACAAGACGCCAAAAGGGGAGGTTTTTTCCTCTGCGCTGGCTGGACCGCAGGATAACAACTGGTAGGCTTTATCCGGGTCAGCTTCCAATACCTGGTTAATGGGGAGCTCAAATTTCATTCGTTCTGATTTGCCCATGCCCGAAGTCAACCAACGCAACCCGCATACAAAATCCAGAAATCCGCGTAATACGGACGTAGTTTCTTCAACACCACTGAACAGGTCAATCGATTGCTGCACCTCTGATATGTCTGTGTCCGACATCTCCTCGATGAGTTGCATGCCTGCGGCCGCGTTCTCCGCGCCCTGGATAGCGCTGGAAACAAACAGTGTGCCAAGCCTGTACAACTCTTCATTGGCGTCTTTGATTTGAAGGCCGAGCAATGAGTCGCCACAACGCAGATGGTGGTCCAGGAACGACAACGGGGCTCCTACGGTGAAACTGTGCAGCCATAAGGATACTTTGGCCAGTTCCACAGTCAGTGGGTTCTTGTCCACACCGTAGATACAGCGTTTCAACACCATACGTCGGATAATGGCCTGGTCGGTAAACTGCGCTTTATCGATTACCCAGCGGGACTTGTCAGCCCGGTCCAATATATCCGTCCGAATTGTGTCTATTCGTTCAACGAGGGGTGATATATACTCGCCGTTGAGCCACTCCGGCACTATGGGCACATACTCGATCAGGTTGGCAATGTAATCTGACAGGAAATCCACCGCAGTGACGAGAAAGTGACCGCTACCCATAGCGGGGTCCAGGACTTTAAGGTTCAGAACCGCCACGGCGGGGTCCAGTTTGGCGAGTTCGGCGTGTCGTTCAGGTTTAGGACGGTGGTCACTCTTCAGCGCTTCTGCCCTTTTTTCAAACTCTTGCAGACATTCTTCAGCCAGCGGCTTGAGGGTCTGCTCCACAATCAAGTCAACCAGTTCCTGTGGTGTGTAGAAGCTGCCGCTGTCCTTGCGCACGTAAGGATTGGGACGCACAGACACGCTGCCGTCTGCTGCTCGTACCGGTTCGCGTTCCAGCAACCTTTCATAGAGCGACCCCAGTTGTTGTACGGACATATCCCGATAATTAACGAAGCGGCGTTCACTACCGCTTTCAGCATGGCTCAGGTCATGGATAATATCGGCGATTACCGCATCCGACAGACTTACATTTTCAAGGAGCGGCGCGGCCGTGGATGCGAACAGACCACCGTTATAAGGAGGCAAGCCGATTGACGCGTCACCTTTGTCGATAAGTCTGAAAAGCTGCAACAGGCGATTGTAGTAGTTGGCTGCCATCCCTGAAAAAACGTCATTCTGCGCCGTCCTCTGCGCAATGTCGTCACGAACACGCTTACGCAGGCCGTAGTCATCATATCGAAGGTCATTAACGGGTAGCAGACCACGGTCCTCGGCATACAGGATGAATAACACCCTGTACAGGAAGATCAACGCGGCGGAGCGAACCTCTGGCAGGCTGGCTCCGGCAGTGTTTGCAAGCGCTGTGACGACTTTGGGAAATACACGGTCAAAAACTACACTGGAAAGGTCTTGGGTGACCTTTTCTTCGTAGCGCCGGCCTTCCGCGAGCGCAGTTTCAAGAAAAGTAGACGTTGCGCCCTGACCAAGCACAAGTGCTTCGCGGCGAAATAAGAGGAAAAACGTTCTCAACCCGTCTTCATTATCTTCATTCAGGAAACCCTGGAGGTCGATTTCAAAAAAGCCAGTAGAGCGAGGCCGGGCACGCTGGTCATATAGCCGCCAGACACTACCATTGGTAAGAATGCCCCAGCGAATGTTTCCCTCTGAGACAATATCGGCGGTTGAGAGGTAGCGTAGTATCTGCCCATGGGGAGTACCTTCCTGTATCTTGTCGCCCTCTTCCCGGTTATCGAGAGACCGGGCAAATCGTTTACTCTCCTGTACCAATAGTGCGTCTCTATAACGATCTTTCGATGTACCGCGTGCGATGGCCCGTTTCAGGGCTTCGGCATCAGCAAACAACAAATGATCAGGGATGTCTTCCTTGCGGGTTGATCCCTGTTGCGGCAGATAGTCGGTCCATCCCAGCGCATCCAACATTGGGCAAATGAGTTCCTTTTCCGTGACTGCTTCATTAGGATTGTTGAAATAGCTGAATTTATTGAAACAGGTGGAAATTGCGTCAACAAACTTCGTAAACGTCTCCGCGTGTTTCATAGACTCCCGCCACTGCGGGGTCTCCCGGATACCATCAGTCAAAAAGTATTGTTTGAACAGTTGGCCCGTCATTTCAGTCACATTCAAATATGAAGTGGATGACTTTGTTAAAATAAGGAATAAGTTTTTTACTGGATTCCGGCTTTCGCCGGAATGACGTCGGGGGGTGATTATAGCCGATAAACCGTACCCGTTATACCAGCTTACTACGTCTGTGCTTGTTGCATATCCCTGAAAGTTTTCTTCTCACCCCACTCACACAGCTCATAAATCACACACCCTCCGCATTTAGGTTTGCGTGCGGTGCAGGTGTAGCGGCCGTGCAGGATGAGCCAGTGGTGAGCGTCTTTTTTGTACTCTTCGGGGACGAATTTCAGCAGGCGCTGTTCGACTTCCAGGACGTTCTTACCCGGCGCCAGACCGGTGCGGTTGGATACCCGGAAGATGTGGGTGTCCACGGCGATGGTGGGTTGGCCGAACGCGGTGTTGAGGATGACGTTGGCGGTTTTCCTGCCCACCCCCGGCAGTTGTTCCAACGCTTCCCGGTCGGCCGGGACTTCACCGGCGTGTTCCCGGACCAGGATATGGCAGGTTTTGAAGATATTTTCGGCTTTTGTGTTGTACAGGCCGATTGACCTGATGTATCGCTTCAGCCCGACCACGCCCAGTTCGATAAACTGCTCAGGTGTATTGGCCACCTCGAACAGGGTTTCCGTGGCCTTGTTGACGCTGACGTCCGTTGCCTGCGCCGACAGCACCACGGAAACCAGCAACTCGAAGGGGCTGGTGTAGCGGAGTTCCGTCGTCGGCGCAGGGTTGTGCTGCCGTAACAGGGAAAAGATCTGTGCGCGCTTGTCTTTGTTCAAGATTCCGCCGCCGTACGCGGGAAGCAATATGACAGGACAGCCAGCAATAGCCCGAACATGATGAAGGCCCCGGCGCTGGTGTCAAACAGGTGCAATCCTCCGCTGAAAAGATATGCGGGCTGCAGGGACTCCAACCGTTCGATATGCGAGAACAGGTGAATGTCAGTCAGGATGCCGCCCCTGGCCGCGAGTTCGCGCAACAGGCCGGTTAAAGTGAGCAACCCGACCCCGGTCAGGCCTGTTTTCAGAATGGCCCGGACGTTTTCCCCGAAGCGTTTTTGCAACGGGGATGCTTCAAGATGAAACAGGAGAGTGGTATTCATTGCCAGCAGGTAAAGGTAAATACCCAGTTGCTCCCTGAGCGCAAACCAGCCGGCCTGCATCAGCAGATCGATGATCGAAACCCAGGCCGCAGAGATGAGCAATAAACAGATGAGACCGGTGTCCGCCGTGATGAAGCGCCGGGCGCAGAACACGGTGATGCCGGTCAGGCACAGCACGGCAAGGAAAACAAGGCCCATGGAGAGGCCGCTGATCAGGGTCGTACAAACTGCCAGCAGGGGCGTCAGCCCGACCAGGTTAAGCGTGGCCGGGTCCAGGGATCGGGTCAAATCAGGATAAGACAAGGGCGGCTCCCGCTATTGCACGTCTGACTCGCCGGTGTCGAAGCGGATTTCCATATCCATCAGGTTGGTCCTGATCAGTTCCAGCCTGTCCTCCACACCGTCCGTTTCCAGGATTTCCTGTTTGGCGCTGTTATCAAGGGGTAAAAATTCCGCCAGCCGGTAACTCAGCAACGCCGGCCTCACCGCTTCATGATCTTCATGGGAATACAGGGTTTCGTAATTTTTCACGATATGCAGGTACAGGTCCCTGAGCGAATGGTACTCTTCCGGGCTTTCCCCTGACTCTTCAGAGTCGGACCAGCCTATGTCCCCCGTAAGCAAATTATTGGTCCGGACTTCCGTCTGCAAGACCGAGAAGCGTCTTTTCCCTTGTATGGTGATGGTCAGAAGACCGTTTTCCTGGCGTGAGAAATCAATTATCTCCGCATAGGTGCCGGTGTTGAAGCAGGTGGCTGCGGGACCGGTTTCGGTCCCCTGTTTGATCAGGCAGACCCCAAATCCCGTGCCGGTCTTCATGCAGTCGCTGACCATGTCCACGTAGCGCGGTTCGAATATCCGCAGCGGCAGGCGCCCGTGGGGATACAATACCGTATGCAAGGGGAATAAAGGGACGTTCTGCATCAGTCCGATAACCTCTCTACCAGGCGCCGGTAGATGTTTTCAAACCCGCCATTGCTCATGATCAGGATATGATCGCCTGTCTTCCCGATACGACGCAGCCGCTCCACGATGTCCGCAACGGCGGGTAACAGGCATACCCTGTCGCCCAGGCCGTTCAGACTCGCCCGCAGGTCCCAGTCCAGTCCCTGGGGTTCAAGCACGCAGACCAGGTCCGCGCCCTCAAGGGCGCCGGCCAGGGTATGTTGATGTATTCCGGCTTTCATCGTATTCGAACGCAATTCCAGCACGGCTATGAGACGCTGACCGCCGATACGGTTCCTCAGCGCCTGCAGCGCGCACCTGATTGCCGTCGGGTGATGCGCGAAATCATCATATACCGAAACGCCATTGACTGTCGCCAGTAATTGCAAGCGCCGTTTCACACTGCTGAAACCGGACAGGCTTGCACATGCCTGCTGTATCCCGACGCCGGCCCGGCGCGCGGCCAGCAGCGCCGCCAGCGCATTGTCCGCATTATGTTTGCCGAACAACGGCCAGCCTACCCTGCCCGCTTCCCGGCCTTCGTCCATGACCTGGAACCCGGAATAGTCGCGGGTCAGCGGCACGGTGCGCCAGGCAGAGGACGCATCTCCAAAATGGGCCAGCGGCGACCAGCTTCCCATCTCCAACACCGCATCGATATGCGGACTGCCGTTCCCGGCTATGATCAGGCCGTTCTCCGGCACGGTCCGGATCAGGTGGTGAAACTGCCTCTGAATTTCCCCGATTCCGGCGAATATGTCCGCGTGGTCATATTCCAGGTTGGTGATGATCAATACATCGGGACGGTAGTGGACGAACTTTGAACGTTTATCGAAAAACGCCGTGTCATACTCATCGGCTTCAACCACGAACAGGTCCGGACCGCCCAGGGAAGCTGAACGGCCGAAATTCTCCGGCACGCCGCCGATAAGAAATCCGGGATCAAGCCCCGCGTCATGCAGGAGCCAGGCAAGCATGCTTGCGGTTGTAGTTTTGCCGTGGGTGCCGGACACCGCGAATACCATGCGTCCCGGCAACACATTCTCCGCCAGCCATTGCGGACCGGAAATATAGGGTATCTTCTCCGAAAGTACGTACTCCACACTGCTGTTGCCGCGGGACAGGGCATTGCCGATGATCACAAGATCGGGCGCCGGTTCAAGGCAGTCCGGCTCATAGCCCTGCCTGACATCGATGCCGGCTTTCGCCAGCTCATCGCTCATGGGAGGATAAACGTTCCGGTCACTCCCCGTAACCCGGTGTCCGAGTTGTTGCGCCAGGCGCGCGATGCCACCCATGAAGGTGCCGCAGATCCCGAGAATGTGCAGGTTCATAATGTCCCGGCGAGTGTGGTAGCATTCCTGGAAAGAGTACTGGACATGACAACATTTTATCTGAAAACAGGCGGCGTTGTTGTCTATAGATTATTCCTATTAAGATTATTAAATAATAAAATTATATTTATTGGTCCTGTTGCGCTATGCTGTCTTTGACACACAAACACCGGTAAATAAGGAGGACGACATGCAGATAGATATTGGCATTTCCGAAGATCAGCGGCAGCAGATAGCTGAAGGGTTGTCGAGACTACTCGCCGACAGCTATACGCTGTATCTCAAGACACATAATTTCCATTGGAACGTGACCGGGCCGATGTTCACCACCTTGCATACCCTGTTCGAACAGCACTATACGGAACTGGCAACGGCAGTGGATGAAATCGCAGAACGCATCCGGGCGCTGGGAGTGGCGGCGCCCGGATCTTACCGGCAATTCGGCGAGTTGTCGTCAATCCCGGAGGAAACCGGGGTGCCCGGCGCCGAAGAGATGATCAGGCAACTGGTCCAGGGTCAGGAGGCTGTCGTCAGAACGGCCAGGAGCATTTTCCCGGTAGTGGAGAGCGCCAATGACGAGCCCTCCGCAGACCTGTTGACGCAACGCATGCAGATCCACGAGAAAAACGCGTGGATGCTGCGCAGCCTGCTGGAAAATCATGGATAACCCCGTGCAACTGCCACTGCCCAGGGGACGGAATTCAATTCCGTCCCCGCGTTTTCTCTGGATTCATGGCTTATTGATAGTCCTGTGTCTTGCCGGAGTCACGGCATCTGCAGAAACCCCGCTGAGAAATTCCTTCGACACTGAAGAAATGAGATTGATGGCCGAGGCAAACCTTGCTTATACCGGCTGCCTGCAAAATCACGCACGGGAGCACGCGGCTTCCAGC
Source organism: Gammaproteobacteria bacterium (assembly GCA_028819495.1). GTDB lineage: Bacteria > Pseudomonadota > Gammaproteobacteria > Eutrophobiales > Eutrophobiaceae > JAAXHV01. The sequence continues at coordinate 27,112 of JAPPLI010000124.1, read as the reverse complement.
CCCGATGTGCGTGTCGTGGCGGGAAATGCGGCGGCAGCCTGCAATTCAATCCTGGAAGAACTGGACAACACCCTGACGGACAGGGGAGTTAACCCTGCTTTCTATATGGGAGCGATAACCAGGATTAAGAACCGGGCCATACGGCGCGTATTGCCGCTGCTGATGATGGAGAAATCAAGCCAGGGAAATTAAGGAAGCTCCGAGACTTAATCGGCTACGCTGGGGACGGACTTAAGTCCGTCCCCATTCAGACTGTAACTTCAACCCGTCTTCATCAGCGGCTTCAGTTCCGCCAGCGCGCGCCTGTATACGTCTCTCTTGAAGAACACGACGTTTCTGGCAGGCTCGGAATAATCCACCCAGCGCCAGTGGTCGAACTCCGGACGCCGGCTCGAGGCCAGGTTGACGTTGCTTTCATCGCCGGTCAGTTTGAGCAGGTACCAGCGCTGTTTCTGGCCGATACAGAGCGGTGTCGAGTGCCGCCTTATGTACCTTTTGGGCAGTTTGTAACGCAGCCAGCTACGGCTGACGCCGACCACTTCCACGTGTTCGGGCAGCAACCCGACTTCCTCGTACAACTCCCTGTACATGGCGTCTTCCACCGATTCATCGGGCCTGACACCGCCCTGGGGAAACTGCCAGGCATCCATTCCGACCCGCTTCGCCCAGAACACGCGATTGTCTTCGTTGAACAGGACGATCGCCACGTTGGCGCGGAAGCCGTATGAATCAATTTGTGAACGCGATCGGGCCATTGTGTCGGTTATAGCGGTAAAACAAGCGTGATATTTCTAACACAGAACAAGCCGGGCGGCAAGTGACACGATCCGGGATAGATGGGGTCAGAGTAAAATCCTGAAGCGCATTGCCGGCAGCAGGATCAATGGCGATTTTACTCTGACCCCTTGGTTTGGTGGGGACGGACTTAAGTCCGTCCCCTTGTCCCCAACAGGTGCTTTATCGCGTCTCTCTCCTGTTCCAGTTCCGCCCGGGTTACCTCCATCCTGATCCTGCTGAATTCGTTGATATCCAACCCGCGGACTATCTCGTAATCACCGTCGGAGCAGGTAACGGGAAAGGAATAGACGATGCCTTCCGGAATACCGTAGCAACCTTCAGCGGCGACGGCCATACTGGTCCAGTCGTTTTCCGGGGTGCCGAACGCCCAGTCACGGGCATGGTCCAGGACCGCATTTGCCGCCGACGCCGCGCTGGATGCGCCCCTGGCCTTGATGATTTCGGCGCCGCGCTTGGCCACTCCGGGGATGAATTCATTTTCATACCAGTCCTGTTCAACCAGGTCCAGCGCCGCCTTACCCTCTACCAGGGCGTGGTGGAGGTCCGGGTATTGCGTGGTTGAATGATTCCCCCAGACGGTAAGGTTACGGATTGCGCCAACCGGGCACTGCACCCGGGCGGCAAGCATCGCCAGCGCCCTGTTATGGTCCAGGCGCATCATCGCCATGAACCGGCGCGGGTCCAGGTCGGGCGCATTTTTCATTGCGATCAATGCATTGGTATTGGCCGGGTTGCCGACGACGAGGACCTTGACGTCCCGCTTCGCATGCTCGTTCAATGCCTTGCCCTGTACGCTGAAGATTTCGGCATTGCTCAGCAACAGGTCTGCGCGCTCCATGCCCGGACCCCGCGGTCGTGCGCCGACCAGGAAAGCAAAATCCGCATCCCGGAAAGCGGCGTTGGCATCGGCGCTGGTCACTACCCCTGCCAGGTTGGGAAAAGCGCAGTCTTCCAGTTCCATCACCACGCCGTCCAGCGCCGGCAACGCCGGTGGAATCTCAAGAAGTTGCAGGATCACCGGTTGATCCTTGCCCAGCAACTCCCCGGCGGCAACCCGGAACAGCAAGGCATAGCCGATCTGGCCGGCTGCCCCGGTGACGGCAACCCGTACAGGTGACTTCATCGATAGACCTCTCTCTTATTATAAATCCGCAGATGACGCAGATTATCGCAGATGTTTATTACCGATCTTCAATCGGTATGTAATCACGGGGCTGCCGGCCGATATACAACTGTCGCGGACGGCCGATACGAAAATCCTTGTCCTTCATCAGTTCCATCCACTGGGCAACCCAGCCGGCGCTGCGCGCCAGGGCGAACATCACCGTGAACATGGAGGTGGGGATACGCAGGGCCTGGTAGATCAGGCCGGAATAGAAATCAACGTTGGGATACAGCTTGCGCTTGATGAAATATTCATCCTCCAGCGCTATCCGTTCCAGTTCCAGGGCAATCTCGAACAGGGGCTGGTTCATGTGTTCCTCCTCCAGCAAATCATGGCACGCCTTGCGAATGATTTTTGCCCTGGGATCATAGTTCTTGTAGACCCGGTGCCCGAAGCCCATCAGGCGGAACGGGTCTTTCCTGTCCTTCGCCCGGGCAACGTATTTCGGTATGTTGGACGGGCTGCCGATCTCCTCCAGCATGCGTACCACGGCCTCGTTGGCGCCGCCGTGGGACTTGCCCCACAAGGTGGTAATGCCCGCGGCGATGCAGGCAAAAGGGTTTGCTTCCGAACTGCCCGCAAGACGCACGGTCGAGGTGCTGGCATTCTGTTCATGATCCGCATGCAGGATGAACAACAGGTCCAGGGCGCGTACGGCGGCCGCTGAGGGCGTGTATTCCTCCGTAGGCCATGAAAACGTCATGTACATGAAGTTCTCGACGTAGCTGCGCGCATTATCGGGATAGACGAACGGCAGCCCCGATGCATAGCGATAGCATTTCGAGGCTACGTTGGGCATCTTGGCAATAATGCGCCTGGCGGTTATCAGGCGGTTGTCAGAATCCCAGATATCGGTCCGGTCATGGTAATAGGACGCAATGGCGTTGGCCACGCCCGCCATTATCGACATGGGATGGGCATCATAGCGGTAGGCAGAATAAAACCTGGAAATGTGCTCATGCGTCATCATGTGCATCTTGATGGCATGTGCCCATTCATCCATCTGCTTGCGAGTCGGCAATTCACCGTGGATAAGCAGGTAAACGACTTCCAGGAAAGTGCTTTGTTCCGCCAGTTGTTCTATCGGGTAACCGCGATGCAACAGGACGCCTTTCTCTCCATCCAGGTAAGTCACCGCGCTGCGGCAACTGGCCGTGGTCACAAAACCCGGGTCAAAGGTAAACATGCCCAGTTCCTTGTACAGGGATTTGGTATTGATAACCGGAGGGCCGCAAGTGCCCTCCAATACCGGACATTCGACCTGCTTGCCGGTCATGTTATCGGTAATCGTAACCGTGCGAGTCATGAAACCGCCTCCTCATCTCAGGGGACACTATTTTTATTATGGAAACTCTTTATCAGAGGTTCCTTATTATTATACGCGCAAATGTCCTATAATACTTCCTTCGGCGTTTTACGGTTATCAACATCGTATCAAACGGAACTTTCAGACAACGATGAGCAACACTGATCCATCTCATTTTTTCAGCGGCAATACCGCCTTCGTCGAGGACGTCTATGAGCGGTATCTTGAAGATCCCGCCAGCGTGTCCGTTGAATGGCGCCAGTATTTTGATGCCCTGCAACGGGAGCCCGCGCAGTCCGATGGCGCCGGCAGCGCAAAGGCTGAAGAGCCGGCGCGCGCGGCTGAAACCACACAGGCTCCGCCTCCGGAACCGACAATCGCCGTCAATACGGATAACAAAAAACAGGCCTCGGTATTACAGTTGATCAATGCCCACCGTTTCCGCGGGCACCAGCAAGCGGACCTGGATCCCCTGAAACAGTACGAGCGGCCGGAAGTCCCGGAACTGGACCCCGCTTATTACAATTTCACGGAGGAAGACCTGACGCGAATCTTCAACACTGGTTCCCTGTTTGCACCCGATGAACTGACGCTGGCTGAGATTTTCTACATCGTCAAGAGCACCTATTGCCGGACGATCGGCGCCGAGTACATGCACATCAACGAAACGGAACAGAAACGCTGGATCCAGCGCCGGATGGAAGAATCCGAAGGCCATCACCGGTTCTCGCAGGAAAAGAGGAAACGCATACTGGAACGCGTCATAGCCGCCAACGCCCTGGAAGAATACCTGCACAGGAAATACGTGGGACAGAAACGCTTCTCCCTGGAGGGCGGCGAAGCGCTGATCCCGCTGCTGGACGAACTGGTGCAGGCGGGCGGTGAAGCCGGCGTACGCGAGGCGGTTATCGGCATGGCCCACCGCGGCAGGCTCAACGTCCTGATCAATATCATCGGCAAGCTGCCCGGAGAGCTGTTCGACGAATTCGAAGGCTCCAGCCAACAGGCGGATGACATCGAATCCACCAGTTCGGGCGATGTAAAATACCATCTTGGCTACTCCTCGGATATACACACACCCGGAGGCCCCATACACCTGACCCTGTCGTTCAATCCCTCCCACCTTGAAATTATCGACCCCGTGGTGGAAGGGTCCGTGCGGGCGCGCCAGGACCGGCGCCAGGACAAGACCCGCTCCCAGGTATTGCCCATCATCATTCATGGTGACGCTGCATTTGCCGGGCAGGGCGTGGTGATGGAGACCTTCAACCTGTCCCAGACCCGCGGCTACAGCACCGGCGGCACCGTTCATATCATCGTCAATAACCAGATCGGCTTTACCACCAGTGACCCGCTGGATTCACGTTCCACACTGTACTGCACGGACGTTGCCAAGATGGTGCAGGCGCCGATCTTTCACGTCAACGGCGATGATCCCGACGCCGTTGTTTACGTTGCGAAACTGGCCCTGGATTATCGCATGGAATTCAAGAAGGACGTTGTCATCGACATGGTGTGCTACCGGAGGCACGGCCACAGCGAAGCGGACGAACCGGCCGCCACCCAGCCCATCATGTACCGGAAGATCAGGCAACACAGGAATATCAGGGAGATACACTCCGAGCGTCTTGTAAAGGAAAATGTCGTGACCCAGGATGAGGTCCGGACAATTCATGAATCCTACCTTGAGTCACTGGAATCCAACCGGAGTGTGGCGGGCGCAAGAGCTAGCAATGCCGATTTCAGGTTTTTAATCAACTACGAGCCGTTCAAGAAAACGGCATGGAACATGTGGGTCGAAACGGCCGTGAGCCCCCTGCTGGTATCCCGCATGACCGAACGCTTCACCTCGGTGCCGGAACATTTCACCCTGCACCCGTCTGTGGTAAAGATCATCGAGAACCGCAAGAGGATGGGCGCCGGCGAACTGGACATGGACTGGGGCTATGCGGAAACCCTGGCCTATGCAACCCTGCTTGACGCCGGTTTCCCGGTGCGTATTTCCGGCCAGGACAGCGGACGCGGGACCTTCTTTCATCGTCATGCCGTGATTCACAACCAGGATGATGGCGACACCTACCTGCCCCTGCAAAACCTTAATGACGGACAGCCTTCGTTCCTGGCCATCAACTCGACGCTCTCGGAAGAAGCTGTGCTGGCTTTTGACTATGGCTACGCCAGCGCCGAACCCAATGCGCTGGTTATCTGGGAAGCCCAGTTCGGTGATTTCGCCAACGGCGCGCAAGTCGTTTTCGACCAGTTCATCAGTTCATGCGAAGCAAAATGGGGACGGTTCTGCGGTCTCACCGTGTTTTTGCCCCACGGCTATGACGGTCAGGGCCCCGAACATTCATCCGCCCGGCTGGAGCGTTTTTTACAGCTCTGCGCCAGGGAGAACATGCAGGTCTGCCAGCCCAGCACGCCGGCGCAGATGTTCCACCTGTTACGGCGCCAGGTCATCAGGCCATATCGCAAACCGCTGATCGTCATGAGCCCGAAAAGCCTGCTCAGACATAAACTGTCCACATCGACCCTGGATAAAGTCACCAGTGGCGGGCTTCAACTGGTGATCGACGAAATTGACGAAAATATAGAGAAAAACGCGGTAACGCGTTTGTTGATATGCAGTGGCAAGGTGTACTACGACCTGCTGGAGGCCAGGCGCGGCAATGAGGCCGGAAACATCGCGATCATTCGCCTGGAACAGTTATTCCCGTTTCCGCAAAAAGAGATGAAACGCTTAATCGACTCATACCCGAACGCAAATGAAATCGTCTGGGTACAGGAAGAACCCAAGAACCAGGGCGGCTGGTACTTCATGCAATCACGAGGAACCTTGGTTGGCTGTCTCAGCGCCCGGCACGTGTTCGGCTATGCCGGACGCATTTACTCAGCCTCCCCTGCAGCAGGCTCCCTGAGCGTGCACCTGGCGAAGCAGAAGAAGCTGGTTGATGACGCTCTGCAACTGGAAAAACTGGAAGTGACCACGCACAAACAGAAGACGAGCGGGATCAGGTAGGGAACGATGACAGGAGAGAACTGTGCTGGTTGAAGTGAGAGTCCCGGTACTGGCCGAATCGGTCGCGGAAGCCACGTTGATGGACTGGCGTAAACAGCCGGGAGACCCGGTGAAGTTCGGTGACGCCCTGATTGACGTGGAAACGGATAAAGTCACCCTGGAAGTGGTGGCGCCGGAAGACGGGATGCTGGTGAAAATCCTGAAAAACAGCGGCGAGGACGTGCTGAGCAACGAACTGATCGCGGAAATCGATACCGACAGCCAGGCCGCCGCTGCAGCGCCGGAGCCTGACACGGAGGTCGCCCCGACCGAGCCCGACCCCGCGCAGGAACCCGGGCCCAAGCTAAGTCCTGCCGTCAGGAAACTGCTGAGCGAACATGGCCTGGACGCCGGCGATATCCCGGCAAGCGGAAACAGGCTGACCAAAAAAGAAGTCCTGGATTACCTGGCCGGCACAGAAGACAAGGAACAGAAGACAGGGGGCGGAAGACAGCGGACAGGGGACAAGGGACAGGCGGCAGGAAGTGAGAAACAGGAAACAGACGGCGGGCAGCAGGATGCGGCGGCTGTCATGAAACCCGCGGCAAAGCCTGCTGAACAGGCAGGCGGCGCTGAGAACAAGGGAGCAGGAAACCGCGTACCCATGACCCGTCTGCGCAGGCGCGCGGCGGAACGCCTGCTGGCGGCACAACGGGAAAACGCCATCCTGACCACCTTTAATGAAGTCAACATGAAGCCGGTTATGGACCTGCGCAATCGTTACAAGGACAGTTTCGAGAAAACCCACAAGGTCAAACTGGGATTCATGTCGTTTTTCACCAAGGCCGCGGTAGAAGCCCTGAAAAAATTCCCGATCATCAACGCGTCGGTTGACGGCGCCGATATCATCTACCATGACAATTTCGATATAGGCATTGCCGTAAGCTCGCCGCGCGGGCTGGTCGTGCCGGTGGTGCGCGCGGCGGATATACTCAGTTTCGCCGAAATCGAAAAGACCATCAGCGAATACGGGCAAAAGGCCCGTGATGCAAAACTCACCATAGAAGAGTTGACCGGAGGCACATTCACCATCACCAACGGCGGCGTGTTCGGTTCCCTGCTGTCCACTCCCATTATCAACCCGCCGCAAAGCGCCATCCTGGGCATGCATAAAATTGAGGAACGTCCGGTTGCGGAAGACGGCGCGGTCGTGATCCGGCCCATGATGTACCTGGCATTGTCCTACGATCATCGCATTATCGACGGGCGGGAGGCCGTGTCATTCCTGGTGGCGATTAAGGAGGCACTCGAGGACCCATCGAGGCTGCTGTTACAAATCTGACTATGAAAAACTATGACGTAGTAGTCATCGGCGCCGGACCCGGCGGCTACATCTGCGCAATCCGCTGCGCGCAACTGGGGTTTTCCACGGCCTGTGTCGATGGCGAACTCAGCAGCAGCGGCAAGCCTGTCCTGGGCGGCACCTGCCTGAACACGGGATGTATTCCGTCCAAGGCGTTGCTGGATTCATCCCACCATTATTCCTTCATCAGTCATGATGCGGCGGAGCACGGCATCAACGTCACCGGTATCAAGCTGGATATCCATAAAATGATCGGCCGGAAAGACAGGATCGTGCAGAAATTGACCCGGGGAATCGCCGGACTGTTCAAAAAGAACGGTATCGACTGGCTGCAGGGTCAGGCAAAACTCCTGGGCGGCGCCGAGGTCGAAGTAACGCCGACAGGCAAGGAAGCCGCAGAGGTTTACCGGGTCTCCGCCAAAAACATCATTATCGCCACCGGTTCCGTCCCTGCAAAGTTACCTGTTGCAGCGACAGATCGGAACAGGATCGTCGATTCCACGGGCGCCCTGGCCTTCACCCAGGTGCCGAAGAGACTGGGCATCATAGGGGCGGGAGTGATAGGCCTGGAACTCGGCAGCGTCTGGAGCAGGATGGGCTCCCGGGTCACCATACTGGAGGCATTGGATGAATTTCTTGCTCCCGCCGATCGGGAGATTGCCGTGGCAGCGCAGAAACTCCTGGTGAAACAGGGGCTTGATATCCGACTTGGCGCCAGGGTAACAGGTACGGGTGTTAACAGCCGGGAAGTCAGCGTCACTTACGAGCAGGGTAACGACAAGCAACAGTTGACCTTCGACAAGCTGGTAGTAGCCGTCGGGCGCTCCCCCAACGTGGAGGAACTGGGGGCCGAAGACGCAGGGCTGGCGCTTAACGGCAGAGGCGGCATTGAGGTTGACAATCATTGCGCTACCAACCTGCCGAACGTCTATGCCATCGGCGACGTGGTGCGCGGCCCGATGCTGGCGCATAAGGCTGCTGAAGAGGGAGTCATGGTGGCCGAACGTCTTGCCGGGCATAAAAGTGAGTTCAACCTGGACCTGGTGCCCTGGGTAATCTACACCTGGCCCGAGATCGCCTGGGTCGGCAATACCGAACACGAGTTGAAGGAAGCCGGCAATAAATATAATTCGGGCGTCTTTCCTGTTGCGGCCAGCGGACGCGCGCTGGCGGCAGGCGATTCCGACGGCATGATAAAAATGCTCAGCGATGCCGACACCGACCGGATACTCGGCGTTCATATACTGGCGCCGAATGCCTCGGAACTCATAGCAGAAGCTGTCCTGGCCATGGAATTCGACGGCAGCGCCGAAGATATTGCCCGCACCATCCACGCCCACCCCACCCTGGCCGAGGCCATGCATGAGGCGGCCCTCGCATCAGACCAACGGGCGTTGCACATCTGACCGGGCGGTTCAGGGGACTGACCCCGGATTTCCGGGGTCAGAGTAAGAAATTCGAAGAATTTTTACTCTGACCCCATTTATCTGAAGGTAAATCGTTGTTTTGTGCAGCGCAACCAGAATTGTTTATAATGTTGCGCTGATAACAACAAGCCCCTGACATCGAGGTAAACACCATGACCACTGACGCAGTCATTGTCGCCGCGGCGCGGACCCCCATCGGTTCTTTCGGCGGCGCACTGGCAAATACGCCGGCTCACACCCTCGGAGCCGCGGTAATCAAATCATTGTTGGAAAAATCCGGGCTGGAACCGGCGCAGGTCGACGAGGTCATCCTGGGACAGGTACTGACCGCCGGCGCCGGCCAGAACCCGGCGCGCCAGGCCGCTATCGAAGCCGGGCTGCCCCATTCAGTGCCTTCCATGACGATCAACAAGGTCTGCGGCAGCGGCCTGAAAGCCGTGCATCTCGCCGCCCAGGCCATCAAATGCGGCGATGCGGACATCATCATTGCCGGCGGCCAGGAAAACATGAGCCAGGCGCCGCACGTGTTGCCCAAATCCCGGGTCGGCGCCAAGATGGGCGACTGGAAACTGCTGGATTCGATGATTGTCGACGGCCTGTGGGACGCATTCAATGATTACCACATGGGTATGACCGCGGAAAATATCGTGAACAAGTTCGGGATTTCCCGGGAGGAACAGGACCGGTTTGCTGCGCAGTCCCAGCAAAAAACCGAACAAGCCCAGGCCGACGGGGTATTCGATGAAGAGATCGTCCCCGTCAGCATACCGCAACGCAAGGGCGATCCCATCATCTTCGACAGGGACGAATATCCGAAACCGGGTGTCACTGAAGAGAAAATTGCGAAACTGCGCCCGGCTTTTACCCGCGAAGGGACGGTGACTGCGGCCAACGCCTCCGGGCTCAACGACGGCGCCGCGGCAGTCGTTGTCATGTCACGGGCAAAAGCGGATGAACTTGGCCTGCCGGTGATGGCCGGCATCAGCGCTTACGCCAGCGCCGGCGTCGATCCGGCAATCATGGGAACCGGACCGATACCGGCAACCGAGCGCTGCCTGGGCAAGGCCGGCTGGACGGTCGGGGACCTGGACCTGGTGGAAGCCAACGAGGCATTTGCCGCACAGGCCATCTCCGTCAACAACGGACTGGGCTGGGACGCGCAAAAAGTGAATATCAGCGGCGGCGCCATCGCGCTGGGACACCCCATCGGCGCCTCGGGTTGCCGGGTCCTGGTCACGCTGCTCCATGCCATGCAGCGACGGGACGCGCACAAGGGCCTGGCCACGTTGTGCATTGGCGGCGGCCAGGGTGTTGCCCTGGCTGTCGAAAGATAACCCGGCTGAGTACACTACCATGCGAATCATAAAAAAATACCCCAACCGTCGCCTCTACGACACGGAGATAAGCCGGTATATCACCCTGGAAGACGTCAGGAAGCTGGTGCTCAACGGGATCGAATTTCAGGTCACGGATGTCAAGACCGAGGAAGACCTGACGCGCAGCGTATTGTTGCAGATCATCTCGGAACAGGAGCATGAAGGCAAGCCCATCTTCAATACACCGATGCTGACCCAGCTCATCCGCTTTTACGGCAATGCCTACCAGTCCGCGTTCAGCGATTACCTGCAGAAAAGCCTGGAGATGTTTGCCGCGCAGCAACAGAGCCTGCAGAAGAACTTCGAGCAGGCGGTGACGGGCAATCCCCTTGCCGCCAAAATGAGCGAAATGACGGAGCAGAACCTGGAAGCCTGGCGGCAGATGCAGAACAGTTTCTTCCAGGCCGCCGGGTTTACCGGCAAGGATGGCAAACGCGAAGAAGAGTAAAGATAGATGGGGTCAGAGTAAAATCCTGAAACGCATTGCCGGTAGCAGGAACGGTGGTGATTTTACTCTGACCCCTGCATTTTGCCCGGGCTATACCATATTGGAGAGGTCGTTGAGTACGTCGTCCACCATGGCGCGGGACTGTTTGGCTGAGTCGCTGCGCTCTGTGGAGAGGTTGGCAAGGTAGTCTTCGCTCACGTCTCCGGTCACGTATTCGCCGGTAAACACGGACATTTCAAACCGGTCTATATCCGGGTTCCCTTCGCTTGCCGCGTCAACCAGGTCTTCAACCTCCTGGTAGATCAGCCAGTCGGCGCCTATGGCCGCGCAGACTTCCTCCTCTGTCCTGCCGTGGGCAACCAGTTCGTCGGAAGTCGGTATGTCGATGCCGTAAACATTCGGATACATGACCGGCGGCGCCGCAGAGGCGAAATACACTTTTGCCGCGCCCGCATCCCGGGCCATCTGCACGATTTCCCTGGACGTGGTGCCGCGCACAATGGAATCATCCACCAGCAACACGTTCTTGCCCCTGAATTCCAGTTCGATTGCATTCAGTTTCTGTCTTACCGACTTTTTCCTGACGCTCTGGCCGGGCATGATGAACGTGCGCGGGATGTACCTGTTCTTGATAAATCCTTCCCGGTATTTCACGTCCAGTTCATAGGCCAGGGGCAACGCGGCGGTACGCCCCGTGTCCGGAATGGGGATCACCACGTCGATATCGTGTTCAGGGCGCAGCCTCAAAATCTTCGCGGCCAGCGCCTCGCCCATGCGCAAACGGGTCTTGTACACGGAAATATTGTCAATGACGGAATCCGGTCTTGCCAGGTACACGTATTCAAAGATGCATGGCGCAGGTTGCGGGTTTTCCACGCACTGCTCCGCAAACAGTTCACCCTGTTCGCTGATGAAAATCGCCTCCCCCGGCGCTACGTCACGCGTTACGTTGAAATCCAGGGCGTCCATGGCCACGCTTTCGGAGGCAACGACGTATTCCATTCCCCTGTCGGTGACGCGCTCTCCGAAGACAATCGGCCGTATGCCGAAACGGTCGCGGAAGGCGAGCACGCCGACACCCGAGATTAACGCAACGGCCGAATATCCGCCGCGACAACGTTGATGCAGTCTGCGCACCGCAGAGAAAATGTCCTGGTGGGTCAGGTCCTTTTTCAGCTTGCCGATACGCTGCAACTCGAAAGCCAGGATATTCAGCAAAACCTCGGAATCCGATTCCGTATTGATATGTCTCAATTCATCCATGATGAGGTCTCGTTTGAGTTCTTCGCTGTTCGTGAGATTCCCGTTATGCGCCAGGGCGATCCCGTAAGGAGAGTTGACGTAAAACGGTTGCGCTTCGGAGGAGGACGAGCATCCCGCAGTGGGATACCTGATATGCCCGATCCCCATGTTGCCCATGAGGTTAAGCATCTGGCGGGAATTGAAGACATCCCTGACCAGGCCGTTGTTCTTGCAGAGATACAGCCGGGCGTTGTCACAGGTAACCATGCCGGCCGCATCCTGCCCCCTGTGCTGCAGGATCGTCAGGCCGTCAAAGAGCGCCTGGTTAACGTTCGATTTGGCAACGATTCCGATAATGCCGCACATTTTCTCTAATGTAAGCTTCTTCCGGGGACAGATCAAATCTGCCCGCTGCCCTCTGTATCCGGCTGTGAAGCCGGTTCGTAACGATGATAAACGGCGATGTCTTCGGAAAGAAAGCGCCGGCCCCACACACAGACGCGCTGGAACGGTTCGATCAAAACCGCTTCATGCCACCATTCGTGTTTTGATATGGCCGTGAAGCCCGCCAGAAAAACAAGGACGGTAATAATCGCTCCACCCAGCCCGATTCCGAAGAAAAAGCCCAGTAACCGGTCGGCTGCGGTCAGTCCTGTCCTGCCAAGCAGTTTAACGACAAAATACCCCAACACCGTAAAAATTACCAGGCTGATGACAAACACGCCGGCAAAAGCAATGACATTCCTCAGTACCGGTTCCAGGTAGGCTTCCAGCATGGGGGAAAACCAGCCGCTGAACTTAACGGCAACCAGTACGGCCATTATCCAGGCCGTAATGGAAAACAGGATATTCAACAGGCCGTACAACAATCCGATGATTGCCGACAGGAACAAAACTACGAGAATTCCGATATCGACGCCTTCCACGCTCAGACCCTGCAGCCCATTACCTGATCCTGGTGGTCGATAACAAAATAGCAGGCATGGATGCTGGGCGACTCCGGCGTTACGGATAGTTCAGGACAAAACCATCCAGGTCCATTTTCTTTTTTATTTCGGCCTTCAGCTTCAGGGCCTCCGAACGCAGAACTTCCGGGCCTATCCTCACCCGGTACAACAAGGAACCGTCCTTGGCTGTTACGGGTTCATCAACAACGTATGACGGATATCCCTCCGCGCGCAGCCTGGCATTGAGACTATCGGCATTTTTTCTGGAAAAACTGCCTACCTGCACGACCCACCCGGTTAACCCTGCAGTCCCGGCTTCGGCGACGGCAGCGTTCGCAACAGGTTCCGGTTCGGCCGCGATTTCCGGCTGTTCGGGGTCCGCGTCAACCGGCGCCGCCCGGGCAGGGCTGTTATCAGCTTCCTCCTCTACAGGAACAATGTCATCCTGCTCCGGGATGGGCACCAGGCGCGTGGTGAATTCTTCATCCGGTTTTTCCGGAATATTGGTTGCCGTGATCCCGGTCTCTACAACGCGGCTGTCATCCAGTACCAGCGGGACCAGTACTACGGCCAGCAGCACCAACACGGTCGTTCCGGTGATTCTTTCTTTCAATCTCTGGTCCATACTGGTTTATAGCTCCACAGGGGACGGAATTAACTCCTTACCCAATTACACTCCAGGTAATCAATTGCAGCGCCGACGGTTACGAAGGAACCGGTAACTATTATCCTGTCACCCATCCGGGCACTGGCTTCAGCTTCCGACAGGGCTTCCCGGACAGTGTTAAACTGTTTGATTTTACCAACATCTTCGTACCTTCCCAGCGCGCCGGTCAATTCCCCCAGACCCGCTGCACGGTCTTCCTGCAATTCAGCCAGGTACCAGTAATCGGCAATTTCCGCCAGTTGCTCAAAGACGGCGCCATGATTCTTGTCCTTGAGCATGCCGATCACGATGTGGGTTTCACCGACTTTGGGAATTTTCCTTACATTCTCGACCAGTGCCGAAACAGCCTGCCGGTTATGCGCAACATCAAGAATACATGGAGTTTTTCCGGGGACGACCTGGAACCGGCCGGCAAGCCTGAAATCCCGCAGGCAAGCCTTTACGGTTTCCAGGTTGACGGGAAATTCATCGGCCAGGGTTTCCAGCACCATCAGCACGCCGGCGGCATTCTGCACCTGCCTGTCATTATTGATGCCGGGCTTGGGCAGACCCTCATAGACCGTACCGGAACCCCTCCAGGTCCAGGTTTCCGCATTGATGGCGCAGGTAAAATCCCGGCCGGCCTGGTACAGCAGGGCGTCTGCTTCCCGTGCACAGTCTGCAATGGACGCCGGCGCGGCCGGGTCTGAGCAGATTGCCGGTTGCCGGCGTCTGAATATTCCCGCTTTTTCCCTGCCGATGGCTTCCCTGGTATATCCCAGCCATTTCTCGTGGTCCAGGTCGATCGTCACGACCAGGGCAACATCGGCATCCAGTATGTTGACGGCATCAAGCCGGCCGCCCAGTCCGACTTCCAGTATCGCAATATCCAGGTCCGCGCGCTGGAATGTGTCCAGCGCCGCCAGGGTGCCGAATTCAAAATAGGTCAGGGAAATATCCCCGCGCGCCCGGTCAATACGGTCAAATGACTGGCAGAGCTGTTCATCCGTCACCTGCGTACCGTCGATGCAAACCCTTTCGTTATACCTGGTCAAATGCGGTGAAGTGTAGGCGCCTACCCTGTAACCGGATTGTCTCAGCATGGCATCCAGCATTGCCGCGCTGGAGCCTTTGCCGTTTGTGCCGGATATGCTGATAACCTTGCTGTCAGGCTTCAGCAGGCCCATTCTCTGCGCCACCCTGTTACAGCGGTCCAGGCCAAGTTCTATGGCTGTGAAGTGCAGGCTTTCCTGCCAGGCCAGCCAGTCAGCCAGGCAGGTGAACCTGGGCGCATGTGCCTGGCGCGGTCCGGAAAGAATTTTCGGGACGGAACTCATCAGCCTGTTTTATGGCAAAGAATGGACAATATTGACGCTATGGTATCCCGCATGTCCCGTCTGCGGGTAATCATATCGATGTTGCCGTGTTCCAGCAGAAACTCACTTTTCTGAAATTCCTCCGGCAGGGTCTGGCGCACGGTCTGTTCAATCACGCGGGGACCGGCGAAACCTATCAGGGCGCCCGGTTCGGCAATATTGATGTCTCCCAGGGTACCGAGGCTCGCCGATACGCCGCCCATTGTAGGGTTTGTCAGTACCGAGATATACGGCAAGCCGGCATTGCGCAGTTTAGCCAGGGCGGAACTTGTTTTTGCCATCTGGAAGAGCGATATCAGGGCCTCCTGCATGCGCGCGCCACCGCTGGTGGAGAAACAGACGAGCGGAACATGGCGCTCAATACAGACATCGACGGCGCGTACAAACCGCTCTCCCACCACCGACCCCATGGAACCGCCCATGAACTCAAACTCAAATGCTGTAGCAACCAGTGAGATCGTCTTTACCTTTCCCCTGATCGCCACCAGGGCGTCATTTTCACCAGTTTCCCTGATGGCGCTTGCCAGCCTGTCCTTGTATCGCCTGCTGTCGCGAAATCTCAGCTTGTCAACCGGCTTGATCGCGGAGGCGATTTCTTCCCGGTCATCCGGGTCGAGAAAGCTGTCCAGCCTGGCCCGCGCGCCGATGCGCATGTGCCGGCCGCATTTCGGACAGACTTCAAGGTTGCGGGTCAGTTCCGCGCGGTAAAGCGTCGCGTTGCAACTGTCGCACTTGGTCCACACCCCTTCCGGTACAGACCGCCGATTGGCGCTGTTGGTCTTTATCCTCGAAGGGAGCAGTTTATCAAGCCAGCTCATTTATGGTTCGCTCATTTTATGGGCCGCTACGCCGCCTTATCCAGGGAAGCCCGGACCGGGGCGATAAATGAACCGGCCTCGGCAGTAATATCCGCTCCTGCCGTTGCTGCGGTGTGAATCGTCTCAACCAGCGCGCTGCCGATGACGACGGCATCACAATAACCTGCAACCCGCGCAGCCGTTCCGGCGTCTTTTATTCCGAAACCGACGGCTAAAGGCAAATCGGTTTTACTTCTTACCAGGCGTAATTTTTCCGACACTTCCAGCGCGTCAGCCTGTTTGCCCCCGGTGGTCCCCTTGACGGAGACATAGTACAGAAACCCCGAGGCAATTCCGGCGATGGTTTCAATCCGCCGTTCCGTAGTATTGGGCGTAACGAGAAAAATCTGGTCGATATCCCGGGCGCGTAAATGACGGTTCAGCACTGCCGCCTCTTCGGGCGGCATATCCACGATGATGACTCCGTCAACCCCGGCCGCGGCGGCATTCCCGGCAAATTTCTCATAACCGAAAATTTCAACAGGATTTAAATAACCCATCAGTATCACGGGGGTTTGACTGTCATAGCGGCGGAATTGCTCTACCATCTCCAGAACGTTTGCCAGCGCAACCCCTTGCTCCAGCGCGCGCTCATTGGCGCGTTGTATCACGGGGCCGTCCGCCATCGGGTCTGAAAACGGGACCCCCAGTTCAATCAGGTCCGCCCCGTGACGCACCAGGGCCTGCATTATATCCGGCGTAACCTGCGGGTCAGGGTCCCCGGCCGTGACAAAGGTGACCAGCGCCTTTCTGTTTTGCTGCTTGAGTGCCTGGTATGTGGATGAAATACGACTCATCTGTTGACGGGTACCTGAAGTATACAAACGTCATAGACTACAACAATCCGGGTAAAGGGAACAGCACTTTTGTGTGCCTGCAGCAGATCCCGCTGACCTCGACCTTCAGGGCTTTAGTGACTGTTTTTCCGCTCCTGTGGGCCATCCCTGGCCCGGTCCCGCGCTCGTCCCTGGCGCTAGTCGCGGAAAAACAGTCACTAAAGCCCTTAATCAACATTGGTGCCGGAATACCTGGCGTGTCTTCCTTATAGCGTGATCCCTTCCATGTTCGCAATGGTTTCGATGTCCTTGTCGCCCCGTCCGGACAAGTTGACGACGATTGTCTCTTCCCTGTCCAGTTGTCCTGCAATTTTCATTACATATGCCAGGGCATGGCTGGATTCCAGCGCCGGCATGATCCCTTCGGTGCGAGTCAGGTCATGGAACGCGGCAACAGCCTCTGCATCATTGACCGCCACATACTCCACCCTGCCGCTGTCTTTCAGCCAGGCATGCTCCGGACCCACGCCAGGGTAATCAAGCCCGGCAGAAATGGAATGGGTCGGCTGGATCTGGCCATGCTCGTCTTCCATCAGGTAGGTCCTGTTGCCGTGCAGGACGCCGGGTTTGCCGGCGCTTAAGGGGGCTGCATGACGGCCCGTGTGCAGGCCCAGGCCGCCGGCTTCAACCCCGATTAACCTGACCGAAGCATCCTCCAGGAAAGGGTGAAACAACCCGATTGCATTGGATCCCCCGCCGACACAGGCAACGAGCGTGTCCGGCAGCCTGCCCGTCGCCTCCAGGCATTGCTGCCTGGTTTCCCTGCCGATTATCGACTGCAGGTCCCTGACCAGTACCGGATAGGGATGCGGCCCGGCCACGGTGCCGATGATGTAGAACGTATCGTCCACGTTGCTCACCCAGTCCCGCATGGCTTCATTCAAGGCATCCTTGAGAGTCTGCGAACCGGAAGTGACTTCCACTACCTCGGCGCCCAGCAACTTCATCCGGAAAACGTTCACGGCCTGGCGCCGTATATCTTCGGCGCCCATATACACGACGCACTCGAGGCCGAGGCGGGCGGCCACCGTGGCAGTGGCTACCCCGTGCTGGCCTGCGCCGGTTTCCGCAATAATCCGGGATTTCCCCATCCGCTTTGCCAGCAGGGCCTGCCCCACCGTGTTATTGACCTTGTGGGCGCCGGTATGATTCAGGTCCTCGCGCTTCAGGTAGATCTGGGCGCCGGCGAGTTTGTCACTCCACCGGCGCGCGTGATACAGGGGCGACGGCCGGCCCACGAAAGTTTTCAGGTCATGGTCGAACTCTGCCAGGAAGTCTTCATCCTGAATGTACTTCTCATAGGCGCGGGTCAACTCTTCCAGGGGCTCAATCAGCGTCTCGGCGACAAATCTCCCCCCGTAAATGCCGAAATGGCCGTGTTCGTCAGGCACTGTCATCAACGTCTAATACCTCGCGTATGAATTCCGTCATTGCTCCCTTGTCCTTGATTCCCTTGTCAAGTTCGACGCCGCTGCTTACATCGACCGCATACGGCCTGCAAACTTCAATCGCCCGGCGCACGTTGGCAGCCGTTAACCCGCCGGCAAGAATAACAGGCCTGGATAAACCAGGCGGGATTATACTCCAGTCAAAACTCATGCCGGTCCCGCCGGGAACGGTGTCGGAATGGCTGTCCAGCAGCAGGGCTGAAGCGCCGGCATAGCGCCGGCAGGTCTTATGCAAATCGATGTCCGGTTTGATGCTCACGGCCTTGATATAAGGCCTGCCGAAACTCCCGCAAAACTCCGGGTCTTCATTGCCGTGAAACTGGATTATGTCCAGGGGAACGGTTTCCAGCACGGCAGAGACAAATGACCGTTCCGGATCAACGAAGAGTCCGACGCCGGCGGTGAACGGCGGCAACCGGCTGATTATGTCCCGGGCCGCCGCCGGCTCAATATAACGGGGACTGGGCCGGTAGAACACGAAGCCCAGTGCATGCGCGCCGGCATCGACCGCCGCGCGGGCATCTTCACTTCGGGTAATACCGCAGATCTTTATCCTGGTCATATATAAAAGTCCCCATGGCGTTCCGTATTTTGACCGGGAATTCCATATTTTTCAGGATATTTGACGCCTGCCAGGTAGAGCCCGTCCGGCGCCGCGGTCACACCCCCGCAATCCCTGCTTTTCGCCTCAAGCACCTCATTTTCCCAGCCAACAGCGTGCCTGCCCATTCCAATTGCCATCAGCACGCCTGCGATATTGCGCACCATGTGGTGCAGGAAGGCATTGGCTTCAACCACTATGATCACGTAGTCGTTTTCCCGTTTGACGTTCAGGTCCAGGACGTTTCTGACCGGTGTTTTCGCCTGGCAGGACGTTGCCCGGTACGAAGTAAAGTCATGTTCGCCGACCAGCGAGGCCGCGGCCTCCGACATCTTGCCGGCATCCAGGCGGCGGCACTCCCAGGTAACGTAACCATGGCCCAGACCGGGACGCGCCGGCCTGTTCAGGATAATATACTTGTACACGCGGCTCGTTGCCGAGTAACGGGCATGGAAATCAGACTGGACGGGTTTTGCCCAGGCCAGGCTGATGTCTCCGGGCAGGTGGGTGTTTGCGCCCAGGACCCAGGAATGGGTGTCCCGATCGGCGCCTGATTCAAAGTGGACCACCTGGTTCAGCGCGTGCACTCCCGCGTCCGTCCTGCCGGCACAGGTCACTGCAACCGTATGGTCCGCGACCGCCGACAGGGCGGCTTCCACGCGCTCCTGAACCGATGACGAGTGTTTCTGTATTTGCCAACCTGAATACCGGGATCCGTCATATTCAACGCCGGCGGCAATTTTCATCACGAAGCGTTTGGAACCTCTGATTAAGTCAGAGGTTCCAACGGTACAGGGACGTGCCGTCAAAATCAATGACTACAAGTCATTGATTTTGTGAGCAACACAAAAATCGCATTTTTGTATTGCGTGCTCTGACAAGTCCAGGATGGACTTGTTCAGAGCTTCATTAACTGGACTTTGCCTGTTCCAGTAACTGCCGGGCTTCTTCCCGTTGCGCCGCATTGCCTTCCGACAGGACCTCATCGAGGATGGCGCGCGCGTTCTCCGTATCGTCAAGTTCAAGGTACGCCCTGGCCAGGTCGAGTTTATTCTGCGCCTGGTCTTCCTCCTCTTCCTGCTGCGCATCATCTTCAGCCGGGGAAGCCTCTTTTTCGGCGCGGGTCACCTTGACAAAATCAGCCCGGACCGAAGCGGCGGGGACTGAAAATCCCTTCGGGGCACGAGCGGCTTTTCTGCGCAGCAGCAACCATCCGGCCAGAAGCAATGCAAGGCCCGCAAGCACGATATACCAGTTATCCCTGGCCAGGCTATACGCCGGCTTGATCGTCTCATCATGGAATGATCTCAATCGTTCCGGCAGACCGGGGCCGGGGTCTGCATCTTCGCCAATGGATTGCCCCTGCAGTGCGGCGAGTTCATCATCCTTGAGTTCGACCAGGCGCCTGAGATCTTCAATAATGGTCTCGGCCTCGGTCAGCTTGTCCTCAAGTTCAATGTTCTCCTGTGCCAGCTCTTCAACCTGCTCGTTTGCCAGCGCCAGGGCCTGCTCCCCGGAAGCCCCGTCCGGCTCGGCCGCGGAAATGTCGTCATCCTCCAGATCCCCCTCTGTGACCGGCACCAGGCGCAATCCTCCGTCAACCGCAATCGTACCGGTACCGGCCAGCCAGCCGGTATCCACCGCGGGCAGGCCGCGGGCTTCCCGCCACACGTTGTTCTGGACCAGCACTTCAGCAAATGCCTCAGCCGCCGATAACGCCTGCATTTCGAAGTCACTCGGCATCCACAGGTCCGCGCCCGCTTTCAACCAGTTGATATTATCGTTAATAAAGGCATCAGGATTTGTGCGCAACAAGGCCAGCATCATCTGCTGTATGGAGACGGAACTGTCCGGGCGCAGTTCCCGGGCAATTTCCCACAAGGTATCATTGCGGACGACCTCGTACCTGCGCGATTCCCGGACTGCTGCCCTGGCATCTTCCCAATCACCTTCAACCGCGGTCGCGGCAGAGTCAGCCGGCGTGTCGCCCGAGACGTGCGGCGGCGTATCAAGTTCCAGGGTGTATTCCCGGAACAGCCGCCCCCTGGACCAGGCCACCTTCAACAAAAAGTGCAGCACGGGGTTCCGCACTGCCTCATCGCTGTGGATGCGGATATAATCCGCGCCGTCCGCGCCGCGCTTCAATTCGAATTGCAGCTGGTTAAGCGCCGGGGACCATTCAATGCCGGCCCAGCGAAACCCGGCAACATCGGCCAGGCCGACGCTGAGGCTGTCCTGTTCCTCGGCGGACACGCCGGACAGCGGGATTTCCGCTTCCAGTGGCTCGCCCGGCCCCGATTTCAGGCTGATATCGCCCAGGTTCAGGGCAAACACCCAGGCCGGCGCCAGCAGTACCAGCAGGCAGGCGGTTAATACGGGTAGTTTTCTCTGTCTCATTACAGTTTCCCCCGTGTGTAAACCAGTGGTTCCCGCCAACATCGGTCGGATAGGTGGGGTCAGAGTAAAAACCCATGAGAGATTACGATAAAAGCGCTGATCCCGATGGGTTTTTACTCTGACCCCGGCATTCAGCGGGAACAGCTATGTGTAAACCGTATGGGTGATTATAAATGATGTTTTAACAGATATTCCGCTATTTGAATACTGTTCAGGGCGGCTCCCTTCCTGATATTGTCGGAAACCACCCAGAAATTGATGCCCCTGGGATGGGAAAGGTCCTCCCTGATCCGCCCGACGAATACCGGGTCATGCCCGGAAGCCTCGGTCACGGCCGTCGGGTAGCCGCCATCTTCCCGCTCGTCTATGACCACCACGCCGGGAAAATCGTTTAACAGGGTTCTCACCTCCTCAACGGTGATCTTCTCTTTCGTTTCGATGTGCACGGCCTCGGAATGGCCGTAGAACACCGGCACGCGCACACAGGTGGGGTTCACCCGGAGCGCTTCATCACCCAGGATCTTGCGCGTCTCCCAGACCATCTTCATCTCTTCCCTGGTATAACCGTTGTCCTGGAACGCATCGATCTGGGGCAGGACGTTGAACGCCATCTGCCTGGGGTGTTCCGTCGGGATAACGGGTCTGCCGTTGAACAGGGCGATGGTCTGCTGCTCCAGTTCCTCTATCGCTTTTTTGCCCTTGCCGGAGACTGCCTGGTAAGTGGCGACGTTGACCCGCTCGATGCCGGCGGCGTCGTAAACGGGTTTCAACGCCATGACCATCTGGATGGTGGAACAGTTGGGGTTGGCAATGATGCCACGTCCGGCATACTGCCCAACGGCTTCCGGATTCACCTCCGGCACGACCAGGGGAATATCCGCGTCATAACGAAACCGGGACGTATTGTCGATGACGACCGTCCCTGCGGCGGCGGCCCGGGGCGCATGGATGTTGGACACGGAAGCCCCCGGGGAAAACAGGCCGATGTCGATGCCGGAAAAATCGAATGAATCCAGGTCTTCGACCACCAGTTCCTCGTCCCTGAATTCAATGGTTTTACCCGCGGAGCGGCTGCTGGCCACGACATGCAGCCCGGCAACCGGAAAATCCCGCTGCTCCAGGATCGACAACATGGCCTGCCCGACCTCGCCGGTCGCGCCGACCACTGCTACATTGACTTTTTTATCCGTCACGCCTGCATCCCGTTAATTGTCTGTTCCCCAAGCGCGCGCACTACTGCATCTCCCATCTGTGAGGTGGAGACTTTTTCAGTGCCCTGCGTGTGGATGTCCACCGTTCTGAGACCCTGTTCCAGAACGGATTTCACCGCATTCTCAACCCTGTCCGCCTGTTCCGGCAGTCCCAGGGACCAGCGCAGCATCATTGCCGCCGACAATATCATCGCCAGGGGATTGGCAAGTCCCTTGCCGGCAATATCCGGCGCTGAACCATGGATCGGCTCGTACAATCCCTTGCCGTTCTCGTCCAATGAGGCGGAAGGCAGCATGCCGATGGAACCGCTGAGCATGGAAGCAAGATCGGACAGGATATCACCGAACATGTTGGTGGTGACGATCACGTCGAACTGCTTCGGCCTGCGCACCAGTTGCATGGCGGCGTTATCCACCAGCAAATGCTGTAATTCGACTTCAGGATATCCGGCGGCTGTTTCCATCACCACCTCGCGCCAGAGCACGGTCGCTTCCAGTACATTCTCCTTGTCCACCGAACACAGCCGTTTAACCCGTTGCATGGCGACCCTGAAAGCGGTGTGGGCGATACGGCGGATCTCCGTCTCCGTGTAGCGCAACGTGTTGATCCCCACGCGCTCGCCTGATTCTGCCGTGTTGATACCCCTGGGCTCGGCGAAATAGATACCCCCGGTCAGTTCGCGCACGATCATGATATCCAGTCCGCTGACCAGTTCCGGTTTGAGTGACGAGGCAGCCACCAGTTGCGGGTAGGTGAGCGCCGGCCTGAGGTTGGCAAACAGGGCCAGTTCCGAACGCAAGGGCAGCAACGCGCCGCGTTCGGGCCGTAACTCACGCGGCAGCCCGTCCCATTTCGGACCGCCGACGGCGCCGAACAGGACGGCGTCACATGCCAGCGCCTTCTGCAGGGTCTCCTCCGGCAGCGGGGTTCCGCAGTCATCGTAGGCCGCGCCGCCTGCCAGGGCATGATCCATGGAAATATCCAGGCCATGGTCCCGGGTCAGACAGGCCAGGACTTTCTCTGCCTCCGCCATGATCTCCGGACCGATCCCGTCTCCAGCCAATACCAGTACGTTATGACTCATGTCCTGCTTTTTGCGTGTCGCTGTTGTAGTAAATTTGCAAATTGTATCATAATGTTGCGTTACTGATTTTAAGTACAAAGGAACCTCTGATTAAGTCAGAGCTTCCCAAAAAAACAAGACAACAGGAGCTGACAGCCAATGAGCAGTATTGCAGACATCATCAACGAGGCTTTCGAACAGCGCGGCAGCATCAACGCGGGCAACGCCGAAGCATCACTTAAAGAGGCCGTTAACGAGGCAATAGCCGGGCTGGACCGCGGCGAGATGCGGGTGGCGGAGAAACGAAACGGTGAATGGGTGGTCAACCAGTGGTTGAAAAAGGCCGTGCTGCTGTCATTTGCGTTGAACGACAACCGCGTGATGGAAGGGGGCTGGACCCGATATTACGACAAGGTGGAACCCAAGTTCGCGGGTTACGGGCAGGACGATTTCACCGCGGGCGGCATGCGGGTGGTCCCGCCGGCCATGGCGCGCTACGGCAGCTACGTGGCCCCCAACGTCGTGCTCATGCCCAGCTACGTCAATATCGGCGCCTACGTGGATTCGGGCACCATGGTGGACACCTGGGCCACGGTGGGTTCCTGCGCCCAGGTCGGCAAAAACGTGCACCTGTCCGGCGGCGTGGGCCTGGGGGGGGTGCTGGAACCGTTGCAGGCCAACCCGACTATCATTGAGGACCATTGCTTTATAGGGGCGCGTTCGGAAATCGTTGAAGGCGTCGTGGTCGGTGAGGGTTCCGTCATCTCCATGGGCGTTTATATCGGCCAGAGCACCCGGATTTATAACCGCGAGACCGGCGAGATCAGCTACGGGAAGGTGCCACCGGGGTCCGTCGTGGTATCCGGGAACCTGCCATCAAAGGACGGCAAATACAGCTTGTATTGCGCGGTCATTGTCAAACAGGTTGATGAGAAGACCCGCGGGAAGGTGAGTCTGAACGAGTTGTTGCGCGACCTTTAATTTCTTACTGGGCAGCGTGCCATACTTCATTTTTCTCGTTTCTCATATTCCAACTCCCCAATATCCGGAATACGCTCGTTCTCTGGAAGCGCGTCTCTTGCAAAAAAATCATCCCAGCGATTTGTCTTCGGGCTGATGATCACAGTATCGCCAAGTTTCTGGATCGTGACTTCATCTGTATCGAACCTGCATTCAGCCGGCAACCTCACAGCCTGACTGCGACCAGTCATAAACAGTTTGGCAAGGCCGACAAATGCTTTTTCCGCCATGTTACACCTCATATAAAAATAAGTAGTTCAGGGATGTAACAGTATCGTTTAATTGCTGATATTATCAAATGGTATATTACAAATATCCGCTCATGAAACCTCTATCCTAAGTCAGGACGTATTCAGGCGCGACCAGATATGGTTCTGTGAAAAAGACAAGGAACAGGCAACCAGACTTTATCCTTTGACTGATTTCAGCCCGCGTAAAGGCCGCGAAAATCTTGAAGCTGGATATTTATCAGGAAGATATGGGGCATTGCCTTATCTGAATATTGCCGAACTTCACTAGGATGCTTGTATGGGAACTTAACACAAACGAGCGCTTTCCGATAAGGTGTTGATTATCACTGAAGGAAAAAAACGGAACCTGAATATTTCAACGGTCTGAAGAAGCATTACAGAATATACAGCGCAAATATCAAGATAGACTGAATGTCAGAATATGGCAGTTCCTGATGAATTGAAGGTAGGTATGCGAAACCTGAGTCGCTCTTTGTCTGCCATGGACGCTGAGCTCTCATTTGACAGGTGCAGCGTTCGGTCAAGCACTATAGCCCGGATACCATTCTGGCGGTCGGCTACCGGGTGCGCAGCCCTTGTGACCAGAAGGTTGGAATTGAGGTTGACATTGAGCCGCGAAATAAACTATATTCCCTTTCGAGGCGCAAGCCGTTTCGGCGGCTTACCTTCCTTCCGAGGCCCACGCTCCAGCGCGGGCCTTCGTGTATCCGGAACCCCTTATGACGGCCTACTTCGCTTACCTTGACGAATTCGGACACATCGGTCCTTATGTCAACCGGTTGGACCCGCAACATAATGACAGCCCGGTGTTCGGCTTTGCCGGAATAGTTCTTCCGCTGGATGAGGTTCGTGCTTTCGGTACTTGGTTCTTCCAGCGCAAGTGCCAGCTTCTCAAGTTCGATCTTGAACGTTCCGGCCAACATCCCGCCGTCTGGGAGAAGAAGGGATCGAGTCTCTATACGGTGGTCAACGTCGAACGGTATCCCCAACTGCGCAGATTCACCCACCGCCTGTTCAACAAAATTGAATCCGTAGGTGGATTCGTGTTGTATGTCGGGGTCAAAAAGACTGCTTCACCGGATATGCACCGCCCAAATCGACTATACACCACGGTTCTTCTGGAAGCGGTCAAGCGGGTCAGTAGGCGGAGCGGGGTCCGCACCCGTAGTGGGCCACCTCAGTTGCTGGAAACATGAATCGAGACTCCGTACCTTGTCGACACAGCGCACGCTTGCGCTGTTCGGCTTGAGAACCATAGATTTGACACAGAAGATTACTCTCGTTATATCTTGGGCGGAGTTATCGTATCGAAGTCGTAGACAAAGAGACGGAATATATTCGGTTTAGCCAGCGTTTTCTGATTCCGGCATCGCTCTGGCTGGTAGACGAAACAAACGTTCGCGAATTGAAATAGCTGCGAGGCTGATCTGAGCTGAGCCCTTGGGGGCTAAAGCGGAGTCAGGCAATATGTCGAATATTGACGATATATGTCATCATAACTATACTTGACACTAACTTTCCAGATACATAGCCTGAGAATGAAGACCATGGCAAGCAGCTTGAATTTATCTCTGACAAATGAACTGCGGAAATTCGTCGATAGCCGAACCGGTGACTCCGGTGTTTACGCAACGCCGAGCGAATATATTCGCGATCTCATCCGCCATGATATGGAAGCCGACTCTATAATCAATCACGTAATGACTGGTCTTGATGACATCAAACATGGACGTATGTCAGAGAAGTCCATCCTTGACATAGCTGATGAACCCTGAGTTTCGTGAGGCAACGGAAGCATTATATTCTGACGGAAACGGCAGAACAGGATTTCAGGGGCGCAAAAGTATGGTCACTGAAACGATGGGGCGCCAACCTTACCCGCCAGTATTTTAAGGATTTACACAAGGGGGCGGAATACATTGCCCAAAATCATCGCTCATTGCGAGAACGTGATGATCTCACCGGGGATACCGGTCTTTGCGTCCATCCTGTCCGTGAGCACTACATAGTCTATACACCGATAGATACTGACAAAATCATCATCGTTGCCTTGATAAGACAAACCCGGGACGTGCCAGGCATTCTGAAAACCCATTCCCACAGAATCAGGCAAGAACTGAATCGCATAAGGCATCCCTATCTGAACAAAAGCGATATGAAATAACAAAATGAAAGACGAATACGATTTTTCCAAAAGCGAGCGTGGGAAATTTTACAGGCCCGGCGCTAAATTTAATCTTCCCGTCTACCTGGATGATGACATACTGACTTACCTTAATGAGTCGTCCCTGAACAACCCCATAATTCATTCTAACTCATTGATCATATTGATGTA
>JAPPLI010000074.1 GCA_028819495.1 Gammaproteobacteria bacterium | reverse complement strand
AATGGCGAGTCCTTGCCAAGGGCTGCAACGCCGTATTGGCGTCGCTGTGTGGCTCCCTGCGGGCGGGCCGGGAAGCGGTCGCCCGCGGCGTTGCGCCGCTTGGCAAGGACTCGCCATTCCCGGCACGGCGCGCCTTGCGCTCAACCGCTTCCCGACCCGCTGAACATGGCAATATCAGGTTGAAAGAGTACTACCGTGAGGGGATGGATTCGTAATGGTTTACTCACCGGAAAGAGACCTGATCGGTTACGGCGCAAACCCACCGGATCCGGCCTGGCCGAACGGCGCCCGGCTTGCGCTCAATTTTGTACTGAATTACGAAGAAGGATCGGAGTATTCAATCCCGGACAATGATGCCCGTTCGGACAGCGCCCTGACGGAAGTCGGCGGCTACGACCCCGGTCTCAAAGGGCGGGACCTGGCAGCGGAATCCATGTACGAATACGGATCCCGGGTCGGGTTCTGGCGGGTGTTGCGCCTGTTTCAGGAACGGGACCTGCCGTTAACGGTGTTCGGCTGCGCGCTGGCGCTGGAACGTCATCCTCCCGCCGCCGAAGCGATAAAACAGGCAAACTACGATGTTTGCTGTCATGGCTGGCGCTGGGAAAACCATTTCGATCTCGATATCGAAGAAGAGCGTGAACATATCCACCAGGCCATAAGATCGCTGGAAAGGACTGTCGGTGAAAGACCCTACGGCTGGTACTGCCGCTACGGTCCCAGCGTCAATACAAGGCATCTCATTGTCGAGGAGGGGAACTTTCTTTATGACTCCGATGCGTATAACGATGACCTGCCCTACTGGGTACGGGTAAACGGACATTCGCACCTGGTTGTCCCTTACACCCTCAGTAATAATGACGCCAAGTTTGCCCTGGGCTCTTTTTCCACGGCGCGCGAGTTCGGCGATTATCTCCAGGACTGTTTCGATGTGATGTACCGGGAAGGTAAGACACATCCCAGGATGATGTCGGTCGGCCTTCACCTCCGGGTCATAGGTCATCCCGCCCGTATTCCGGGTCTTGAACGGTTTCTCGATTATGTCATGAAACATGATGACGTGTGGGTTACCCGGCGGATTGATATTGCCAGGCACTGGATTGCGACGCATCCCTGTGGGAACTAGGAATTACGAATTAAAAATTACGAATCAGGAGTTGGGAATCAGGAATTAAGTGATGGCTGACGCCGGCGGCAATCCAGGAATCGAGAGTCTGAAACCGGTCGGTCACGGTGACAGGGTATTCAACCTCCTGTCCTATACATTGATGCTGTGGGCATCGCTTATTGTCATCCAGGGCTTTGTCCTGGGCCAGGCTTTGCTGCCGCCACAGGGAAACCTTTCCCTGGTCCAGGGCACCGCAGTCATACTGGTGTCAGCGCTGATCATGACACTGTTCATGAGTCTCAACGGCAAGGCCGGATTGCAGCACGGAATTCCGTTTTGCATCCAGGTGCGGGCGTCGTTCGGCATTCGGGGGGCGCGGCTCCCCGAGCTTATTCGTTTGCTGCCGGCGATCGTCTGGTATGGATTCGGCACCTGGATAGCGGCCCTGGCCATGGACGGCATTATCCATACCCTGACCGGATTTACCGCTGACGGCATCAAGCTTATTTACTTTTTTGCATTTCTCATCATCCAGACATGGTTTGCCGCGCGCGGCATCCGCATGATGAAATGGTTTACCGTTGCGGCATCCGTAGCGCTGGTATTGATCATCGTGGAGATGCTGTTTTCCACGCTGCAAAGCGAGCAGTTCGAAATCGACGAGACCTGGCGCGTCAGGGGCGACTGGGGCTGGTCATTCTGGACCGGGGTGAACGCCACCGTGGGCATTCTTGTCGCGGTCATGGTCAGCGCAAGCGATTTGACCCGTTATCTCGAAAACAAACCCGGCAGCATGTGGCTGGGGCATTTATTCGGAATCATACCGCCCCTGGGGTTAATGATGTTCCTCGGCTTCGTGTCCGCGGTGACGACCGGTCAATGGGATCCCATACAGGCGTTAATGCAATTGTCTCCGGGCCCGGTGGTAATGATACTGATGCTGGTTTTCATCCTGGTAGCACAGTTCAGCACCAACCTGACCATAAATATTTTGCCCCCGGCATTCATTTTCGAGGAGTTGTTCGGATTCAGCTGGCAAAAGGGAGTCATTTTGACGGGTATTCTCGCGAGTCTCTCCTTTCCCTGGGTCCTGCTTGAAAGCGGCGCAAATTTTGTTGCTTTCATCAATTACTACACTGCATTTTTCGGGCCGCTCCTGGGTTGCATGCTCGCCCAGCGCTGGCTGGAAAAAGATCAATTACAGGTGAACGACCTGTACGACGAGAGTCCGGGGAGCAGGTACTGGTACAGCGCGGGACTGAACCCGGCTGCCGTCCTCAGTACGCTGGCGGCTTCCATCGTCACCATGATCTGGTGGTTGCAGATTTCCTGGCTGGTGGGAATGCCGCTTGGAATACTGGGCTATTTTGTTCTTGACCGGGCGCTCACATTCGCCGCATCAGTCCGGCGTCGAAACTGAAGATGTGAAAGATGTTAACCGTTAATGCAGAAAGGACTATCGGAGATTTGAAGGCGCTCGCCGAATTCGGCAAGTTCGAATCCGGCGTAAACCGGCGCGGGTTCACTCCCGAAGATATTGCCGCACGGGCCTGGTTGCTGGAGCGCATGCAGCAAGCCGGGCTGGATGCCTCCATTGACGGCGCCGGCAACGTGACGGGAAAAACACCGGGCTGCGAACGTTATATCATCATCGGCTCTCATTCCGATACCGTTCCCAAGGGCGGGTGGCTGGACGGCGCCCTGGGTGTCATCTTTGGCCTGGAGATTGCCAGGGCATGGGTGGAATCCGCCGGCAGCGCCGGTATCGGCGTGAAAGCCTTCTCTTTCAGTGATGAAGAAGGCCGTTTTAACGGGTTGTTCGGCAGTTCCATCTACAGCGGACTGAAATCGCTGGAACAGGTGGTCGAATCCGTTGCGGATGACGGCACCGTGCTGGGAGACGCCCTGCGCAAAGCCGGTTACGCAGGCCGGCCTGTTGCCGTATTTGATCCGGTCCGGGACGTCGCCTGTATCGAGGCGCATATCGAACAGGGCCCGGTGCTGGAGATCAACGACCGGATCATCGGCATCGTCACCGAGATTGTCGGCGTCGGACGTTCACAGGTTTTTTTCTTCGGCAAGGCCGGTCATGCAGGCACCGTACCGATGGCGATGCGCAAGGATGCCGCGGCCGCGGCGTATGAATTTGCAGTGATGTTTGCGGACTTTTGCCATCAACACTGCAGTGATTCCACGGTCTGGAATATCGGCAAGCTGCGGCTGGAACCGGGGGCCTATAATGTAACCGCCCGGGAAGCAGAGGTGTTCCTTGAATACCGGGATAGTTCAGCGGATATACTCACCGGAATCAACAAGGCTATTCCGGAGTTGGCGGCAGAGGCCGGAGCAAAGCATAAAGTCGGCCACAAATGGATACCCGGCGTTAACATTCCGCCGGAAATAATGGATTCAAACCTGGTGGACCGCCTGGAGGCGGCCGCCGAGCGTTGCAATGCGCCGCGCATGCGCATGCCCAGCGGTGGCGGCCATGACTGCATGTTGTTCGCGAAAAAGGTGCCTACGGCCATGTTGTTTGTGCCCAGCCTCGGCGGACACAGTCATGTTGTTGCCGAGGATACCCGTGAAGCGGACATAGCCCTGGGGATCGAGGTACTGGGCGAGTTTGTCTCGGATATTGTTGAAAACGGCCTGCCCGCAAAATCACTATGAACGTACATCCTGAATTGTTACCCGCCATTGAGCGCTTCGAGTTGCCTGATGAATTGGGCTTCGGGGACACCCTGGCGCCGGTCATGTACCGGCTCGATTATGCGGACGGCGCCTGGGGCGAGGGTCAATTACTTCCTTATGCCGACATTTCCATAGATCCCTCCGCGAAGGTATTGCATTTCGCGCAGGTTGTGTTCGAGGGACTCAAGGCATACCGGGGAGAACATGCGCAGGTAAAATTGTTCAGGCCGCACATGAATGCCGCCCGGTTCAATCGCTCGTGCGCACGCATGCTGATGCCTGAACTGCCCGAGTCATTGTTTATTGAAGGGGTGTCCGCGGTCTCCGCCTGCGTCGCTCCACTCGTTCCGGGACTGCCGGGCCAATCGCTCTACCTGCGTCCGTTGATGTTCGGCACCCAGCCTTCACTTGGCCTGGCGCC
This sequence comes from Gammaproteobacteria bacterium, assembly GCA_028819495.1. Classification (GTDB taxonomy): domain Bacteria; phylum Pseudomonadota; class Gammaproteobacteria; order Eutrophobiales; family Eutrophobiaceae; genus JAAXHV01. The sequence continues at coordinate 5,192 of JAPPLI010000074.1, read as the reverse complement.
ATCCGACCGCTTTACATTCCTCGTTATCGCAAGCCCCTCGGACGCCCTGATCACCGGCGCCCTGCGGGTGGTGGTCGAGCGGGGGATGACCCGCGCCTCAACAGGCGGCACCGGCAATGTCAAGGCCAGCGGTAATTACGGCGCCTCCCTGCATTCCTCCATGGCTGCAACGGATAGCGGCTTCAACCAGCCCCTGTGGCTTGACGCGCGCGAACAGAAGTACATTGAAGAACTGTCTGCCATGAACTTCTTTGCGGTGATTGGCGGAGAGTTGCATACCCCTGGAACGGGCGGCACGATTCTCCCGGGCGTGACACGGGATTCAGTGATTGCCCTGGCAGGCGATCTCGGGATTCCGGTCCGGGAAGGAAGGATTGCAATCGACACGTTGCTGCAACAAATTCGCTCAAAACAGTGTACCGAAGCCTTTGCCTGCGGCACTGCAGCCGTCATCGCTCCAATCAGCGTGATAGGAGAAAAGGACGGCGCCATGTATGAACTAGCCGAGGTTTCCGGCCCTGTCGCAAACAGGCTGCGGGATGAACTGCTCGATATCCAGGAAGGCCGTGCGCCGGACAGGTTCAACTGGCTGTATACTGCCGGAATGTAGTGTCACCCACACTTATGGTGAGATATGCGGGCCAGGAAAACCGTACAACCCATTGAGAACCTGAGTCAGCGCGCGCTCCAGACCCGCAGAAAACTCAAGACCGCGACGCGCGACCTGTTAAATCAAACAGGGTTTCACCGCCTGCGCGTTCAGGATATTACCCGGGGCGCCGGTGTGGCCGCAGGTTTGTTTTATCGGTATTTTCCCGGTGTTCCCGAGATCGTCGAGGAGATCTGCGAAGAATTTATGGATGACCTGAACGCCAGGACCAGGAATTTACCTGTGCTCACCCATCCCTATGACCAGATCTTCGAGCGGCACGCCCTGGCCGTCGAATTGTTTTCAGACAATCCCGGTATCGTGCGCTGCCTGTTCCAGCACGATGATGACTTTCCCATGTTCGGCCGGATCTGGAAGGCGGCTGCGCATGAATGGAATTTGCAGGTGGCCGGGTTTCTCAAGTCACAGGCCTCGATCCCGCCGAAGCAGGCGGAACATATGGCATACGTCCTCGGAGCCATGACGGAAGGGGTTTTCTTCCAGTATTTGATTCGACATACGAAAGACCTGTTCGATATGGGGCGGGAACCTAAGGATATTGCAGAAATCATTGCCATCATGTGGTACCGGACGATCTTTCTGGAAGATCCTCCTGCGGATAAATTGAAGTCCGATAACCCGTTATCGGTTTAATCATGTTGCAGGTTAGCGACAAGAAATAAGTTGAATGTGAATTCAGTTTCAGCTAGTATGGACATAGTGCATTCTCAATAATTCCCGGCTGTTTTATAAATACAACACCTCATGAGGAGGATTGTCAGATGCCACTGCAAACCACTTTCCCGCAAGTACGACTTCCCTACATCTGCCGTTACCTGTGCGTCGGATTCGGTTTACTGGTGATCAGTTTTACTGTGCCGGCCCAGGTCCTGGAAGAAATCGTGGTGACTGCCCAGAAACGTGAAGAGACGCTTCAGAACGTCGCCAACCCGGTCACGGTATTTTCCGGCGAAGACCTCCACTCGCTTCGCATCAAGGAGCCGAGAGACCTGGCCATGCAGACGCCGGGGCTGCTCACCAAGCTCGGTCCGAACGGCCTGCGGACCGTGAGTTTTTACCTGCGCGGCGTGGGGATCAACGATTTCTCCGGCACGGTGGATTCATCGGTCGGCGTTTACGTGGATGAGGTTTACAAGCCCACGCCGGATACCCTGAACTTCGCCCTGATGGACGTGGCGCGGGTTGAAGTGCTCAAGGGTCCGCAGGGAACGCTCTACGGCCGTAACAGCACCGGTGGCGCGGTGAACATTATCTCGGCCCTGCCGACGTCAGAAGCGGAAGGCTACTTCCGCGCCGGATACCAGCGTTTTAATACCGCCACCATCGAAGGCGCGGTAAGCGGCCCGCTCTCCGAGACCCTGTTGGGCCGGGTGTCCGTCTCCGGACAGCTCAGCGACTCGGGTTCGGGGTATTCTTACAACCGGCTCACAGAGAACACCCTGGGTGACGACGACCGGATCGCCGTGCGCGGCCAGATCCACTGGCTGCCGACAGAGGATTTCGATGCGCGGGTTATCTTCAACTACGGTTACCACGAGTCCGAGGAGCCTCTGCTTGAAGCTTCCCATGCGCTGGACCCCGCCGGTGGAATCTGCGCTCCTGTTTTAGCCGGAAGGCGCGCCGAAGGCCAGTGTGTGGGTTTGCTGGGTCATTTTGATCCCGACGACAACCGCTTCGACGCCGAGGCCGACGCCGAGCCCATGGTCGAAATGGAAGATTATAACGTGGTGGGACATATCAACTGGCGTTTGCCGCGTTTTACCGTCACCTCGATCACCGGTTACGAGAACTTCGAAAAAGAGCAGTCACAGGACCTCGACGTTTCCCGGTTCGCGATCGGCAATAACGACACCATCGACAGCGATGTTGACAGCTTCAGCCAGGAGGTGCGCATCACGTCGGATGATTCCTGGGGGTTTGAGTGGATCATAGGGGGCTTTTACTTCCAGAGCGACATCGCCTGGTTCCAGACCATTGACCTGAGCGCCGTCGCGATACCGACCAGCAACGGCGCCGACCAGGATACGGAATCCTGGGCGGTGTTCGGTGATGTCACCGTCCCGCTTACCGACCAGTTCGAGATCGAGGCCGGTTTGCGTTTTACCCACGAAGAACGCGACTGGACGGGCGGTTCGTTTATCGGCACTTATACGGACCTGGACGACGCTTTCGCTTCCCTGACAACCCCCGGTTTCGTACCCTGTCCGTTGTCGGCCCTGCCGATTACACCCGGCGGCACCTGTGACGGGTTCATGCCCGGCGGTCCCCTGGATTTCGAGAATAGTCAGGAAGAAGAAAACGTCGACTTCCGCGTGGCGCTCAAATACAGCCCGACCGACGATATGATGTGGTACATGTCCGTGAGCGAGGGCTTCCGCAGCGGCGGTTATTCAGGCGCCGTGATCTTTTCGCAACCTGCATTGGAGCCTTTCGGTGTTGAATCATTGCGGGCCTATGAGGGCGGTTTCAAGTGGACCCTGCTCGATGGGCGCATGCAGTTCAACGCAAGCGGATTCTTCTATGACTTCGAGGGCTACCAGGCTACCTTCGTACGCGGTACCGAGATCAGCGCGCGCCTGCAGAACGCCGGCGACGTGGAAATATTCGGGGCTGAAGGGTCGATACAGTGGCTGATGAGCGAGCGGTTCTATATCGATTTGGGTGTAAGCTGGCTGGACAACGAGATCGTCGAGACCGAAGTTGTCCTGTCATCGCTTGAAGGCGGACCTGCCGCGACCATCAAGGGTAACGAGATAACCAACGCGCCGGATTGGTCTTTTAACGGACGTGCGCGTTATGAGTTGCCCATCATGGGGGGATTTCGTCCTTACCTGCAGGGTGACTTCAAGTACGTCGATAAGCATTTCCTGGAGCCCAACAACCGCCTGATACTGCAAGAAGACGGCTACTTCGTGCTGAATGGCCGCCTGAGTTTCCAACAGGACAATGGCAACTGGGATGCGGCCCTGTGGGTCATGAATCTTACCAACGAGAAATACCTTACATCAGGCCAGGATATCATCAGCGGCCTGGGATTTGCCCATCAAATGCAGGGGCCGCCCCGCACCTATGGAGTCGAAGTCGGTTACAACTGGTAAAGTCGATACCGGGCCAGGGAACCTTTTAGTTTCAGCCGGAGGTTCCCTGGTATTCAGATTGCTGTAGTTTGTTCTCCTTAGGCATCCGGAAAAAACGTAGCAGGTCTTTTCTCGCCTTCGTCAAAAAAGCGCGCGCCGGTTCCGATCCGGTTGTAGTCGCCCAGTTCCGCCCTGGCCTTATCCGCTTCCTGCATCAGCTTCCTGACAATATCAGGGCGTTCCCCGGCCAGGTCAACCTGCTCGCCCGGGTCTTGCTGCAGGTCGAACAGCAGGGGTTTTTCAACCGCATCCGTGTAGCGGCCAAGCCAGGAGGTGTATGGCGTATTCGCCTGCCGGGGCAGGACGAGTTTCCAGCGGCCGGAGCGCACTGCCTGCAACTGTGTCAGGGAATAGTAGAAGTAACCGGCATACGGGCTTTTCGCTCCCGGCCGGTCGTACATGATCGGGCTGATATCGGCGCCGTCGAATACTGTTCCCGCCGGCAACCGCGCGCCGGCCAGCGCCGCCAGGGTCGGGTATATGTCCATTATCGTGACCAGTTCGTCACTGACCGCCGATCCCGGGATCCTCCCGGGCCAGCGCATGATGGCAGGCACCCGTACGCCGCCTTCCCAGTTGGAGTATTTTTTACCCCTCAGGGGCACGACGCTGCCGGTGTATTCTTCGCTGTGGCCGACCTCGGGACCGTTGTCGGAGAGGTAAAGTACAAGCGTCTTATCATCCAGTTGCAGGCGCTCCAGTTCGCTGAATATCTCCCCCATGCTCCAATCCAGTTCCTCCACGGCGTCCCCGTAAGGCCCGCGCCCGGACCTGCCCTTGAATCCGGACGATGCGCCCAGCGGCAAGTGGGGCATGTGGTGGGCAAGATAGATAAAAAACGGCTGGTCACGATTGTCACGGATAAATCCGATGGTTTCCTCCGTGTATTTCCGGGTCAGCAGGTCCACGTTCGCGGGACTTTCAATGACCTCGTTGTTGCGCATCATCTCCGGGATAAAACGCGCCAGGTCAACGTCCCGGGTGTAGCCGTGATACATGGGTGTGCCGTAGAAGTAATCAAAACCCTGGGCATTGGGCATGAGTTCGGACTTGAACGGCCCCTTTCCGCCCGGCCGGCCCGGCGCTTGCGGCGGCGGGGCGAAATCCCAGGGTTCGTCACCGTCCCCGGCCATGTGCCACTTGCCGATCACCGCGGTCGCGTAGCCGGCAGTTTTCAGGGCTTCGGCAATGGTTACCTCGCGCGAATGCAGAATGGTATTCGGGTTTTTCCTGTTTTCAGGCTCCGCCACTCTTACCGGGTAGGAACCGGTGAGCAGCGCCGCCCGGGACGGGCCGCAGACCGGCTGCGCATAAAAACTGGTGAAGCGGATACCCTCCTGCGCCATCCGGTCCAGGACCGGTGTCCTGATGTCCGGAGAGCCGTA
>JAPPLI010000051.1:2397-9556 GCA_028819495.1 Gammaproteobacteria bacterium | reverse complement strand
ACGATTACTCCATTCAGGATATCGATCCCCAGGTACCAGGTAAAAAAGATCAGTGAGAGAATGGGGACGAAAAAGTTCAACCCCGCCCTGCCCTGATTTCCATTGTCCGCGTCATCTGCGAGGCCGCTTTGGTCTTCCATCGGCCGCATCCGATACTTGCGGGCGTTCTCATCTTCCGCCTTTGCCATTGCGCCAAGATGGGGGATTTTTCCCAGGATAACCAGGGGGACGATAACTACCGCAGCCCAGGCATAAAACATGTAGGGAATCGCTTGCATGTAAAGCAGGAGCCCTTCCCCGGTGCCGGCCCCCGTATTTTCCTCCAGCAATGCAGCAAAATATACGGCCCACGTTGACAGGGGCACCAGTACACAGATGGGCGCGGCAGTTGAGTCTACGACGTAAGCCAGCATTTCCCGGGAAACGCCGAATTTGTCCGTGACCTTTTTCATCGACGAACTGATGGTCAGGGCATTCAGGTAGTCATCAATGAATATCGCCAGGCCCAGCAACCAGGCCGTGATCAGTGCGCCGGCCCGAGTTCTGACCCTGGCTGCCACCAGCCTTCCGAACGCGGCCGCGCCGCCGATGCTGGCCAGCAACGCGATCAGGCTCCCCATCAGGCCGCAGACCATGATGATCCAGCCGATAGTCTCATCGCCCATCACCGACAACATGACGCCGGTAAAATTGGTCAGCAGGTCGGACGGCGCCAGGATCAGCAATCCTACGAGAGAGCCGGCAATGAGAGGCTCTATGGTGCGTCTTGAAATAACTGCCAGCACCAGCACCACCAGGGTGGGGACGAGGCATATCATTCCGGTGTCGGTCATATCAGTTCTTGATTATCATCCGGCGCCTATATCAGTAGATGCCTGCCGGCTGCTGTTGTACAAGGCAGTGAATTCCGCCGCCTGCGTAATTCAGTGGGGTCGGGTCTATCTGCACTACGTCACGTCCGGGATAAGCAGTTTTCAGGATTGTCGCAGCGGCATCATCTTTAGCCTGATCTCCGTACCCGGGCGCGATAACCAGCCCGTTGGTGACGAGGTAATTTGCATAGCTCGATGCCTTGACGATATGGACCGGCTCTCCCTTGGGAAACGGCGGCGCGTCTTCCGGATAATCCAGGGTCGCCAGGAAATTCCTGTACATGGGTTCATCGGGTTGAAGAAGCATGAACTCGATATCAGGAACCGGGATGCGGATAATCTCAAACGGCCTGCCTTGCATATCCGTCTCACCGGACAAAATTCGATATGCCTCTTCAAGCCGTTGATGGTTGATGGCAGCGATCGGGTTCCATGCATCTTCCTCCCCGGTGACCTGGGCCAGGATTACCCGGTTCGGACCTGCGAACTGGCAAAGTTCATCCAGGTGACCGCCCGTTGTCTGGGGGCCATACAAGTAACGTGTCCTGCCGTCGGCATCTCTATACGGCACAGGACCGCTGTCCGACTGCAAATCCTCGTACAACCCGTCGTTCAACCAGATGATACTGGTGGCGCCTAACATGGTTTTGTAAGCGGCTTCCAACTCTGATTCCGTCTTTTCCGGATTACGCCGGAGTTCCAGAGCGCGGTTGACAAGCAGGATGCCTTCACCGTTATGGACCCGGCCGCCGCCTTCGCTGACTACCCCTGTACGCAGAACAGTATCAATGCCGAGGAACCCGGCAATGGATTCAGGTACTTGCGCCATCCTGACAGAAACATCATCGGCGGCATCGGAATAACCCCACTGGTTTTGTGCAAATGACGCAATCGCCAGCCTGTCCGTTCTACGGTTTTTGAGAAATACCGGGCCAAAATCCCGAATCCAGATATCGACCTGCGGTATGGCCAGAAAATTCATATACGGCGTAACCGGCCAGCCATGTTGCCGCATCCAGTCCCGGGCCACGGATATCCCCTGCTCATCCGTACATAAAATGTTTGAGTTGATCCGATAAAACGACAAGGTCTGCAGGATCTCGGCGATGGTTTGCCGGGTGTCCAGGCGCGTGTCGGTGAACCACTGGAACCTCGGCCAACCCAGCCAGATGGATGAATGGGGCTCAAATTCACCAGGCATCACGTAGCCCGGCGCCTGTGAAACGCTTCCGTTTCCCCTGGACATTTCGCTATATCTGATATCCGCTGTTAGTTCAGCGGATAGTATCACTAAAATCGCAAAGACAAGTCTACGCCATAGGTCCTGGGAATGCCGGGGGTCCTGAGTATGGAGCCGAATGCCTGCAGGTTGTTCACGTAAATGAAATATTCCTTATCGGTAAGGTTCCTGCACCAGACGCCGACGGACCATCTGTCCGTTTCGGCACCCAGGCCGACCCGCGCATTGAGCAGTGTGTAACCATCAAGTTCGCTGAAATTGATGTTGTCGGATTCACCCCAGTGGTCGGACAGGGTGGTGAAATCGAATTGCGCATGCCCCTTCCAGCCTTGAGCCATTTGCATCTGGTACCTGACCAGGCCGTTAGCGCTGAATTCAGGCGCATAAGGCAGTTCATTGCCGTCCAGCCGTTCCTGGACGTTAAACGGACTTGTGGGTATTCCTTCGGTCTCCGTATCCAGATACGTAACTCCGAATTTGATATCCAGGTCCTCGGTCGGCGCAAACCATATCTCGGATTCGACACCGTACACCTCGGCGTCGGCTGCGTTTTCATTGATCAGCAGGGAATCAACCACGCCGGTGCCGTCGACGGACAGCGCAAGAATGGCATCCTCATAGTCGTAATAGAACAACGAAGTATTCCAGCGCAGTGTCCCGTCCAGCAGGTCGGACTTCATGCCGATCTCGTAGGCAGTGAGCGTCTCCTCGTCATAAGGTTCCTGCAATATCTCCTGTACCGTTATGTCGCCGATGAAACCGCCACTCTTGAAACCGTTGGAGATACCGGCATAAACCATGACGGTTTCGGAGATATCCATACTGGCGCCCACGCTCCAGGATGCCTCGCTGAAACTGATCTCCCTGTCGATGTAGGCCTCGTCAAAAACCGACGGATCGGTAAAGTCACCCGGCAGCGGGCCGGGGGACGGCACAAATTCGCCGTCCCCGGCCGGGCCGCTGCCGAAATCCACGTTGATGGTGCCGCCCTTGAAGGTACGTTCTTCGTCGGTGTAGCGGACCCCTGCCGTTACGGAGAACCGTTCCGCCAACCGGAACTCGTTATGCAGGAATGCCGCGAACGAATCCGTCTCGAGAATATAGGCGTGGTTCTGGCGGAAATCGAAATCGCCCGCATCCGTTTCCGTACGCGGCGTCTCCAGTTCGTCCGTCGAATAAAACAGGCCAAGAGTCCAGACCCAGCGGCCGTCATCGGGAGAAGACAGGCGCACTTCTTCGGTAAACTGTTCAAAATCGGTTTCATAGCCGACGTCAATACTGCGCACCACGGTTCCGTCAGCGTCTTCCTGCGATTTCCGGTCGACGGTATTGTATGCGGTAATTGAAGTGAGCGTTGCGAAGCCCAGATCATAGTCGGCGTTGAAAACAACGCCGAAAGCGTCGATCTCATCCCGGTTTATCAGGCCTTTCTGCAGGGTATAGGGATCATCGTCGTCCCTGAGGATTGCGCCTTCTCCATCGAATGAACAGGCATCGGACAACCCCAGGTTGCCGGCTACGACCGGGTCGCAGATATTGAATTCAGCATCGTTGGTGAACGTGGGAACGCCTTCATACTGATTCCCTTCGGAGTCGTCCTGGCCGCCGAATACCAGCAGGTGCGCGCTCAGATCTTCGGAAACGTCCCACAATAATTGTCCCCGTACGGCATACCGATCCTGTTCTCCAATTTCACCCAGGGTCGGATGGGTGAATGGGCCGCCGTCCTGCTGTGTCACGTTGAAAGACACCCGGCCTGACAGTGTCTCGCCCAGGGGACCGCTCACGAAACCTTGTCAGTCTTAAAGACTAGCAACGTGTCCTGAAGCGGACTATATGACTTTTGTTATAGATGCGGCTGCTTAATTGTCGGAAGGTGGAAGCAGGCGCGCCAGGGGGTCCGTGTTGCCTGCCGGGTCCATGTGCTTCAGGGCTTCGATTACGAGGGAAAAGAGTTCGTTTTGTGAACCGATGTCCAGTTTGGAATAAATACTGTGCCGGTGGATACGCACGGTTCCCTCGGATACGCCCAGACGTTCAGCCGTGACCTTGACGGAATACCCGCGCAACAGGTGATCAAGGATCATTTTCTCCCGCGGGGTCAGGACACTGGTTCCAAGCCTGTCCATTGCTTCCTTGAGTTTTACATGGAAACCGGCTCTCAGTTCCGTGTCTATTATTCCCGGCCGCTGTTCGGACTTCCCTGAGGTCCGATCCACGATCACACGTAAAAAATCATGGACCCCGTCCAGGACCGCGCGCGTGTTTTGTTCAAACTTGCGCGACCCCGTTTCCCTTCCCAGGGATATTGCCACGGATTTCCCGTCGCCGGTCTGAAAGAACACGTTGATCTCATCCATCAGTCCGTAAGCGGCGAAAAAAGTATTGTAATACTCTCCTTCCTTGAAATCGCCGGGCGAGAGCTCGGCAAGTGTATAACAACCTTCCAGGGGTCCGCCTATGCTGGCATGAAAGAATGGATCGAGCAGGTAGGCGCCCTGGATATATGCAGTGATGCGCGCGCCGGCCGGGTCATCGGCGGCATGGGAAAACAGCACCAGGGGCATGGTGTCGCCGAGATACCGTATCACGCTCATGCTGCTGATATCCAATGCGTTCTGGAGTGTAAGAAAAATATAACGCCAGACTTCATCGATATCCGACGTCCGCAGAATTTGCGCCAGTTCGGCATTCCAGAGTAACGCAGGATTCATGTCACACGATGTACTTCAGCAAGTTTGTCTATAACAATTGATAAATGGCGGGCACCGCTCCTGTCAATATAATTCTACACACAAGAGACGGCTTTCAGGCTGAAAATCGGACAGGAGACCCCAATGAATCATGTTCTCAAGAACATACACCACGAATACGACCTGAAACACATCCTGCACCCTTTCGCGGAATTTCCGCGTTTTCTGGACGAAGGATCACGGGTTTTCGACAGGGCGGAAGGCGCTTATGTCTATGATGTGGACGGGAAGAAATATCTCGATGGAATAGGCGGACTCTGGTGCGTAAACATCGGTTACGGCCGGCAGGAAATGGCCGACGCCATAGCCGAACAGGTTCTCACCCTGCCTTACTACAATACGTTTACCGACATGTCATCCGTACCCGCATCCGCGCTGGCCGCGAAGCTGGCGCAAATCGCTCCCGCCGGCCTGAACCATGTGTTTTTCACCACGGGAGGCTCGACATCCGTCGATACCGCGGTCCGGCTCGCCCATTATTACTTCCAGGCCGACGGGCAGCCATCCAAAAAACTGATCATTGCCCGCGAGAATGCCTATCACGGCAGTACCTATCTGGCAGCCTCCATCACCGGCATAACGCGGAACTATACCGGCTTTCATACCCTGGCCACGGATGAAGCGCCGCTGGTTTATCATGTCTCGTGTCCGAACGTTTACCGGCCGTTCGAGGGCATGTCCGAACCGGAATACTGCGATGCGTTGATTGCCGAACTCGAAAGGAAAATCGGCGAACTCGGGGCGGAGAACATCGCCTGCTTCTTCGCCGAGCCGATCATGGGAGCAGGCAGGCGGGGTAATCATGGCGCCGGACGGATACCACAGGCGCGCCCTGGAAGTCTGCCGGCGTCACGACATACTCTACGTGTCCGACGAGGTGGTGACGGCATTCGGCCGGTTGGGACACATGTTTGCATCGGAACGCATGTTCGGCATCATCCCCGACATTATCGTGACGGCAAAAGGCATTACATCCGGTTACATACCCCTGGGCGCAACCCTGTTCTCCGATCGTATCTCCCGGGCGATCATCGATGACGGCGTCTTCGCCCACGGGTTTACCTATTCCGGCCATCCCGTAGCCTGCGCCGCGGGACTGAAGAACATCGAGATCATCGAGCGCGAGAATCTCTGCGGCCACGTACGGGAAACCGGACCTTATTTCGAGCAATCGCTGGCAAATCTTGAGGACCTGGATATAGTCGGCGACGTACGCGGCAGATGCTATATGCTTGCCGTTGAATTCGTCTGCGACAAGGCGACAAAACAGAATTTTGATAAATCCGTCGAGATCGGACGGCGGGTAGCGCTTGAGGCTTACCGGCGCGGCCTGATTGCGCGTAACGTGGGAGACTTCATCATCCTGTCACCCCCTCTTACCCTTACAAAAGAACAGGTTGACTTTGTTGCCGACACGCTGCGCGTGTCTGTTCTCAAGGTGATGGATGAACTGAAAAACGAAGCGGTCGCTTTTTAACGGGTCAGGGTCTGCCTGCCTCTATCAATGCTTCGGCCAGGAGTTTGGGGTTGGTATAACAGACTTCATGGCTGCCCGGCTTCTGCACCACCCTGCACAGGCCCAGGCGCTCCGCCATCCTGGGATACCAGGCGTACTCACCGTGGGGCAGGACGATATCATCTGTGAAGTTGATGTAGCTCCTTGGAACATTAAGCCGTTGAAAGCCCTGCATGCTGATCTTTTCATTTTGTGAATAAACGCAGACCGGATTCAGACCGGCGTAGACCTGCCTGGCAGTTTCCAGGTCCGCATCGTTGATGAACACTTCCCGAAAAACCTCGAACGGTATCATCCAGTTGGTTCTCTCGCCTTCTTTCTTGATGATCGCGTCAAACATCTGCCGGTGCCCGGGTGTTACCACGTCATAGATGCACTCCCCGTCTTCAAGCACCATGGCATTCTGAAATACCACCCGGTTAACGCGGTCGGCCACCTGCTCGGCGACGTTCGGTATCACGATCCCGGCAAAGCTGTGGCCGGCCAGGACGAAGTCGCGGATGTCCCGCTCCAGGATGTAGTCGACCACGGACTTCACGCAATCCGCGTGGGTGAAAAAATTGCCGGCATCCTCTCCATGGCCGGCCATGGTCGGCGCATAGGCGACGTGGCCCTGCCTGTTGAGTTCCGCAATCACCTGGTCCCAGCAGGAACCGTCGTGCATGGAGCCGTGCACCAGTACAAACGTCAGTTTCAAGTCTGTTTACTCCTGAATTTTATTTATCGGGACTGTCGCCCAGTTCCCTGATGACTTCATCGACGGTCAGCACCCGTCCGA
>JAPPLI010000051.1:0-2297 GCA_028819495.1 Gammaproteobacteria bacterium | reverse complement strand
GCATATCGATTATCAGCAAGGCAGACGATTTCCGGTTGATGCGGAAAAATGCTTCTCCCGTCCGGGTCGTTTCACGCGCGGTGCTCATCAGGTTATTACTCGTATATCACTCTTTGTGGACGACATGGACGTATCAAGCAAATTATCCTACCGTTCCTCCAGCGGATTGATATGGGTAATCCCGGTGAAGCGGCGGAAGTCATAATCCGCCGAATATATCTCGGCGCCGTATTCAACGGCCAATGCGGCCAGATGTACATCCGATGTAAGGTTACCTGCGCTGCCTGTACCGCTCAACAGGTTCCTGAAGATCGGCCAGTGGCGTTCACCGGGACTTACCAGTGTCGCATTGGATTGACTCAACCAACCGTCAACATAGGACAACGCGTGAGTAAAATGCAACGGTCTGGCCATGATGCCCGCGCGGGTTGTCACGCGGATAAACGCCAGAATCACAATCCAGGCAAAACCGATTTCCGTTGTCCCCGATAGCGCCTGCTCCAGCCAGTTACGCGCCTTTCTATGTTGGTCTGCGTCACGGTTGACGGCATAAATGAGGATATTCGCATCGACCAGGATCACTTTTTCAGCTCCAGTTTCCTGGCTGTTTCTTCTTCTTCCAGGTAGTCTGCAAGTTCCAGGGCCTTGGTCAGGTTATATCCACCTGAGACTTCACCCATGGAAACGGGTTTTAACCGGTAAGGCTGCGCCGCGTCTCTGATACGGTTTGCAGACAACCCGGCGCGCAAGGTCTCGTTCACAACCTGTTTGTAACTTTTGCCGCTTCGGTGAGCGGCGTCCTTCAGCGCTCTTGCAATACTGTCGTCGATTGTCAGTGTCGTTCTCATATTTTTGCATCATAGCATATTTGATTGAGACATCAAAACATCAAATACACTCCACATGCGCCGAATCCCATGCGATCATTGCTCTCTTTCGACCAATTCCCCAGTGATAACCTCCCAGGGCGCCCGATGAACGGAGGATGCGATGGCAGGGTATCAGGTAGGAAACCGGATTGGCGCCCACGGCAGAGGCAGTGGCTCTTACGGCCGTTGGATTGCCAGTCAACCGCGCCAGTTGTTTGTAGGATATGAGACTACCCTCCCGGACCCTGAGCAGGGCGCGCCAGACGTTGACCTGGAAATTGGTTCCTTTCACGAACAGGTGAAATCCTGACTCATGCCCGTCCTGTGTACCGTTACGGGGGCTGAATAACCTGCCGGCGGTGTGAGCAGTACTTTGCGGATCATGGAATACCTGCGCGGCGGGCCAGCGCTTCAACAGGGCTTCCGCTTCCTTCTCAAGTACCTCTTCTGTCCCGAACGCCAGTTCACAGATGCCTTTATCGGTCAAAGCCAGAAACATCAACCCGAACGGACTGGGGTGTACGCCGTAACGGATCTGCAGACCGTTGCCTGAGCGCTTGTACTGACCGGGAGTAACCGCCTCGATGGAGACGAACTGATCGTGCAGTCGGCCCGGTCCGGATAAACCGAGGTCCAGCGCGGCATCGAGTACGCTGGTCGATTTGTCCAGCAGTTGCTTGGCGTGCTGTACGGTCAGGTACTCCAAAAACCGCTTGGGACTGACTCCCACCCAGGCCCTGAATTTGCGCTGGAAATGCCAGGGACTCAACCCGGAATGGGCCGCAATTTGCTCGAGAGAAGGCTGGTCCGCGGCGTTATCCCGGATAAAGGCGATTGCCTTCGCAATAACCTCGTAATCGCTGTTCAAACCCGGATTGTAGGCAGTTTTCATGTGGAGAGTATAAGTTATTCACTGATCCCATCCACCCGAATCTTGCTGTTTGATTCATAATTAACGTTATAATTTTGGAATTATTTCGACGAGATTCTTTGGAAAAAATGAAATATTCAATCGTGATTGAAAAAACAGATACCGGATATTCAGCCTACTCTCCTGATATTGCTGGTTGTATAGCAACAGGCGGGACCAGACAAGAGGTGAAAAAGAACATAAAAGAGGCTATTGAATTTCACCTTGAAGGATTATCGATTGAAAAACAAGAGATAACGGAACCGCCAATCGGTAGGTTATATGGAGCGTTACAGAGTTCCGGTCCTCCCGTGACACTGGAGGAAATGGAAGAAGCCGTAATCAGCGGCGCCTGTGAAAGCGATTATGCTTGATACGAATCTTCTGGTTCGCTATCCGGCACTTCACGTTGAGAAATAAGCGGAGGCTGCGTAAACACTACTTGAGTCTCTTGCCATCGAACAACCAATTATTATCGCCAAATTTAAACGACAGGAATAAGAACTGTATGAACCTGA
>JAPPLI010000184.1:12529-72673 GCA_028819495.1 Gammaproteobacteria bacterium | reverse complement strand
CTGCGCTCGGAAGTGATCCGTCAGTGCAGGAATATCATTGACCTGGATGAATAAAAGGAACCTCTAAAAATGCCCTCCGTGGCACTTTTAGAGACGGAAACGGAAAAGTGCGATTTTCCGTTTCCTTCATTTTCAATCACTTACGTGATTAAAAATGGCAGCATATCCTTATGCTGCACGGGCGCCTCTAATTTTTAGAGGTGCCCTAAAGTCGAAGGGTCCGAACACCCGGACCGCTTCGACTTTTTCAGTACAACCCTGAGGAGGATGCGGTTTTCTGTTATTGCCAGGTATACCGGACCTGGCCTCCAAACCAGCGCGGCGGTCGATAGGAGTGTACGTTGGTACCTGTAAAGCCCACCAAGTCGAATGTGTAGCTATTGATTTCCGCATTGGCAAGATTGCGCACAAACACGGCTATGTCCCACATACCGTCACCCGTTGAATAACTGATCCTGGCGTTTCCTATCACGTGTGAATCCTCATTTGTCGCCGGCGCGTTAACCAGTCCTGACCAGTAGTCATCCACGTAATTGAAATCCATTTGCACGGCGGCCATGCCATTCATCAGCGGCCATTCCTTACGCGCCAGTCCGTTCACTGTTATTGCCGGGGCCTGGGAAGGTTCAACGTCAATTACCGTGACGAAGTCCGGCATGGGCACGTCCTTGACTTTCGGATCAAGAAGGCTCACGCCGAGCAACAGGTCCCAGCCTTCAGCAGGCGAAAGCGTCAGTTCAATTTCGCCCCCGTATATCTCCGCATCGCGATTCTGGATAAACTGGGTCAGGCCAAGCAGGTTAAATGCCTGGTAGTCATCATAATCATAGTAAAATCCGGCTGCGTTAAGCCGGGCGCGGCCATCCCACAAGGTACTTTTAAATCCGAGTTCGTAGGAAACCAGCACTTCTTCCTGGAAAGCGGTATCTGCCACTCCAACCAGGCCGTCCAAAGGCACGTTGAAACCGGGACCTTTGTTGCCGCGCGTTACACTGGCATAGACGAGCAAATCGTCACTGGGCCGCCAGTCCAGTTCAATCTTTCCGGCCCAGTCCCCGACGTCCTGTTCCGTCAGGGCAGGATCGGCCGGAGGCCCAATCAGGAAGGTAACCGGGTCTACCTCCAGGGGATTGACGTCATCGAAGCTATACATGACCTGCCCCGGCGCGCACACGGCAGGAAAATCGACACAAGTCGTTGCCGCAACATGCTCCTTCGTCTCCTCCGTCCAGCGCAGCCCGGCGATGAGTGTCAATTGAGAGGAAAAATCAAACTCCACCTGGCCGAAAACAGCCCAGGAATCCGTATCCGTCTCCCAGTCGCTGACAACGTTGAAGGCGAAGTCCGAACCATTGAAGTCAGGCGCCTCAAATGAACCGAATGCATCATTCTCAACGGTCAGATAGTACCCGCCGAACGTCCACCTCAGGTTTTCCATCTCTCCATTCAATCGAATTTCCTGGGAAAATTGCTTGGCATCGCTCAGGCCGGAACCGAATTCACAGGTTCCGAAGGGAGTGCCGTCGCAATCTTCATAGTATTCATATTCGAAATCATGGTAGCCAGAGATTGAGGTCAAGGTAACATTGTCAAAATCCCAGGTCAGTGTAGCGGCCAGGGAGAGTATCTTCCGGTCCAGAAAACCCACGTCATTGAACGCTGAAGTGTGCGCATCCCTGTTCATGTCTTCATAGCCGTTGAAATCAGGGCCGCCTACATCAACACCACGGCCGAATTCATCCAGGTCGCCTGTAATCCCTTCGTAGGTACCGGCAAGATCATTTTGCGTGCCCGCGTTCACGCTCAGCAACAAGGAGATGTCTTCGTCCGGTTCAATGAGCAACTGGCCGCGTAGCGCATATTGGTCTTTGTCAAACCTGTCTTCTCCCGCAGTATTTTCCCACCAGGGATCGTGATGGTCCGAAGTAAATGCCAGGCGCGCCATGATGCCTTCGGCAATGGGACCGCCGATAGCTGCTTCGGAGCGGATCTGGTCGTAGGATCCGTAAGTGAAATCGGCGTACGCTTCAAATTCGTCTGTAGGCTTGCGCGTGACGTAATGGAACAGGCCGCCCGTGGCATTACGGCCATACAGGGTTCCCTGTGGCCCGCGTAATACTTCAATGCGCTCCATGTCAAATAACGCAAAGTTCAGGGCCGGAAGAAAACTCATGTATATTCCGTCAATGTAGACCGCGTTGGGCGCTTCCTGGGTCTGGGCGAAATCGTTTTGCGAAACGCCCCGGATGGTCGGCAGGGTGAATGCACCGCCGGTGTCAACACTGTTGAAGGATACTCCCGGCATCTGCGCCATAACGTCATTGGAACGGGTAAAACCAAGCGCACGCGCCTGCTCACCGCTGAACGCGGTGACCGATACTCCTACGTCCTGCAGGTTTTGTTCACGTTTTTGCGCAGTGACTATCACTTCCTCCAATACCACTGCAGAGGCAGTATCAGCCAGGATAGTGGCTGCCAGCATTACAATTGATACCGACGTGTATATTCCGGATAACCTCATAGACTGAACCTCTCGATAATGATGATTGGTTGTACGGAAATTTTATACGTCAAATGACGGGCAGTCAATAAATTATTAAAACTTACTGGTTAACAATTCGTACATCAGCGTAACGGAAAATATTTTTACGGGAATGACCGAAACTGAAAAATTATCAGGCATTATATGAGGTTAGTAATTTAACAACATAAAATATCTTGAAAATTATCGGCCTGAATCCTGATCACCTGTACGACTCCTGTCGGTGTGGAACTACGTCACATTAACCAATACAACCCGCTGGTTACTTTGCCCGATCTCGTGGCCCGGTAGTTACTGCTGGTGAATCACTAGCGGTACGCCGGTTAATCCCATGTGAAAGTCCGTTGACCAGCAGGAGGTGATTTTTGTTTTCTGCATTATATGCAGACCCATGGCATCCGTAAGAGTCAATTTTTGATCAGAAAATTTTCTGAGAAATGAAGTAGCTGAAATAATCTCCTGTTTGCCGACCTCAACAATAGTCAGCATGTTCATATTTTCAATGAATGCCATGAACTGCAACGCCCGGGTCTCATCATAACGTTTTAAAAACCAGCCATGCCCTTCTGCAATAACAAGACTTGTGGTAACGAGGGGAGGGGGGTCGGCAAATAAGCGAAAGAACAGGGGGTGGTGCGTATCCGAACCATCTGTGAAGGCTATCAATGCTGACGTGTCAACATAAGCCTCAGTCTTTTTGCCCATAAACGACATCGTCTATCCGCTGACTGGATTGGGGATCTCCCGTTTCAACCATACCCGCAAAACGCATCCAGGGTTTTGTCTCATCTACTGAAAGCGTGGAACGCAACGAGCGACGTAGTAATTCCGCGAGAGAGATTCCCAATCGTCGGGCCTCCTGTTTTGCGGCGTCGTAATCACTTTCGCTAAGACTGATTTGTGTTCGAATCATAATGATAACACTATATCAACTTTTGTTATCATATTCAACTTTTATTTTTGTTGGTTAAGCAAGCAATCACCAGGTATGATTACAAAGAAATGAAGAATCCCAATCCGCCAGCAGCTGAAAGTAGAGACTACCCCAACCAGGTCTATGCCTGGTACGTCGTCGGTGTACTGACCGTCGCCTATATCTTTTCGTTTGTTGACCGGCAGATACTGAACTTGCTGGTCGAACCGATCCGGGAAGACCTGCAACTCTCGGATACGCAGATATCACTACTGCAGGGTATCGCCTTTGCCCTGTTCTACACCCTGATGGGCATTCCCATTGCCCGTCTTGCCGATGTCGCCAACCGGCGTTCCATTATTGCAGCAGGGGTGTTCCTGTGGAGCCTGATGACTGCCATGTGCGGTCTGACAAAAACGTTCTGGCAGTTGTTTGCCGCGCGCATAGGGGTGGGAGTAGGGGAGGCCGCACTGTCGCCGCCATCTTATTCGTTGTTTACCGATTACTTTCCTCCCGGCAAGGTCACCAGGGCTATTGCGGTCTTTACCGGCGGCAGTTTTCTCGGCGCGGGACTGGCGTATATCATTGGCGGCACCGTGGTTGATTACGTGGATCAGCTTGACGTTGTCACCGTTCCCGTTTTCGGGGAGTTGCGCGCATGGCAACTGGCATTTATCGTCGTCGGCTTGCCGGGGGTATTACTGGCGTTGCTGGTAATGTCACTGCGCGAACCCGCACGCAGGGGTTTGCTCGGCGGTCAACCGGGCGCGGCGCCGAAAGGTATTCCGATAAAGGATGTTATCGCATTTTTGCGCAAAAACCGGCGTACTTACGGGCATCACATGATCGGGGTTTCCATGTTCGTGATGCTCGCCTATGCGATCCTGTCCTGGACCCCGGCATTTTTCATCCGCAAGTATGGCTGGACGCCGGGCGAGGTCGGCCTTGTCTACGGAAGCATGCTGCTGGTGTTCGGTACTTCCGGCGTGGTGAGCGCGGGATGGATCGCGGATGCGCTGCGGCAGCGCGGTTATACCGACGCCAACCTGAGGGTCATCATGATCGGGGCGCTCTGTTCAACTCCTTTCGGTGTTGCCGCCTTCCTGGTCGACGATATCTGGCTGGCGCTGGCGCTCATGGCGCCGTTTACCTATCTATGGGGCCTGCCGCACGGAATCGCCCCCGCCGCGCTGCAACCGGTCACCCCCAACCAGATGCGTGCCCAGGTCTCGGCGCTCTACCTGTTGGCTGTCAACCTGATAGGACTTGGCATAGGTCCGACCTTCGTCGCCCTGCTGACCGACTACCTGTACGGTGATCCCACCTTGGTCAGCCATTCCCTGGCGACTGTCGTCGCTATATCTGCGCCGTTATCTGCGCTCATCCTTTATACCGGACTGAAATATTACCGCGCCAGCCTGGTGGAAGCAGAACGGGGGTGGCAATAGTTGTAATACTACAACACTGTCTATTATGCAGGACAGTTTAAGTTTAAGATGTTATAATCATTGAATAGTCTTATTTACACTGTGATAAGGGGGGTTATCATGGCACGCATAATTCAATACCTGGTGATAGTCACCGGGCAGCATTTTCGTCGGGGTTTGTTCATTTTCGCAATTTTCGGTTTATTGGCCCCGATCCCGATGCACACTGCCCATGCCCAGGCGACGGCAATCGAAGAAATTGTCGTAACCGCTCAATATCGGGAACAGCGGATACAGGATATTCCCATTTCGATGCAGGCCTTCAGTGGAGAAGACCTGTTGGGTATGGGAATCCACACGCCGAAGGACCTCGCCAGCATCGTTCCCGGCCTGTTCATGAATGAAAGTTCCCTGAACCAGACAGACCCGGAGTTTACCCTGCGCGGTATCGGCACCAACAGTAATACAAGTAACCAGAATCCGACACTTCCACTGTACGTTAGCGGCGTTGCAGTCCCCTACAACGGCATGATTGCTCATGCCCTGTTTGACATGGACAGGATTGAGGTATTAAAAGGACCGCAGGGTACCCTGTACGGCCGCAATACAACGGCTGGGGCAGTTAATTTTATCCCGCGCCGACCGGGGTCGGAATGGGGTGGTTATATCAACGCATCTTATGGTAACCGTAACATTACCAACGTCGAGGGTGCAGTCGATATTCCGGTAGGTGAATCACTCGCCCTGAGAGTCGCAGGCGTGGTCGCGCTCGAAGATGGATGGCAGACCATAGATACCCGGCATTTCTTTGCTGATCCCGGTCTTGGCAGCCATCGCCGCAACGGTGATATAGACCGCAATGCCGTTCGCATAAGTTCCCTCTGGCAGCCCACGTCTGATTTTGAGGTGCATACGGCAATTGATGCCGGGTGGGACGATTCCCAGGTAATGGCCATGAAACATGCCGGCAATACCATCCGCACGGACCCGAGTACTTTCTGCAGTTTTGCCTTTACCGGAATACGGGATGAAACCGAGTGTGCCTCCTTTGGCTATAACACTACGAATGCCGTACATATCCCTGTCACCATCGGTGGTTACGACCTCACTGTGCAAAGCCCGACGGACCGTGGTGTTCTGACCGTAGTATCCGATCCCAACCCGGATCCCAGAACTACTATCAAGGAGTTCGGGATCAGCGGCGATATAGATGCTCAATCCATAGGTTTGGCCAATACGATTAACTGGAACCTTGAGCGTATGACTCTCACCTCAGTTACCGGCTACCGGATTTTTCAGAGAACAACCGGTATCGGTCAGCAGGGTGGGCCGTTCAGAACGATAGGCGGAATTTCCAAGCAGAACATCAACGTCGTCACCCAGGAACTCAGGATAGCTTCAGATGATTCATGGGGTGACTTCAACTGGGTCGTGGGCGCCTATTATTCGGAAGAGAACGTGTATGACCTGCTGGTGCCTGATCTCAGCGAGCACCATCTCTTTTCTACCATCTTTCACTACAACACGGATCAGCAGACCGATTCCATCGCCGGCTTCGGCCAGGCCGAATGGGACATGACTGAGCAGATTCAGTTGGTTGCGGGCATTCGATATACCTCGGAGTCCAGGGACTTTCAACAACGCGGCCACCTGGTCGGGACCCCGCTTCCGATGGTTACCGCTTTCAACGGCACCGTAGATGGTGACAAGGTGACATGGAAAGCGGGTGTCAATTACCGGCCGAACGAGGATTGGCTGGTCTATGCCAGTGTCGCCACCGGCTTTCGTGGACAGAGTTTTCCCGGTAGCATCAGTTTTGGCGATCCGGATCAGCTTCAGCCCTTTGAAGAAGAAAATATTACCGCGTATGAAGCGGGCTTCAAATCCCTGTTGCTTGACGGCCGTCTGAAATTCAATGCAGCTGCATACTATTATGACTGGGAGGATTTCCAGGCCTCTACCGGGGTCGACGTAAACGAGATTCGCCTGATCATACTGGGCAATGCCGGCGATGTTGAGATTTATGGTGTGGAGGCTGAAGTGGTATGGTCGCCCACTGCTGAACTCTCCTTTTACCTTGGCGCCAATTACGTTGACTCTGATATAGTAGCCGGCACCTACGACGGAGACACTACCACCCGCACACCGGAAATTTCCCTGAATGGTATGCTGCGCTATGATTCGGAAAAAAATTACGGACCGTTCCAGCCTTTTGCTCAATTCGACTTCAGCTTTACCGATGATGTGGAATTCCAGTTGCCAAATCGTCGGGGTTCTTCGGGTTATTCGTACTGGCTTGCCAATGCATCAGTTGGCGCGAAACTCCCGGATCATAACTGGGAGGTGTCATTCTGGATGCGGAATATTGGTGACAAGACATACCGAACCGAGGCTTTTGGCGTTGCTTCCACGTTTCTGCCGGCAGGTATCCTCTACGGTTCACCCCAGACTTACGGCGCAAGTGTTTCCTACAGCTTCTGAGCCGCTGCTTGCCGCTGAAGTGCGCCTGCTTGCTCGCCGCCTGCGCTTGTTTCACTAGCCGGCGGCAGAGCAGTCCGGCGCCACAACCGGGAGGGAGAGTACGTACAATTTCCCGGCTCCCGGCCGGCAATCACATAGTAACGACCTGGAAGACAACAAAATGCCGCATAATAGAAAATCGCCGGTAACAATAATTTCTAACATGCTGGTCGTGCTATGCAGTTGTTACATTGGCACGACAGCAGCAGAAAAGGGTGAAACTGCATGGTCACTGGAGCGCCTGTACAGCGACCCGCCATTACTGGGAAGCCCTACTGAGCAGTTTCACTGGTGCGGCGATAACCAGCGCCTTGCCTTCCTGTGGAATGAAAAAGGCGGGGCAACCCCCTCAATCTGGATTTACTCTACAGCGACTGACAGTAAACAACCTGTCGTTCCCGGAATGCCCGCCGAGGCCGGCAAGTCTGCCATCGATGAAGTCAGGTGTCTTGCCGATGGGCGAATAATTTTTGCCGGGGATGGACACCTGTACCTGGCCGCGGGCAACACCCGGCCGGTTTTGCTGCAGGAACATGAATCGGGCATCAGCCGGCTGTCTCTCTCTCCGGATCAACATCTTCTTGCCTACCTGGCTGACGGACAACTCTGGATACGCAGCCTGGGTGATCGAAAGGCGAAATCCCGGCGTCTGACAAGCACTGAACATGAACGGGTGTCAATTGAGAATTATCGCTGGTCTCCCGATAGTAAACTTCTGGCCTTCATTGAAATCGACAATCGCGATGTGCGCGAACTAGAGGTGTATTATCACAAAGACAGAAAAGCCCGGGTTCGCCGGGTGACACGCGCCTTTCCCGGTGACCGGACGCCTGCACGCAGGGTGGGTGTAACCGCAGTTTCGAATAGTCAAACGCGCTGGCTCGACGCAGAAAACTCCAGGGACAAGATCTGGGGATATGGCTGGTCCGCCGACAGTGCCTCCCTGTTTGTCGACAACACTGATTTCCTGATAAAGCAACGCAACATTTTTGTGTACGACGCGGCATCCGGTAAACGCCAGGTCCATTACAGTGCGCACGACGCTAACCGTAATCACGCCGGCTGGTCTGCCGCCTGGGCGCCCGATGACCAGGGCCTGGTCATTCTTTCGGATCGCGACGGTTATTATCATCTGTATCACCAACCACAAGCCGGCGGCGCACTGGTTGCACTCACCAGTGGCGAATGGGAAGTGGCCGACTTTATCGTCGACAGTAATCATAAACAAATCTACTTCATCGCCAACCGCGAGCATGTTGCCGATCGCCAGCTATATCGTGTCGCCGTTGCGCCCGGGGCTGCGGTCACACGTATCAGCAAGGCGCCGGGTACTTATGAGCCGGTATATTCCCGGAATTTCAACCAGGTTGCTTACCGTTTCTCGGACGACCATACTCCGGCGGATCTGTACCTTGATCAGACCATCGAGAAAAGTCAGCCGGCAAAGATTACCCATTCGCCGTCACCGCGTTTTACCTCTTACGCGTGGGCAGACGTAAAATACGTAAAATTTAACAGTCAGATCGATGGCGTACCTTTGGTTGGCCGCCTGTACCTGCCGCCTGATTTCAACCCGACGCAGCGCTATCCGCTGGTAGTCGGCTCGGTCTATCGCGATACCGTTCGTAACCAATGGGGAGGGAGTCAGAATTCGGGCGGCAATGCGCCGCACCCGACCTGGGGCCTTGACCAGTTGCTGGTTGCCCGGGGTTACCTGGTTTTCAACGTCAACGTACGGGGCAGCTGGGGTCACGGACGCGCCTTCCGGGAGGCCCTGAAGGAGTATGGCAGCATTGAGGTGGAGGATATCGAGAGTGGCGTTCGCCACCTGGTGGCACAGGGTTTTGTTGATCCTAAACGTGTGGGAATATGGGGATTGAGTTATGGCGGACTGATGACAACCATGTCGCTGTTCAGGAAACCGGGGGTATATGCCGCCGGTGTCGGCGTCGCGCCTGCCACCAATGTCTGGCATGCCTACCCTGAGCAGATGTGGGTGATGGGTGAACCCCATGGAAACGACTACCCGGGACGATACGAAAGACAGTCAGCCTTGTACCATAGTTCCGGGCTACAGGATCCTCTGATGCTGATTCATGGCACCCGTGATATTGTCGTACTCTATTCGGACACCATCGCTCTCGTGGAAAACCTGATCGCTGAAAATCAGCCTTTTGAACTGGTGACCGTGCCCGGGGCGAATCATGCCGTTGCAAACGACAGTATTGAACAGACCCGCTTTGCTTTCGGAAAGATATTAAATTTTTTCGACAGGCATCTTAAACCCTGAGTGGCGAGTCTCGTCTGCTTTACAGGTTTGATTATCCTTAAAGTGTGCCGACGATAATCGGACTCAGACCGGCCTTCCTCAACTTGTTATTGAGATCGGGGACATCGTTCTCAAGATATTTCTTCAATATCTTCAGTTGTTCGTCTCCCCTGCCTTTAAGCACTTCGTAAACTTCATAGGCCTGGCGGGTCGGGGCCCTGTCTGAATTGGCAATAGTTCCAATGAGGATGATTAACTGGTTATCCAGCCTGAGCGGAAAATGAAATGCATCCGATGGGCCTTGCATTCGGGGTTCCGTCAGTGCGTATTCCACGGCCATCAAATTGTCCCGCAGTTTTTTCAGCCCTGTGTTTACGCTATAGGCATCCTTGTTGTTTTCGGATTTCGAATAAATGCGATCAATTTGATTGTAAACTCTTCGAATGCTCAATACCGATTCACTGATTTCAGAGAGGGTGTCGCGTACCTTAAGGTGCAGCTCAAATTGTTTCCGTAATTCCTCTACCGGAAATGCAATACGCGGATCAGCAGTTATCGTCAGTGCTGCCGTCGATACAATGCCATCAACTTCCATGCGAATTTTATACTCGCCCGGCAAGGCCAACGGTCCAACGGGGGGTGTTTTCGGCGGATGCCAGAAGATCACACTGCCGGCTATTCCGGTGGGGCCACGGTGACGAAGGTCCCAGACAAAGCGATTCAGTCCCGGTTCTGTAGTAACAGGAGATGACCTGCTGTAATACGCGCCCATATCCACCAAAGCGTGAGTTTCCAGCGATTCACCGGCCGCGGGTGCTGAAGAAAAGGAATGCAGCGTGTTACCTGCGCTATCGATGATCGATATCTTCACAGGCTCCCCCGGAACTTTTCCGAGATTGTAGTAAATCACCGCGCCCGGCGGAGGATTCCGGCCTGACGGTGTAGCTGGAACTGAAAAATCATCCCGGATCCTGACAGTGGCGCCGGGTGGAAAAATATAGGACGGTTTTGCCGCCAGCTCCGCAGTCAGTGTGCGCAACGGCGAGATGTCATCCAGTACCCAGAAGGCCCTGCCGTGTGTTGCAACAACGAGATCATCATCCTTGATCGTCAAATCATAAACAGGCGTGACCGGCAGGTTAAGCTGCAGGGATTGCCATCGATTACCGCCATCCAGCGAGAAGTATATTCCCATCTCGGTACCGAGGAATAACAGGCCTTCCCGTCCCGGATCCTCGCGCAACACACGGACAATCGTGTCTTCGGGCAGACCATTTGTGATCAATTCCCACTCAGCGCCGTAATTTGTCGTTTTCAAAACGTAGGGACGATATTCATTCCACTCTCTGCGATGGATTGAAAGATACGCTGTGGCAGGGTCGTGCCGGGATGCCTCGATTGAATTGATACGACTCCATTCGGGCACGAGCTTTTCGCGAGGGGTTACATTCTGCCATTTGTTGCCGCCGGTTTCGGTAACGTGAACCAATCCATCGTCCGTACCAACCCAGAGCAGATCTTTCTTCAGTCTCGATTCGGCCAGCGCATAGATGGTTCCGTATACTTCCGTGCCGACATTGTCCCTACTGATTGGGCCGCCCGACGGCTGTTGTTTACTTTTATCATTACGCGTGAGATCACTACTGATTACCTCCCAGTTCATGCCGTCATTATCGGATTGCAACAGCATGTTGGCGCCGCTGTACATTACGCTTGGATCATGATTGGAGACGAGTATCGGGGAGGTCCATTGAAAACGGAACCTGGCATCCTTGGCGCCGTGTCCGATATTGGTCAACGGCCATGGGTCTACTGACTGGTTGCGCCGGGTTTTGCGGTCGTAACGACTGATACCGCCATCCGTACAGCCGGCATAAACATAATTACTGGTTCTCTTGTCAGGCGCCGACCAACCCATTTCACAACCACCTACGGGATACCAGTCCCGGTAACCGATACCATTCCAGTTGCCGCGACTGGCAATAGCGATTGTCTCCCAGTCCTGTTGTCCGCCGTAAATAAAATAGGGAAAACGGTCATCGGTAATGACCCGGTAAAACTGACCGGTAGGCTGGTTGTCATCGGAACGGGCCCAGCTCAGTCCGCCATTGACGGATACATTGGCGCCGCCATCGTTGCCGCTGAACATGCGTTGCGGGTTCCCAGGGTCGATCCACAGGTCGTGATGATCGACGTGGTTGGTTTTCATCGGCGTAAATGACTCGCCGGCATCGACTGACTTTTCCAGTTCAATGTTCAGGACAAAAATGGTGTCAGGATCCACCGGATGTGGAACGATGTCCATAAAAAACCAGGCGCGTCGCCAGAGTGCGCGACTCGGATTTATGTATTTCCAGTTAATGCCACCATCGTCGGAGCGGTAAAGCCCGCCTTTTGCAGCTTCTATGACCGCGTAGATACGATCGGGATCCGCCGGTGAAATTGCCACGCCAATCTTGCCCAGCACGCCATCCGGCAAACCGTTTCCTTGCAATTCTTTCCAGGTGTCGCCGCTGTCGGAAGAATAAAACAGGCCGCTTCCCGGACCACCGCTGGCAAGGCTGAAGGGGTTACGCAGCATCTGCCACATCGTTGCATAGAGTTTGTCGGGGCTTCCCGGCACGAAGTCGACATCGTATGCACCGGTGTGCTCATCGACGTAAAGGACTTTTTTCCAGGTTCTGCCTCCGTCCCGGCTGCGAAACACGCCGCGGTCCTCGCCGGGCCCGTAATACCCACCTTGCGCGGCTACCAGGACGACGTCGGGATTTTCCGGGTGGACTATGACGCGGCTTGTCTGTCTTACCCCGGACAGTCCCATATGCTTCCAGGTGGCGCCGGCATCGATGGATTTATAGACCCCGTTACCGTGAGAATCATTGCCCCGCGACTTGGCGTCGCCGGTGGCGACGTAAATAATGTCAGGGTCGGACGGCGCAACGGCAATGTCACCGATAGCACTCACCGGTTGGCCGTCAAAAATCGGAAACCAGGTGATGCCGCCATCGGTCGTTTTCCAGACACCACCGGCAGCAGTACCAAAATAATAGGTTGCCGAATCACCACTGATCCCGGCAACCCTGGTAGCGCGCCCACCGCGCATGGGACCAACCAATCGATAGCTGAGACCGCTCAATTCGCTCGAATCAATTTGAAATTCAGCAGCGTAAACGGTGTCGGGGATTGACAGGCTGATACCAACCAGCAGGACTGCCGTAAAAAAGAATTGTTTATGGTAATTAATGTTCATCTTTTAAGCGTGACCATGTTTGAGAAAATGCCCTTAGATCATATACTTACCAATACGGGTAACAACCCGAACCGGCCCGATGACCCTAACCAATTGATTTTATTCGATTAAACGTTGGGATACTAATGATTTAAGGTACACAGTCAGTTTCCAGGCGCGGCTGTAAATATACAAATGAAAAATGAAGAATAAACCTGAAGCTGTTTCATCAGCAAACGCCAGGCAAGAAGACTACCCAAACCAGATCTACGCCTGGTACGTCGTCGGTGTTTTGACGGTTGCTTATATCTTTTCCTTCATCGACCGGCAGATTATAAACCTGTTGGTGGAACCGATACGGGCGGACCTGCAGCTCACCGACACACAGATATCGCTCGTGCAGGGAATTGCCTTTGCCCTGTTCTACACCCTGATGGGCATCCCCATTGCCCGTCTTGCAGACGCCGCCAACCGGCGCGCCATCATCGCCGCCGGTGTGTTCCTCTGGAGCCTGATGACCGTGATGTGCGGACTGGCAAAATCTTTCGGGCAATTGTTTGCCGCGCGCATCGGGTTGGGAGTAGGGGCGGCCGCGCTGTCGCCGCCTGCTTTTTCGCTGTTTACTGATTACTTTCCACCGGGCAAGGTTACCCGGGCGATTGCAGTCTTTTCCGGGGGCAGCTTTCTCGGCGCCGGACTGGCATATATTATCGGTGGGTTCGTTGTCGATTTCGTGACCCGCCTCGATGTGGTTGACGTCCCTGTTTTCGGGCAGATTCGCGCCTGGCAGATGGCATTCATAGTTGTGGGGTTACCCGGGATATTACTCGCTTTACTGGTGCTGTCCCTGCGCGAACCGGCACGCAGGGGGCTGCTCGGAGATCAGCCGGGCGCAGTCCCCAAGGGCATTCCAATCAGGGAAATCATCGCATTTTTGCGTAAAAACCGGCGTACCTATGGGCATCATTTTATCGGGGCTTCGATGTTCGTTATGCTGGCCCATGCGATCCTGTCCTGGGCCCCGGCATTTTTCATCCGCAAGTATGGCTGGACGCCGGGAGAGGTCGGTCTCATCTACGGAAGCATGCTGCTGGTGTTCGGTACTTCCGGCGTGGTTGGAGCGGGATGGATCGCGGATGCATTACGCCGACGTGGTTATACGGACGCTAACCTGAGAGTTGTCATGATTGGGGCTCTCTGCTGCACTCCGTTCGGCGCTGCCGCCTTCCTGGTCGACAATATCTGGCTCGCCGTGGCGCTGATGGCGCCGTTTACCTTTCTCTGGGCCCTGCCGCACGGTATCTCTCCTGCCGCGATACAAACGGTCACACCTAACCAGATGCGGGCCCAGTTCTCGGCGCTGTATTTGTTGACTGTCAACCTCATAGGACTTGGTATAGGTCCGACCTTCGTCGCCTTGCTGACCGACTATTTATACGAAGATCCGGCCCTGGTCGGCCATTCCCTGGCAACCATGGTTGCAATATCGGCGCCGCTGTCGGCGCTCATCCTTTATACCGGACTGAAGTATTACCGGGACAGCCTGGCGGAAGCAGAACAGGGCTGGCAGAAGTTGTAAAATAACCACACTGTCGATTATTATTGACTATTATATTCTTGGCAAGTATCCTGTCATCGGTGTTGTCACACACACGAAGGGGGAGGATGATGATTAGTTGCTCTATAGACCGGTTTTTCACTTCTGTTGTATCACTTTTTTATAAAAATAATATATTTCAAAAAGTTACAGTTGTTATTTCGTGTATATTATTATTTCCTGTACCTGTGTCTGCCCAGATTGAAGAAATCATCGTCACGGCGCAGAAGCGCGAGCAGAACGTTCAGGATGTCTCGATTTCGATTACGGCATTTACCGGTGACAGGTTAACGGCTCTCGGAGTTGCGCAGCCGCGAGACCTGGCCCAGTTCACGCCCGGGTTGACGGTTAACGCCAGTTCCTCCTACGAGGGTGATTCTGTGTTTACCATTCGCGGGGTAGGGATGAACGACGTCTCCGGCAAACAGAACCCCGCGGTCATGATCTACCTGGATGAAATCGCCCTGCCGTCGCACGTCATGCTGGGCTTCCAGGTGTTCGACGTGGACCGGATCGAGGTATTGAAGGGACCGCAAGGCACCCTGTATGGCCGTAATACCACCGGCGGAGCGATAAAAGTAGTGCCAAAGAAACCTACCAAGGAGTTCGACCTGCAGGCGCGCTTCGATTACGCGGAATATGACAGGACGGAGTTGGAACTGGGTGTCGGCGGTCCTTTGAGCGATACCCTGTCGGCACGGGTTGCCACGAATATCAACGTATCGCAGGACGGCTGGCAGACTCTGGAGACAATACCGGAAGTGCCGTTCGGTCCCGGTGTGGACCCCGATAACGGGGAAATTGACAGGAAGGCCTATCGCGGATCGATTCTGTGGGAACCCACTGAGACATTTGACATCCTCATCAGCGGCGACTATTCAGAGGATAAATCCGAGGTAATGGCATTCAAACATGCCGGCAACCTGAAAGCGGACGGCACCGGGTTCTGTTCTTATGCAACCGAAGGCATACGCAATGAGGTGGAATGCGCCTCGTTCGCGCAGATACGCGACCGCACGGGCGGCATGCCTTTGACGCCGGAAAGAGAAATAATCCAGGACCGCAACCCGGATATACGCACGGTACTGGGTGAATTCTCCACCGGCAACCGGGTTGATGCCGAGTCCTGGGGGATTTCAGCGACAGTCAACATTGATTTCGGCCGGTTTACCGCCACCTCCATCACCGGTTACCGGGAATTCGACCGGTTTCAACCCTTGGACCAGGGCGGTTCACCTGCACTCATCCACGAGATCAGGAACTGGGAGGAAATCACCAGTTTCACCCAGGAGATTCGTTTTGCCTCCGATGACAGTTGGGGACCGATTAGCTGGATTATCGGCGGGTTCTACAGCGACGATGATAACGACTTCTTTTCGGACACCGATTTTCGCGACCATGCTTCATTCTCCGGGTTTTTTGAAAGTGGTTCGTACATGGAGACGGAAGGCATCTCTGCGTTTGCCCAGGTGGACTGGAGTCTTAATGAACAATTGAAGCTGTCAGGTGGAGTGCGTTATACCGATGAGGATCGCGAGTTCGAATTCGGCGGCATGATAACCGGCACCGGACCGGTGCCCCTCGCTGAGTTTACGCATCCGAAGCTGAATACCGAGGAGGTGGGCGGCAGGGTGGCGCTGGAGTTCACGCCGACCGATAACCTGTTGCTCTATGCCAGCTTCAACCGCGGCTTCAAGAGCGGCGGGTTCCCGGCCTCGATTGCCTTCAGCCGCAACCAGCTTTTGCCGTTTAAAGCCGAGGAACTGCTGGCGTACGAAGCCGGCTTCAAGTCCACGCTGCTTGACGGCAATGTACAGTTCAACGCTGCGGGCTATTACTATGACTGGAATGACATGCAGGCGAGAGCGGCGCTCGACAGGATCGACCCCGTTTCGGGACAGAATGTCAGGGTAATCACGTTGGGCACTGCTGGTGACGTTGAAATCTACGGCGCAGAGGCGGAGCTCACTTGGCAGCTTACCCCTGAATTGCTGGTATATACCGGCGTGAACCTGATGGATGCGGAAATTCAAAACGGGGATTATGAAGACCAGACCCCTGCTCATGCGCCTGACTTCACCATAAACGGCCTGGTCAGCTACACGGTGTCACAGGCAATAAGCGGGTTCCGGCCCTTTGCCCAGTTCGATTGGAGTTATACCGATTCAAACCAGTTTATCCTGCCGAATCACCCCGGCGCGGTGCAGAATTCCTATACGCTGCTCAATGCCCGGATCGGCATCAGGTCCGACAACGGACGCTGGGAACTGGCGGGCTGGGGCCGTAACCTGTCCGACAAGGAGTACTTCAGTGAAATATTCGGGCCTGCCTCAGGCTTTCTGCCCGGACGACTGCACTACGGCCCCCCGCGGATATTCGGGGTAAGCCTCAGCTACAGTCATTAATCGATATGTCGCGCATCCTGTTCAGGCAGGGTGTGCGACTTTTACATTTCGGAATCTTCACGAGGGAATGAGCGCCATGAGAAATATTTTTTCAATATTCGTATGCTTTTTCATGTTATCTGCTCCCGGTATCGGAGCGGCAGAGACAACCACTTTTACCACTACGGACGATACCAGGAGGGTGCCTGTCCCACCCCATGATTACTCTGCAGATCCATTACTCGTATTACAGGGGGGGACCCTGATTGACGGCACCGGCGCTGCCCCCATAACCGATGCATTGGTGGCGCTGCGCGGGGACCGGATAATGTATGCCGGCACTGCGGCCGGGTCAGAGGTTTCGACGGAAGAAGGGCAGGTTATCGACACGTCGGGTTTGTATATCGTGCCCGGACTGATTGACCTGCATGTCCATTTCACCCAGCAGCGCGGCAATTTCACACGCTACCGCGACTCGGATGCGGCCTCGGCGATTCGCGGGGTGCTGTTGCTGGGACAGTTGGCTGACGCGGGAGTTACCACGGTCCGTGACGTGGGTACGTCCAATGACGTTGCCCTGCGTCTCAAGGAGGCTGTCGAACGGCGCATGGTCGATGGGCCGCGCGTGTTATGGAGCGGTAATCTCATTGCGGCAAGAGGCGGGCACGCGGATGAGATCACGTCAACCGCTACAGGCAAGCCGAAAAGCCTGGCGGGTTCCAGCAGGGTGCGTGTCGCTAACGGTCCCTGGGACTGGAGGCTGGCGGTGCGGGAACAGCTTCGCAAACAAGCGGACTGGATAAAACTGACCTCGCCGTACACCCGGGAAGAAGTTACCGCTGCAGTGGATGAAGCCCACATGCAGGGGATCCCTGTTACCGTTGACTCATTCGGCAAATATACCGAGTGGGCGTCCGAAGCAGGTGTCGATTCGATCGAGCATCCTCTAAATATGGACGAGCATATCATCGCAGTCATGGCCCGCAACAAGACGGACTTTGTGCCGACATTGACCGCATTCTACAACGTGGAGAAAACGGGCTATCCCTCTGCGGGAATACCCTCCGGCGGTTTTTTCTTCACCTTTGCTCGCCGTTATCCCGTCGTTCATGCACAACATCTTGAGATGGTCGGACTCGCGCACAAGTCTGGAATCCGCATCGGGGTAGGCTCTGATATCCCGTTTGAAAACGACGTGCGCTACCCCCAGGATTATTATGTGGAACTCGGCCTGTTGAAAGATGCGGGCCTGTCTGATGAGGACGTATTCGCTTCTGCGACCCGTGTCGGTGCGGAGATACTGAGGATGGAAGACAAACTAGGCACCCTGGAGGCAGGCAAGCTTGCGGACATCCTCGTAGTCGGCAGCAACCCCCTGGAGGACATACAAAATCTTCAGGATGTAAAGCTGGTCGTTGCGGACGGCAGGGTGATACGCGATTTTACCGAGTGAAGCGACACGTCAGGTTTACCGAACCACGGTCCGGTCTGTCGGCCAGGTGTGTTCTCCTGGATGACAAGGCGCCGCAATCAGCCGGGTTTTTATGGCGGCTGGCGCAAATCCGTCCCACATACGACGCCATCCATGCCATGTGGACAGGCCCGGAACTTTCCTGCCCGTTACCCGCCTCGGTATTGCCTGAGGAACTCTCGCAAACGGACATGCCATTGGAAAATGCCAGTTCATTTCCCCAGGCAGGGGAAGTTGTCCTGGCTTATGCCAGTTCCGGTAGCATAAAAGGATTGCCTCCGGGCGCGTTTTTTGACCTGGGTATATTTTACGGGGATGGCGGGCGCCTGCTTTTCCCGTTTGGCTGGTTGATGGCAAATATCTGTGGTGAGATTGTCCCGGAAGACCTTGCCCATGCGCAATCCTGCATCGGTGAAATCCGCAAAAACGGCGCCTGCAGGCTGTCCATTGAGCCTCTTGATTGAGCATAAACGGCCATGTGCGCGGTTGAGGTTGAAGAGAATACGCTCTGGAGCAACGTCACACCGGCTGCGGCAGGCCTTGCAAAATTAACGGGAGTTCACGATGCGGAAATCGCCATCGTAGGCGGAGGAGTTGCCGGGATTTCGCTGGCTTATCATTTAGCAGAAGCAGGCATGGCCCCGGTCGTGCTCGAAGCGGCAACACCAGGCAGCGATGCCGCAGGTAAAAGCGCCGGCGTCATAGCATCCCTGCCGGTGCGCCACAGCCCTTATGAGATCCTGGAAAGGTATGGCGATAAAAAGGGCAGGCGACTTGTGGACATGGTTGGCGAGTCCGGGAAGTATGTATTTTCCCTGGCACAAAAGCTGGTTCTTGATTGCGCACCCCAGCAAACGGGCTTCCTGGCTCCTGCCAGGACCGTACAGGAGGTCGAACGGGTCAATAAAACGGCTTCAGAATGGCGTTCGTTCGGATACGGGGTGCAAAGCGTCGATAAGGATGCGATCAACCGCCTCACGGGACTGGATACCTACCAGGGGGCGCTGCTGGACCCGGCAGGCGGCGCCATCAACCCGCTTGCCTATGTACGGGAACTGGCGCGTGCGGCGGCGGGGCAGGGCGCCCGGGTATATATAGACAGCCCGGTGATGAATTTACATAAAAGCGGCACGGGATGGCGACTCGAATCGGATAATTACACGGTTAACGCGAGTAAAGTCGTACTGTGCGCGGGTGGCGGTAACTGCAACCTGTCTGCCGGTCTTGCCCGCACCGTTTTGCCTTTCAGGGTATTTCAAATGGCAACCGAACCGCTGGACATGAAAATCAGGGAGGTTATCCTGCCTGAGAACCATGCGATGACCGATGTCAGTCCGAATATTTTCTCGCTGCGTTACGACCGGGATGGCCGGTTAATCACTGCCTGTCCGGCGTTCCTGTTTAACAATGACAAAAGCCGCATTATCCGTTTCGTCGAGGAACGGTTGAGGAACTTTTCACCCCTGCTTGAAACGGCCCGTATCCGCTATCTGTGGGAGGGTACGCCGTGGATTGGCCGTTCTGTCCTGCCCAGGGTCACCGGTCTCTCACAGGGACTGTTAGCCGTTCAGGCGTGCAACGGCAGGGGCCTGGCGATTAACACGATACTTGGACGAGAAGTAGCAGGTTTTATCAAACAGGGACACACTGAAAACCTGAATTTATCGATTGAAAAGCCGGATCCTGTTCGTTATCACGGTTTGATGTCTTACTTACCCGCTATACTTGTCAATAGCGCCAGGCTTCGATCCCGGATGATGCATAAATTCACCGGACTTCACCGGTACACATAACATATGCGGTCTTACAAAAAGAAGGAACAATTTTCAGGCGTAACTCATCGTCAGGAGAATACCATGAAACATATCTACAACATTCCTCTGCTGGTTTTAGTCCTCTTCGCCTTTATCTGCAGCGGGTGTGCCCGGCAGGATGCAGACCTGGTTATCCATAACGCGAAGATCGTCACCGTTGACAAGGACTTCTCCATTGCCGAAGCCGCTGCGGTAAAGGACGGGAAGTTCCTGCGGGTAGGGACTGAAAGCTCCGTCCTGGAGAGTGCAGGCGACGGCACGCTGCTGGTGGACCTGGGCGGCCGGACGGTGCTTCCCGGGTTCAACGATACCCATAGCCATATGACGACCATGGGGATCAACCTGCCTACGATGATAGACCTGACCGAAATAACTTCGATCGACGATATCAAACAGGCGGTTGCAGAACGTGTTGCGGTCACGGAAAAAGGAGAATGGATTTTCAGCGAGGGCGGTTGGTGGCAGTTCATGCTGGAGGATGGGCGACTGCCGAATCGATATGACCTCGACGAGGTCTCTCCCGACAACCCGGTAACATTGAAAGGCGGCCATTATGTCATTGCCAACAGTATGGCCCTGGAGCGGGTGGGCTTTGACAGGGATAGCGAGAATCCGCCTGGTGGTGAAATATGGAAGGATGATAACGGTGAACCGACAGGATTTCTTGTGCGCAACGCCATGTACCCGTTCCTGGATCATTTTCAGACACCAGGCAGGGAAGTGCAGAAGGATGGCATCCGGCAGGCAATCAGACGGGTAAACAGCTGGGGCATGACGAGCCTGAGGGAACCCGGCGGTAGCAGGGAGCTTGTCGATATGCTGCACGAACTGTATGAAGACGGGGAAATGACCATAAGGATCGACTGGTGTTACGACGTCGATCCCAATACCCCGGCGGATGAGATGGATGCCATGTTCGAAACCCTGGGCGACCCGGAAGAGAAATGGGGAGACGGCATGTTCAGGACTGACGGCCTGGCGGAAATGATGCTGGACGGGGCCGAGGAATCAGCCCAGATCCGCACGGAATACGTAGGCCGCCCCGGTTACTACGGGCTGCGGCTTGTTGAACAGGATCAACTGAACGAGTTTGTGCTGGCGGCCGCCCGGCACGGCTGGCGCCCGGGTCCCCATGCCGTCGGCGGCGCCTCCATCGATCAACTGCTGGATGCCTATGAGTATGTCAATGAGCGCATCAACATCCTTGACCGGCGCTGGATAGTTGACCACGGCATCCTGTTACAGCCGGATCACTACGAGCGGGTCAAAAAGCTCGGTTTACTCGTGCTTCCCCAACCCAGGCATCTCTATATCATAGGCGATAAATTCATAGAGTACTGGGGTGAAGAACTGGCTCACAAATCCTACCGGCTCAGGGACTGGATAGACAACGGCATAAAACTTTCACTTGGCGCCGATAAACCCGTTTCCTCCCGTTCGAGACCGTTAATGCAGATTTACATCGCCGTCACCAGGGGAACAGGGTGGGGCGGGAAGCTCGGTCCGGACCAGGGACTGACCCGAGAGGAGGCTATTCGCGGAATCACCCTGGATTCTGCTTATACCAGTTTCGAGGAAGACGTCAAAGGGTCCATCGAACCAGGCAAGTATGCGGACTTTGTGGTGCTCTCGGACGATATCCTCACGGTCCCGGCCGAAACCATCAAGGACATAGAAGTTGAGGCGACAGTGCTGGCGGGCAAGGTTATATACGGCTCATTTGATTAGGCGCTTGGGGGCGCTTGGGGATAGATTTAAATCTGTCCCCGGTGGGCAATTAGTTTTCAGTAGTGGTTTATCAGTCGTAAGGCGCTGATAGCCAAAAAATAAAAACCGGTAACTGAAAAGAGAGGTTCAGACAATGTTATACCGATACCTGCAAAAGTTGCTACTGATAGCCGGTAATGCGGCAGTACTGCTGTTTTGCTGCCAGGCGGTAGCAACTCCTTATTGGATAACCGGAGGCACCCTGATTGACGGCACCGGCGCCGAGCCGAGACCCAATCCCGGTATATTCATCAATGAAGGCAATATCATCAGCCTGGGCAGGCCTGATAACCTGTCGGCTGATGCCAGGGAAATCAATGCCGAGGGGAAATGGGTCCTGCCCGGCTTGTTCGACCTGCATGCGCACATCACGTTCAAACTGGCAGGCGCCCGGGACCTGGAAGACGATGTGATCAACGCCCTGCGTTCCGAACGATTCCTGGAACGCTACCAGGAAATCGGCGTCACGGTGGTACGGGACGTGGCATCCCGTTATCACGTCGGTTATTCACTGAAGCGGGCGCAACGGGGCGGTCTGATCGGGGGCGCCAGGATCTATGTATCGGGTCCATTGATTACCACAACGGGCGGCCATGCAACGGAATTCCAGCCATTGATACCACCGATATGGGCCGTGGAGGCGGACGGCCCCTGGGAATTCCGCAAACGCGTGCGTGAGGCGGCGAAACTGGGCGCCGACCTGATCAAGACGACCACGCCGTATACGCTGGAGGAACTCAGCGCCGCGGTAGAGGAGGCGCATTTGTGGAAATTACGCCTCACCGCGCACCTGGGCGGCGCCCAGGACCCGTATCATACTTCCGGACGTATAGCCGTTGATGCCGGTGTCGACAGTATGGAGCACCTGTATCCGTTCGGTGATGATGACGTATACCGGGACATGGTGGAGAAAAATATCAACCTGGTCCCGACCATCGGCTACCACCTGCGTGAACTGGACGGGCAATACACTTATTCCGCGGACTACCTGGAGAAACACCTGGGTCACACCTATGAAGGCATGGTTGAGAGGTTCAGGAGAATGCACGAGCTGGGGGTGAAGTTTGCCGTCGGCACGGATTCCAACGCAAAAGACCTTCCGACCATTGACAAGATCTATTTGCAGGAACTGGAGGGCTTCACATTAGGCGGCCTCACACACATGGAAATCATCCAGGGAGCCACCCTGATCGGCGCTGAAACGATGGGGCTGGACGGGGAGGCCGGCAGCATTGAAGCAGGGAAATGGGGGGATGTGATACTGCTCGCTTCAGATCCTCTTGAAAGCCTGGAAGCGCTGGTCAAACCGGTCCTGGTGGTGCAAAATGGGAGGGTGGTTTTTGAAAGAGATAAATAGATAACAGTAAAACGGAGATGAGTCATGATAACAGTTCTGATTACCTACAACCTCCCCGGTAAACCACCACGCCAGGCGATTACGGAAAACTTCGTCGGGGCTGCCAATAGTATTTTCAAGGGACTCCCAGGTTTGATGAGTAAACAGTTTTGTTACGACGAGACGACAGGTGACGGCCACTCCGTCTATCTCTGGGAATCCCGGGAACAGGCCGAGGAATTCTTTTCACCTGCCTTTGTTGAACACTTCCGTGAAGTCTTCGGTGTAGACCCGACGCTCACCTATCTCGATATCCCGGTTCTTGTAGACAACCGGGTCGGTGATGTTGTGGTGAACAAGGAGTGACGACTAAAACACCCACAGCGCCAGCTATTGATTTAAACAGCATTCGCCCATTAGTCGCAGCAAATTACCTCGGCAGCATTGGCGCTTTGACCATTGTCATACTGCCAGGGATTGTCGGTGTGATCGCGGACAGCCTGCAACTGGGTCCGGCCCAGGTCGGCCTGGTCATGTCTGCAGATATCATCACTATGGCGGTAGCCATGGGCATCACGGCATTCGTGATCCACAAATGTAACTGGCGTGTAGTGGCTGTTGCAGCATTAGCCATTTTACTGGCAGGCACCCTTTTATCGATCCAGGCAGATTCCTATCAGAGCATGGTGATTGCGCGCTTGCTTGCCGGCATAGGGGAGGGCATGTCGGTCTCCGTGGCCTTTGCCATCTTCGGCGGGACGCGAAATCCTGACCGGCAGTTCGGGATTTACCTGGTGGTGATTTTAAGTGTTGCAGCGAGCATGCTGTATTTCATACCTGCACTCCTTGCCTCCGGCGGAAAGGCTTACGTGTTTGCAGTCATCAGTCTGCTCGTTGCGATTAACTTCATATTCATACACTGGTTACCCGTCTCCCACGGTGAGGAACATCGCAGTTTAACCAGGGAAGAGCAGTCATTGCCTTATGTGCTGGTGGGCCTGGGTCTGGCGACAGTCTTTCTCTATTTCATGGCGCAGGGGGAAGCCTGGGCATTCATGGAACGCATTGCTGCGGATGCCGGCCTTCCGGGACAAACCATCGGTAACAGTCTGGCCTTATCCAACATCGGCGGTATTGCCGGCGCCCTGATCGCGGCATTGGTCAGTATCCGCTTCGGTCGGGCCTGGCCGATCATTATCAGTGCGGTGATTTCAATTTATGGCCTGGTGCTGCTGTCAGGCGATATCAATACACTTAGTTTCGGCATGGCGACAATGTGCTATCTGTTTGCCTGGAACCTGACACAACCTTATTTCTCCGGAATCATGGCGGAACTGGATCCCAAGGGCCGTGTGGTTGTCATGATGGGGGCTGTTCAAACCGCCGGCCTGGGTTTGGGTCCGGGTGTGGTGGGAATGATGGTCCGGGATAATGATTTCTCTGTTGTGAGCATTCTCGGGATCGTCCTGATCCTGTTGAGTCTAATCACGGTCATGAGCCTGCTGTATTTAAAACAAAAGCAGCATATCCATCGCCCGCCTGCTTGAAATACCGCCAGACGTTATTTTGACAATTTAATACTTTTCAACAATAATTTCCCATGATGGTTCTTCGTCAACGCCAGATAAATATTACGGTAACCGCTCTCCTGCTGGGAGGATGGCTGAGTGTGGCGTGCCAGATATGCATGGCGCATATCGATCAGGATCGTCAACCCGCACAAACCTCAGAAAGCAGCCACTGCGGCAGTAAAACCGGGCATGAACCCATTGACTTCAACAACGATGCCTGTGATTGCGACGCTGTTGCGACCGGCATTACATCGATTGCGCAGCATGAATTGCATAATTTCAAGCTGGCTGCACTGGCGCTTCCTGTTGACAGGACGCGCATCGAAGACGTTCCGGTTTCGTCCCTGCTCAATGTCCGGTCTCCCGGTTATCCGGCATTATCCCCGATTGATACCTTCCGAGTGCAGATAAAGTAGATCGCCTGTATTGAACTCTCGATTTTTATTCGTGGACTTCAGTACAGGAGGCAGTCATGCTTTATTTATTCCGGCCGACGCGCCGCAAAACGTTATCAGGTTTAATCGCGACATGGGTTGCTCTGGGCAGTTTTAACATCACACCGGTCGCTGCAGACGCATCAGAACTCACACTCGCGCAAGCGGAGCAGCTTGCGCAGGAACGGGATGCCATGGAACTTAGCATCAACGCAAAGGCAGAAGCCTTGCGCCACCAGTCCGTAGCTGACGGGCAGCTATCCGATCCCAGGTTCAAACTGGGCGCCGTCAACTTTCCGGTTGATTCCTTTACCCGTGGCCAGGAAGCCATGACACAACTTCAATTCGGTGTGCAGCAGACTTTCCCGCGCGGTCATACCCTGCGTTACAGCAGGAACAGGACATCCGCCCTGGCGGGCGTTGAAAACGCGCGCGCTGCAGAGCGCAGCCTCAGTGTCTTACGCTCGGTGCGAAAGGCTTACCTGGAGCTTTATTTTCAATTGCAGAACGAGAAGATACTCGCTGAACATGAGCGCCTGTTCACCCGGCTGCTGGATATCACGCAGCGCCAATACGCGGTGGGCCGGGATAATCAGCATGATGTGCTTCTCGCGCAACTGGAATTATCATTATTACAGGACCGGCGCGCGGAAAATTCCGGATTAAAGGAGGCGGCTGTTGCGCAACTGGCGAAATGGGTCGGCGCGCAATACACAGGGCGGCCATTGCCCGACAGGCAACCTGTGTTACCCGCGCTTCCCACTCTTGACGAGATCATCGCGGATTTGTACCGGCATCCGCTTATCCTTGCCCACGACCATATGATCGACGCCAGTCGATACCAGGTTTCCATTGCAGAAGAACAGTACAAGCCCGGCTGGACCGTCGATGTCACCTATTCGGAACGAACGGGCAGTGATTTGCAGGAAAGCGGGCGGGATGATTTTCTCTCTGCCATGGTGCTGGTGGATGTGCCGCTGTTCACCCGCCAGCGCCAGGACAAACGGGTCCTTGCCGGCCAACAACGCCACCTGGCGGCAAAATTTGCGCGCACCGACGAACTGCGGGAACTTGCCAGGCAGGCAGGACGCATCTACGCCTCATGGAAGCAACTGGGAGAGCGTTACTCACTCTATGAAGCTCACACAATCATCGAAGCGCAGCAAAATGCGGAAACGACCCTGAAGGCCTACCAGAACGACGTGGCGGACTTCACCACGTTGATGCGGGCTCGTTTGCTCGAGTTGAATACGCGCCTTTCAATGCTGCGGCTGTACGTCGAGCGGGCAAAGGTGCAGTCGGATTTATTATATTTTGTCGGAGATGCGCGATGAGAAAGAGCTTGTTGCTGGCCGGAACGCTGGTAATCGGTATTGCGGCCGGAATAATGCTGAACCGTGTAATTGACAGCCGGAACGCTCCCCATGGCGAAATGACCGCTGCCAGCGCCGGACCGGCAGCAAAGGCTGACGAACCCTTGTATTGGGTAGCGCCGATGGACCCTGCTTATCGAAGTGACAAACCGGGCAAATCCCCCATGGGGATGGACCTGATCCCGGTCTATGCCGATGCGGAGAACGAACCCGGCCGTGTAGTGAAAATCCTGCCCGAGGTCGTAAACAACCTGGGGGTGCGGACCGCGCCGGTGCGGCGCGAGGCGCTTTCACGCAGGATCAGCACCGTTGGATATCTTGATTATGACGAGACGCGTATCAGTCACATTCACACCCGTACCGAAGGCTGGATAGAACGCCTGGCAGTACGCGCCGAAGGCGAACAGGTAAGTGAGGGACAACTCCTGTTTGAGTTATATGCACCGACGCTGGTCAACGCACAGGAAGAGTATCTGCAGGCATTGGCGAGCGGTAACAGGTTATTGTCGGAGGCATCGGGCGAACGCCTGCTCGCGCTGGGGGTATCTCCCGCACAGGTGAAACAACTTGAGAAAAACCGCAAGGTGGCGCAATACGTCAGGTTTCATGCACCCCAGAGCGGTATTTTGTCGCACCTGAACGTGCGTGAAGGAATGTACGTCAAACCGGATACGGAGGTGATGAGTCTGGCCAACATGGACCAGGTATGGCTGCTGATCGAGGTATTTGAACGGCAGGCAGGCTGGGTAAAGACAGGGCAGGTGGCGGAAGCGCGTCTGCCGGCATTGCCGGACCGCACCTGGTCGGGAGAAGTTGAATACATTTACCCGGACCTGGACCCGACGACACGGACACTGCGCGCGCGCCTGCGTTTCAATAATGCGGAACGCCTGCTGATGCCGAACATGTATGCCCACGTGGAAATTCACGGCGAACCGGGGAAGGAAGTGTTGACGATCCCTCATGAGGCGCTGATACACGGCGCGGACATGACGCGGGTGGTTATTTCGCTGGAAGACGGCAGGTTTGAGGTGCGGGAGATCAGCGCCGGCATGGAGAGCGGCGATAAGGTGGAGGTGCTGTCCGGATTGGAGGAGGGCGAGGAGATTGTTGTCTCGGCGCAATTCCTGATTGATTCGGAAGCCAGTCTCAACGCCGGTCTGCAACGCCTGCATTCCACGCATGGCGATGCGACCGGTAAACCGGAGAAGCGATAGGTGGAGCGGTCAGGATCATGATTGAACAATTAATCCGGTGGTCGATTTATAACCGCTTCCTGGTTATGGTGTTCGCCGTGCTGCTGGCGCTGGGCGGACTTTATGCCTTGTCCGAAACGCCGGTGGATGCGATCCCGGATCTCTCGGACGTACAGGTGATCATCAAAACGTCGTATCCCGGCCAGGCGCCGCAAGTTGTTGAAGACCAGGTGACTTATCCGCTCACCACGGCCATGCTGGCCGTTCCCCACGCGGTCACCGTCCGCGGCTATTCGTTTTTCGGTACTTCCTATGTGTACGTCATTTTTTCGGAAGGGACCGATTTGTACTGGGCGCGTTCGCGCGTGCTTGAATATCTCAGCCAGGTGGCGAGCCGGTTACCACCGGGAGTCGAACCGGAGCTTGGTCCGGATGCAACCGGTGTGGGCTGGATCTATGAATATGCGCTGGTCGACCGGAGCGGCAGGCATGATTTGTCCCAGTTGCGCTCCCTTCAGGACTGGTTCCTGAAATATGAACTACAGGCAGTGCCGGGAGTAGCTGAAGTTGCGACGGTGGGCGGTATGGTGAAACAGTACCAGGTCGTTATCGACCCCGATTTGTTACGCGCCTATGATATCCCGCTGGCGACGTTGCACCAGGCCGTCAAGCGGGCAAACCAGGAGGCCGGCGCATCAGTGGTCGAACTGGCCGAAGCGGAATACATGGTCCGGGCGACAGGTTATCTCAGCGGGCTGGAGCAACTGCGCGAAATTCCATTGGGGGTCAATGTGCGCGGGACACCGTTGCTGCTGGGTGACGTGGCAGACGTGCATGTGGGGCCGCAACTCCGGCGCGGTATTGCGGAACTCAATGGAGAAGGTGAGGTGGTCGGCGGCATTATCGTCATGCGTTGGGGAGAGAATGCCCGGAAAGTCATAGATGACGTGAAAAGCAAGCTGGGGGAACTGGGAAACAGCCTGCCTGACGGTGTGGAAATTATTGAGACATACGACCGGTCCGGGCTGATCAACCGCACGATCGACACCTTGAGCAATGCCCTGTTGGCCGAACTGTTGCTTGTGGCGATCGTCTGTGTATTATTCCTGCTGCACCTGCGCTCCGTGATATCCGTGATTATCAGTCTGCCCCTGGGCATCCTGATGGCGTTCCTGATCATGTATACACAGGGTGTCAACGCTAACATCATGTCGCTCGGGGGGATCGCCATAGCCA
The DNA here is from genome assembly GCA_028819495.1 of Gammaproteobacteria bacterium. Classification (GTDB taxonomy): domain Bacteria; phylum Pseudomonadota; class Gammaproteobacteria; order Eutrophobiales; family Eutrophobiaceae; genus JAAXHV01. The sequence goes on along the minus strand of JAPPLI010000184.1, from coordinate 43,594 downwards.
TCGGCGTCATGGTGGACGCGGCGGTTGTCATGATCGATAACGTGCACAAGCACCTGGAACGAAACCCCGGCCGAGATGCCCATTGGCAGACTGTCGCCGGCGGCGCCGCCGAAGTAGGGCGGCCGTTATTCTTTGCCCTGCTGATTACGGGTCTCAGTGTGTTGCCGATATTTACCCTCCAGGCCCAGGAAGGACGCATGTTTTCACCCCTGGCGTTCACCTGGCTGTATGCCCTGCTGTCAGCAACGATACTGGCGGTTACCCTGGTTCCCGTACTGCTGGGCTATTTCATGCGCGGACGTATCGTGCCGGTCGCCGGGAACCCCGTAGTACGGTTGCTGTCGGGAATCTACCGCCCGGCACTCGGCCTTTTATTGCGCTTCCCGTCGGCGGCATTGTTTGCAGCGATGCTCGTGTTATTGATAGGTTTATGGCCCATAAGCCGGCTTGGCGGTGAATTCATGCCGGAACTGGATGAGGGAGATTTGATGTATATGCCGACCACCTTGCCCGCAATCTCTGCCGGCAAGGCCCGGCAGGTGCTGCAACAAACCGATAAGCTGATCCGTACCGTGCCTGAGGTCGACACGGTATTCGGCAAGATTGGCCAGGCCGAGACGGCGACGGACCCGGCCCCCATGACCATGATAGAAACCCTGATCAGGCTCAGGCCGCGCAGTGAGTGGCGCGAGGGTATGACAATGGATTCCCTGAAGCAGGAACTCGATGAACTGGTCCGGTTGCCGGGGATTACCAACGCCTGGGTCATGCCCATCAAGACGCGCATCGACATGCTGGCAACAGGCATAAAGACACCCCTGGGGATCAAGGTCGCCGGAGCGGACCTCAAGGTGATAGAGGATATCGGCTACCGGATTGAAGAGGCCCTGGGAAATATTCCCGGCACGGCGTCGGTGTATGCGGAACAGGTTACGGGCGGCCGCTATATCACGATTGACATCAACCGGGTCAGCGCAGCCCGTCTGAGCCTTAATATCGATGATATCCAGGATATCGTCCGTACTGCAATCGGCGGCATGAATGTAACGCAAACGGTGGAAGGACTGGAGCGCTACCCGGTCAATATCCGTTATCCACGCAGGATACGGGACTCCCTGGAACGCCTGCGGCAGTTGCCGGTTATTACTCCGGCAGGGGCGCGGATTCCCCTGGAAGATGTTGCGGACATCAAGGTAACAGATGGCCCGCCGCTGATAAAAAGCGAGAACGCGCGGCTTAACGGCTGGGTTTACGTGGATATACGGGACCGGGACCTCAGCAGTTACGTAAACGAGGCCCGCGCCCGGGTTGCCGCTGAAGTGGAACTGCCTCCGGGTTACTCGCTGGCCTGGTCAGGCCAGTATGAGTACATGGAGCGGGCGGTGGAAAGGTTATCAGTCGTAGTGCCGGTCACGCTCTTCATTATTTTCATATTGCTATACCTGAATTTCCGCAGCCTGGCAGATGTATGTCTCATCATGGCTACCCTGCCGTTTGCTTTCGGCGGGGGAGTGTGGTTGTTGTATTTGCTGGACTTCAATTTGTCCATTGCGGTAGGTATCGGGTTTATAGCGCTTGCAGGCGTAGCTGTGGAAAGCGGGATAGTGATGCTTGAGTTTCTGAAAAAATCATTGACATCCGTCCATTTCACGGTGAAAAAACCGGAAGCCGCTGTTTTGCGCAACAACGTGATTAACGCGGCGGAACAACGCCTGCGGCCGATTATGATGACAGCCTGTTCGACCATCGCCGGCCTGCTGCCGATTATGCTCATCGACGGCACGGGATCGGAGGTAATGCAGCGAGTAGCCGCGCCTATGATAGGGGGCGTACTGAGTTCAACCGTGCTGACTCTGGTGGTTATCCCCGTAATTTTCTATAAATGGAAATGCCAGTGAACAACAGGGAAGGCCCCCACAACCAACAAAAATATACAACGAACAACAAGGCAAACCCCGACATTCCCCCACAACCACCAAATATGTTATGTTAAATAGATCATGTCTATTTAACATAATATATATTATGCGCATAATATTGGGGTATGGCAAAGACGCTTGAACAGAGCTTCACCTCCATTTACTTGACCGGCTCATTATGATAGGGTAAAGACTGTTCATTTCTAACATGGAAACATGGAGATCATCATGGAGGTAAACAGGTGATAATCACAGATACACTCGGGGCTGTGCGCCGACTTGAAGCCGCCGGTTTCAGCCAGGACCAGGCAGAGGCAATGGTACATATTCTTAACGAACACAGTACGGAATTGATTACCGCCACCGATTTGAAAAGTGTCCTGTCCCAGTTTAAACGTGATCTGGTCATTACCCTGGGCGGCCTGATGATCACGCTGACCGGCATCATCCTGGCAGCGATGCGTTTTATCTGAGACAAGGATATCTGCGTTTTCTCAAATAACCCGGTTTTATTCCTGTAGGGATCAATGAAATTATCTACCCTTGCCTTGCTGTTTTTATTCCTGATGCAACTCATGCTATGCGTACGGGCAGACACTGCCTTGCAGAGCGCGATTCATAGCGATTATCCATATCTCGAGGCCCTGTATGTGCATCTGCACGGGAATCCTGAATTATCCTTCCATGAGGAAAAGACCAGTGAGCGGATGGCGGCCGAACTTCGCAACCTGGGTTTTACGGTCACTGAAAAAGTAGGTGGTTACGGCGTTGTCGGCGTATTGAAAAACGGTGAAGGCCCCACGGTATTGCTCAGGGCGGACATGGACGCCCTGCCCGTCCTTGAGAAGACCGGCAAACCCTATGCCAGCAAGGCTACCACCGTTGATGCTCAGGGCAATACCGTCAATATCATGCATGCCTGCGCCCATGACGTGAACATGACCGTATTTGTCGGCGCGGCCCGGCGTCTCACGGCCCTGACCGACAAGTGGCGAGGTACGCTGGTGATGATTGCCCAACCGGCAGAAGAAGTCGGCGCCGGCGCCCGCGCCATGCTGAAAGACGGCTTGTTTGAGCGTTTCCCCCGCCCGGATTACAACTTCGGGCTGCATGTCAGCGCCTCCGTACCTGCCGGCAAGGTCATTTACACCAAAGGCTATGTCATGGCCAACGTTGACAGCGTCGATGTTACCGTTTACGGCATCGGCGGGCACGGAGCCTATCCGCATCGCACCAAAGATCCTGTCGTGTTGTCGGCCCAGATCATCAACGCCCTGCAGACCCTGGTTTCCCGCGAGTTGAAACCCATTGACGCCGGCGTGGTCACGGTCGGTTCGATACACGGCGGCACCAAACATAATGTCATCCCCGACAAGGTCGAACTGCAGTTGACGGTGCGCTCCTATACCGATGAAGCGCGCGCCGCGTTGCTCGACGGCATTAAAAGAATAGCCGAAGGACAAGCGTTGGCTATGGGCTTGCCTGCCGACAAATTGCCCGTCGTTAAAATCAAGGACGAATCCACACCTTCTGTCTATAACAACCCGGAACTGGCCGACCGTATCGTCAAGGTATTAGGGACGGTGTTCGACGATGAACGTCTCATACCCGGGGAACCCGTTATGGGTGGCGAGGATTTCGCCCAGTATGGCCGTGTGGAACCGAAAATACCCAGTCTTTTTCTCTGGATTGGCGGTGTAGAGGCCGATAAATATGCCAGGGCCATGCAAGCGGGCGAGGTCCTGCCTTCCCTGCACTCCCCTTTCTTCGCCCCGGACCCGCAACCGACCATCCTGACCGGGGTTGAGGTGATGACAACTGCTGCATTTGAACTGTTTGGTACAGAATAAATTCACCAACGCCGTATAGTTTTAATCCGGTAGGGAATGCCCCCGCCGGCAAGCAACGCTTTTTTTCAGCAAATGGGAACCGCCCGAACTGACAGCTGGTTTTTCCCTGGTAAAATTGCCCAGAACGAAACCTGCCCAGATGATCAACGCAGCTGCCAGGATAGAAGGAAAATAATCGATGAGCTTGTTCGGCCAACCCGATGATGCACTGGTAGCGTTATGCAGGGCTGAACTGCCTTATGTAACGACGGCATTCGAAAAGCTGGTACGCCGCTATGAGCCGGTTGTGTACCGGACCTGTCTCAGGTACCTGAAGTCAGAGACTGATGCAGAGGAAGCAACCCAGGATGTATTCCTGCGACTGTTTTTAAAGATAGGCAAGTTTGGCGGTCGAGCCTCGTTCAAAACATGGCTGTTTCGTGTTGTCGCCAACGTTTGCGCATCGAGGTACCGGACATTACGCCGGATCAAGGATCAGCAGCAAACGTATTTCGAGCATCTTGAATTTACCGGGGAGGAAAGCCAGTCCCTGGATTACCTTGATCTGACGGATGGTCCGCTGGCGAACGCACTGGACACCCTCAATGCCGACGATCGTGAAATACTCATCCTGAGACACATTGCCGAATTGAGTTTCCTGGAAATATCAGAAGTACTGGGGTTGAAGCTCAGCGCATCCAAGATGCGGCTTTACCGGGCAGAGCAGCGTCTCAAAGCGGCCCTGACAATTCAATTGTGAAGTATAAATATTACTCATAACCAGTGTTCCTCCTCGACAACCGTCATTTCACACTTTGTTACACCCGTTATGCAAAATAATTGCAGATGATGTGACTTTTTAACCATCCTCCTGCGTCTAAAGATCATAAGCAGCAAAAGTCAAGATGAAGTGAGGTAATCACATGGCGGATATCAGCAAACCGGATGAGCGACGAGTCGAACGGATCATGTCAAGGGTCCGTACCAATATTATACTCCGCGACGTCCTGACATTCGGACTAGGCCGCATCTGGCTGGTGCTGCTTGAACTGTTCGCCGCAGTTTACAAGCTATTCAATCGTGGGGCTGCCGCGCATAGTGGAAAACACCCATCTGATGTCAAAGTAAGCCGGTAGTTGCAGCGAATAGATTGTGTCAATAGTGGTTGTTTCATATAAACGGGAGGATCCAAGTTATGACTGACGTAACCGAAACAATACCAGGGATGGATTTGCCTATTGAATGGAGTAATACCGTTGTCGAAGCGATGACTGCGCTCTGGACGAAAGTTGCCGTGTTCATTCCCAACTTGCTCGGTGCGCTCATTATTGTCATCATCGGCTATTTTCTATCCCTGTTGCTGGCCAGAATCACGACCGCCATACTCAGGAAGGTGAAATTCGAGATAGCCAGTCAGAAAACCGGGCTGGACGGAACACTGTCCAAAGTCGGCATCCAGTCTTCTGCGTCGGAAATCGTAGGCAAACTGGTCTTCTGGTTATTCATGTTGACCATACTGATTTCAGCGTCAGAGACGCTCGGACTCGAGAATGTATCCAGAACCATCAACACATTCGTGGAATACCTGCCTAATGTTATCGCTGCGGCGATGATTGTCGTGTTGGGCCTGTTGCTGGCGCACTTTGTCCGCACTGTTGTCGAAACGGCCACCGAGGGATTGGGGTTCGGATATGCCCGCGCAGTGTCACGGCTGGCCTATATTGCGCTGATTGCCGTGGTGGGCATCCTCGCAATCGATCAACTGGGGGTTGAAACAGGTTTGCTTGACCGCGTGGTTGAAATCATCCTGGTCGCTGCCGGGGCGGCGCTCGCAATCGCACTTGGTCTGGGTACCAGGGGTGTGGCGAAGAGCATCGTCTCGGGCGTGTATGCGCGTGATTTATATAAATCCGGCAGCAAGCTACAGTTTCTCGATTATGAAGGAACCGTGGACAGTGTGGGGTCAATAACCACCAGCATCCGGACACGGGATGGGGAATTGATTCATATTCCAAATGATCACCTCCTTCGTAATGTTGTAAGGGAAAATACATCCTGATTCAAAGAAGCAGCATTGATACAAGCGGCAGATATTTGGCGCATATCCATCGCCAAGCCGCTTGTATCTTTTTATTTGCATTTATGCGGCATGTCACAACTGCTGTACCTGACGATCTGTGTTTCAACCCTGGCGGTCACGGTTTTTGTTGCCGGTTGCCTGGATAAGGAAACCGTGCGACCACAACCGGTTCGGATTACCCAACCAGATAAAGTTATCGACTATAAAGTCAAGCTGGAAAATTCGCCTTCGGACAAGGTGACGCGTAATGCCCGCCGTTCACTTTTAACGTTCAGGCTGCGCAAGGAAGGCGCGCAGGGGGTCATCTTCCTGCGGCGCCGGGTCAAGCACGACGAGAAGAAACTAACCAGTATTCTGCACTCACAGGGTTATTACTCGGCATCCGTCTCTTCCGGGATCGCAGAGTCTTCGGGAAAAGCCGCGAATGTGACATTCACCGTACATCCCGGCCCGGTCTTCAAACTCGCAGAGCACACCCTGACACTGAAAAATACAGGTAATGTTGCGCTTCCGGTCCTGGATGAGGCCTCGCTCGGTTCGCCGGTCGGCGCAGCAGCCATTGCCGCTGAAATCAAGGATGCGGAGACGGCTGCCGTGGACGCGCTTCAAAGCCGGGGGTTCCCTTATGCCGAATACCGGGGGCGGGCCGGCCAGGTGGATACGGACGCGGCAACATTGACTGTGGACAGTGTTATTTCCACCGGGTCAGCCTGTGTGTTCGGCGCGGTACACTTCGAGGGTCTTCAAACCGTCAAAGAGGATTATTTGCTGAAATACATGCCATGGAAGCAAAGTGATATTTTCAACAGACACTCGCTTATCGATTACCAGCGCCGGCTGACCGCAACCAACCTGTTTAAGTCCGTATCGGCGCGCATTCCGGAAATGCCGCCTGATGCTTCAGAAAATCTGCCGGCGTTGCCGGTGACCGTCTTGGTGGAAGAGCGAACGCACCGCCGCGTGGCGGGAGGTCTGCGCTACGACACCGACCTGGGTCCGTCCGCACGCGCCAGTTTCCTGCACCGTAACTTTCTCGGAGCGAATGAAAACCTGCGCGCCTGGATGGAAGGCGGTCTTGTGGAGCAAAGTGTCGGGGTTGGGTTACGTAAACCCGAATTTCTTCATCCCGGCCAGGACCTGACGGCTAACCTGGCGCTGGAACGGAACGAAGACGATGCCTTCGATGCCCTTACGGCCAGCGCCTATGCAGGATTGAATCGGCGGTTGAATCGAGAGTGGCGCGTGGGACTGGGTTTTCTTGCCGAGTTCGGCGCCATTGATGACGAGGGCATGGACGCCGACGCCTACCTGTTGGGGTTGCCGGCATTCGCCGGCTATGACAGTACGGACGACCTGCTCGATCCCACGAAGGGGTTGCGCGTCAAGCTGGAAACGGAACCCAACGTCGGTTTGTTTGACAAATCGGATACTTACTTCCTTACCGTGAATGCTAACGGTTCCGTCTATAAAGCTCTGGATAATGAGGGAAAATATGTGTTGGCCGGGCGCGCAAGAGCCGCGTCGATCCTTTCAAGGGATCTCGATTCCATCCCGGCAACACGGCGCCTCTACGCCGGCGGTGGCGGCTCGGTCAGGGGGTATGACAAGTATGGCGTCGGCCCGCTCGACAGCGATAACGACCCCGTTGGAGGGCGCCTGGCCCTGGAGCTTGAGGGAGAGGTGCGTGCCCGGCTTAATGAAAAATTTGGCGTTACCGGCTTTATTTCGTCCGGCGCTGTCTCAACCGGGATAAACAGCGATGTGTTTCATGACGTACAGGTAGCGGCAGGCGCCGGTTTTCGCTATTTCTCGCCTGCGGGTCCGATTCGCGTGGATGTCGCGTTCCCCTTGAACAGGAGATCGGTGGATGACATCGTGCAGGTCTATTTCTCAATCGGGCAGGCCTTCTGATGCGCCTGTTTATCCTGATCACGGCGCTGGCCGCCCTGCTCCTGCTGGGCGGCGCGTATATACTGCATGCGCATCTTCCGGCGGTAAACAAGGAATTGGTCGAGTTTGCGGTCGAGCGAACTAACGCCCGCGGTTCGTTCAATGTGGAGGTGGGGTCGATAGAACCCGGCCGGAACGGCCTCACGAGTCTTCGGAATATTGATATTTCAGGTGACTCAGGATTGTTGATGACCCTGGAACGGGTGGACTTCTCCTGGTCGCCCTCGAAACTGTTATGGGGGGAGCTGTTGATCACACAGTTGGAATTGACCGGCGCTTCCGTCATGCAGTGGCCGTTGAAAGACAAGGTGGACTCCGGTTCAAACCCGCTGGAAGCCCTGCAGCGTTTTAGTTCCAATCTGCCGAGTGTCCCGATACCGGTAACCATCAGCGCCGTGCGCCTGGAGCGTGTTTCGATATCGGAGCTGGAAGTATCGGGAAAGGCAAATCTTGCTTACGCCGACCGCCTGTATGCCGATGCGGATTTGACACTGAGTCCTCACAGGGACGCGGGTCCGACCTTGCATGCGATGCTGGGCGATGCCGCGGATTTACAGGTGACAATTACCGGGCTGGCCGACCGCGAACTGGAAATCACCCAGGCCGGGTTGAATTCATCGGCGTTGGCGGTTACCGCCTCCGGCACGCTTGCGACAGCTTCCGGCGGCAGCAATGTCGCGCTATCGCTGAATGCAGGTCCTGCGCTGGCTACATTGGTTGATGGTGTTCTGTTCGAGCAGGTCCAATACGATGGCAATGTGACCGGGCAATGGGACAGCCTTGTTGCCGAAGGTAAACTGGAAATCAGTGAATTGTCGAACGCACAAGCGGATGTCGGAAATCTATCGCTGGATACTATCGTTGAGCGGACAGCCAATGGCGTTGCGTTCAACATTTCCGGATGGGCTGAGGCGTTAAGCTTTGAGCACCATACCCGGCAGGAATTCAGCGCCGTGAAACTCTCGGCAGCAGGCAACCTGGCGGGAAACAGGTTGGCGCTGGAGCAGGCAACACTTGAAACAGACATTGGCGGCCTGCGTGGAACCGGCGCTTACGAATTGGCAGACAGGAGCGGTTCCCTGGTTGTCAACTTTGAGACGCCTGCTCTTGCGCCGTTGCTTGAGCCCTACGCATTCGACGTGCAGGGAGCTGCCGTTGTTGATGCGAATATAAGTCTGCGCGGTAACGAAGACCCTGCGGCAGGTATCCGAATAGACGGGCAAGCCCGGATCACTGAAGCATACCTGGGCGGCCGGCGCTATGGAGACCTGGACCTGGACTATAGCGTTGCCTTTGCCGATACGCTGGAGGGCGATTTAGCCCTGGCCATGCAGGATGGCTGGCTTGGCGCCGGGAGCGCAGAAACACAGTTTCGTTATTTTGAAAACCGGCTGTCGCTGTCAGGTGTGCGGATAGAGATACTGAATACTTCCCTGGAGAGCAAATCGGTTGCGATAGATACGGACTGGAGCAAAGCGGACGGCGTATTCAGCCTGGCGTCGGACGATCTCGTGCCGCTGTCATCCTTCCTGGGGTTTGACGCAACGGGAAAGATAAACGGCAAGCTCATTTTTTCGCATGACCGGGAGCGCCAGAAGCTCAACGCCAGACTTGCACTGCCTGAACTCTCCATGGCCGGGAACCAGGTCCAAAAAGCGGACATAAAGTTTGATGTGGATAATGTATTTAACATGGGCGATATCAATCTTAACCTGTCAGCAGGCAGCGCCAGGCTTGGCGATGTTACTTTTGGTTCCCTGCAGGCATCAGCTGCGGGCAGCCTGGACAATTTCACTTATTCTGTCTCGGCAGAAGGCGACCTGGTCGATTACCCGGTAGATATCAGGCTCGACGGGCGCACGGAGGCACGCGGCAATGTGTCTGAAATTACGCTGTCTTCCGCCAGCCTCCTGCTTGGGGCCGAGAAAATCCATCTGCGCAGTCCTGTGATGGTCCGCCTCAGCGGCGGCCGCATCGATGACGCTGAATTTGAACTCGTTCTGGCCGGTGGAGGAAGCGTTAACGGAAATTTGAATATAACATCCGACGGGATTCATGGCGTTTTTCTGACCGAACGCCTGCCGGTGTCAACGTTTAACCGGTTTGCCCAACTTCCTGTCAGCGGCGGATACCTGGACCTCGAAGCCCGTTTCGATACCGGCGCGCAGCAGACAGCGGCAGGTATCCGGATGCGCGGCAGGAACATCGTGCCCGGTGAAGTCAAGACCGGAAATACGGTTGACATTGACCTGGATGCCGACTGGGATGGCGAATACCTGGATGTTCTCTCCGAGATAAGAGGCGGTTTTGACGTCCCGGCACGCGCCCACCTGGCCCTGGGCGCGGGCAAGGGAAAATACGGGCTTCCGGTTATTACGGAGAACAGCACGCTGGATGGAACGTTCACCTGGCGCGGACGGCCCAATGATATTCGTGCGCTGTTTCCGTTACCCGGGCATCAATTCGATGGCGATATCGATCTGGACCTTCGGGTTGCAGGGACCATCGGCGCGCCGCAGTTCAGCGGCCGGGGAGAACTGGCGCGCGGTGAATACCAGAACGTCCTCCTGGGCGTTGCAATCTCCGACATCAAGGTGCGGGCTGACGCCAGGGACGGCGCACGTATTGATTTCGTCTGTGAGGCCACGGATGGAGATCAGGGCAGGATTACGGGATCCGGTGTACTTCAATTGCAAGATGTGCCTTCGATAGATGCTGAAGTACGCGTCGACGGGGGAACCCTGGTCCGGCGGGATGATGTGACGGCGCGCTTGAGCGGCGTCACGGAAATATCGGGCCCATTCAACGACCTGGCGCTCACCGGTAAGCTGCGCGTGGACGATGCCGAAATCTTGCTGCTGGAGTTTAACCCCCTGGAAGAAGTGGAACTCCAGGGTATTGGCGGCGGGGAACACGTTGCACCGGAAAGCGCCGCTCTGTCAGACGTTTCCCTGGATCTTGCCGTCCAGGCCGAGAGCAGTATTTTTGTGCGCGGACGCGGGGTCGATTCAGAGTGGCGCGCGGACCTGACCGTAACGGGCGACACGAAGAGTCCCGTGTTGCTGGGTTCCATTGAAAAGATCCGCGGCCGGCTCGACATGATCGGCAAGCCACTGGAACTGACACGCGGCAGGATTACCTTCGACGGAACCGGCGATATCGATCCGTTGATCGACGTGGCGCTGGAACGGGTCACGCAGGATCTCCACGGCGGCATTTATATCAGTGGCCGGGTATCGAACCCCAGGGTCCGGTTTGATTCCCAGTCGGGACTGCCCGAGGACGAGGTGTTGCCCAGGCTTCTCTTCGGCGTTGCGAGACAATCACTTACGACGACACAGGCGATCCGGCTCTCCATCGCACTCGCCATATTGTTCGGGAACAATCTCGGGTTACAGAATGAAATAAGGGCGGCAGCGCAACTGGACAGCTTGCAGATCTATGACACGCCCGATGACGGCACCTATATCACATTGGGTAAAAATCTTGGCGATCGCGTATTTGTCGGCGCCAGACAGGATATCGGCGGCAGGGGTTCCTCGGTCACTATAGAGGTGGATATGACGGACAGCATCATTATGGACAGTGAACTGAAACCTGATGAGGGTTCGAATATCGGCATCAAGTGGCACAAGGATTTTTGACCAAACGTTCTTGACAGGTGTGAATATGAATATTCTGAAGTCAATTATTTTCTATCCGATGTTCTGGATGCGGCGCGTCGTGATCTCCGCCGGGCATTTCATAGCCGGTTTTTTTCTCCTTATTCTTGTTATTTTCGGATTGGTAAAGTATATCGGCACTGAATTCCTTACCTGGTGGGAGATCACATTCTACGGATTTTGTGCCCTGGCTTTCCTTGCAATAACCGTATTGTATGACCGGATACTCGAGTGGCTTAACCCGACTGATGAACCATTGAACTTCGATTGAGTGTTGCTCAACCTGGAAGTAATCGGTCCAGGGCTACCAGTATGCATATTACCCCCTGTGGATAAAGGGCTTCATTCCGATTATCAAATGTATTTCTCATGTGTGCGAATCCACCTGGCAAACTCCAAATCATCGATCATCCATTCACCTTGCCAATGATCAATGAGACCCTCCCGCCCAAGTTTGCGGAGAGCAGCCTGAACCCGGCCTGAACTGGGTACGTTTTCCTTAAGCAGGTGCCCTATTTTTTCCCGTGTTTTCTGCGTAAACGGTTTTTCCCCTTGTGCAACCATCAAGAGACAGGCGCGTTGAACAGGTGTCAGCGACAGCCACTTTTCCGGATATTGAAGTTCAGCTTTTATTCGACTACGTTGCTGCTCTAAAGCGTCCGGAATGCTTAAACTATCGTCATAGAGCATTACTTCAAGCAGGCCCTGAAAAAAATATGGATTTCTGTGTAGTTCCCCGAACGCTTCAACGGCCAGAGCGCGATCAAGTTTACGCTTTGTTGTGGCTGCAAATCTGCTCAGCAGGTACTCGACAAAATCATCGCCAAATGATGGCAAATCTATCTGGGTTGCAAAATGGAAGAACGGCGCTTCCCGGTCAGAGAACATGGCTGCAAGACCGGCCCTGGAAGAACCGGTAAACACGATACCTATGCCATTCTTTTGTTTGTCCAGGCTGGTGCGCAATGCGGCAATCAAACGATCATTTTTGGAGTCCCTTGCCAGTTCCTGTACTTCATCAAAAAAAATCAGAGCTCGCTTCTTCTTCCCGCTGACACGCTGCAAGAGATCATCCAGGTAGAGCAAAAGTTCCGTTGGCGCTTCTCCCTGAAGCCTTGTAAGATCGACTTCGCTCTCGAGTTTTACCCCGTATAACGACCCTGACAGTTTCAGTTTTGGTGATACTCTCTCCGTGGCGCGCCTTAATTTTTCGGTTAACGAAGTCCTGGTCAATCCGATTTCGAGTTCGTGTAACAAAACAGCAAGAGGAGACAGTTTGGATTGCCAGAAATTAACGTAAATTACCCGGTGCCCTCTTTTCTCGGCAAGCGGCCCGAGATCGTCACGCAGGAACTCTGTCTTACCCATCCGGCGTGGACCAAACATCGTTATTGCGTTAGTTGGACCGTTAACAAGCAGGTTTAAGGTTTTTTCTGCCAGTTCCGATCTAGGAAAATGCCATCGATTTCTGTCCATTAGCCAATATTATTCGTAAATGGCTAATTAGTCAATGATAAATATCTATGGCTGATTTGCGGCGTGATTTCCGCTTCCGCTCCTTGCTCAGCCTGGAAGTAATCGGTCCAGCGCTACCAGTACACCTACCGCCATGGCGGCGGTAGTGTACATCTTGACAGTGAGTTGCTGGATAGCCAGAGCCAGGTCTGTCTTGGTAACAAGATTTTCTAAATGAGTTTGTGTGTGACTATGAATTGCCGCAGCTATCGCCTCAGCGGCGGTGTGCTCCACGCCCTTCGCTTCCAATTCCTTCGCAGTTGTCAATGTATCGGCATTCATTCCAGTCTCCTTGTAATGCTACAACATTATAACATTGTGATATAACAGCTATTGGCTTCATCTTCTTTTTTGAATAACCATCAGGATTAAGCTAATGTGACGCTTTCCGTACCAGGATGCACACATAAATGGCCGAATCATTTTACGAAAAACCCATTCTGAATTCGCCTTACGAGGAGCCCAGGTTGCATCATCGTCTGGATGATGCCGGCCAGCCCGTGGATGGTCCACCCGTAACAGGCCGGCGGAGTTCAGAACTAATCAGTCCTGTTCCCAGACCTAGACTGCGCCGACAGGAAGGCGCGCCCGAACAGGTTGCCATGACACTCTCATCCGGGGATGGTCTGTCATCCTCCGAACAGGAATACGATCCGTTTCCGATCATCAATGATATCCGTTCCCATGTCGCTACCTGGCGTAAAATTCCAAGCCGTAATGATTGGGGAGTAACCCCAGCCACCGCACGACTGCTGCAACACTGGCGACGTCATCCTTTCCAAAGTATCCGGCCTTTTTTCTGCCAGATAGAGGCCGTAGAAACCATTATCTGGTTGACGGAGGTCGAACGCCGACAAAAGAAGCACAAACATATCTGGAAACATATACAGGACGCCAACTTTCAAGCCAACCCGGAACTTTTGCGGCTTGCACTGAAGATGGCCACAGGCTCGGGCAAAACAACGGTGATGGCCATGCTGATTGCCTGGCAGACTGTAAACGCGGTGCGCACACCGGGCAGCAACCTCTTTTCTCGGGGTTTCCTGATCGTGACGCCTGGAATCACCATCCGCGACAGGCTGCGGGTGTTGCAGCCTAACGACCCTGACAGCTATTACAAGGCCCGGGAACTCGTCCCGCTGGAAATGCTGGAAGAGATCAACAAAGCCCACATCGTCATTACCAATTACCATGCCTTTCAGCTTCGCGAAATCATGGAGACCGGTAGAGTCGGCAAGTCCCTGTTGCAGGGTCGCGATGAGCAGTCTCTGCACACAACCGAGACAGAGGGACAGATGATTCGGCGGGTCGCTGAAGAACTGATGGGATTTAAGAATATAGTCGTCATCAACGACGAGGCGCATCACTGTTACCGGGAGAAACCCGACAACAAGGATATCGCGGGTCTGACGGCTGATGAGAAAAAAGAGGCAAGCGAAGAAAACAAAGCGGCCCGTGTCTGGCTTAACGGCATCGAGACATTCAAGCGTAAACTCGGCGTACGCGCCGTGTATGATTTATCCGCGACGCCTTTCTTCCTGCGCGGGTCCGGCTGGGCTGAAGGAACCCTGTTCCCCTGGACAGTGAGTGATTTTTCCCTTATGGATGCTATCGAATGCGGCATCGTCAAGCTGCCCCGCGTGCCTGTGTCTGACAACATCCCGACTGAAGAAGTGCCGGTCTTCCGTGACCTTTGGAAACACATAGGCAAAGACATGCCTAAAAAAGGCCGGCAGACAGGTGGCGACCCCATGGCGCTACCGGAAAAACTGCAGACTGCGCTGTACGCGCTATACAGCCATTACGAGGAAACTCACCAACGCTGGAAACAGGATGGCATTGAATCGCCTCCCGTGTTCATCATTGTCTGTAACAACACGTCAACTTCAAAACTGGTCTATGAATGGATATCCGGCTGGCAGCGGACGAACGAAGATGGTGACGAGGTGTTCGAGCACAATGGCCACCTGGCGTTGTTTCGAAATTTCGATGAGCACGGCAACCGCCTGCCCCGTCCCAATACCCTGCTGATTGACAGCCGGCAACTCGAATCGGGCGAGGCGCTGGATACAAATTTCCGCAAGGCGGCAGCGCTCGAAATCGAACAGTTCAAACGTGAAAAAGCCCAGCGTTCGGGCGCCGGCAGCGCGGAAGAATTCACCGATGCCGAACTCTTGCGCGAGGTCATGAACACAATCGGCAAGAAAGGCCGCCTGGGCGAACAGGTGCGTTGCGTGGTCTCCGTTGCCATGCTGACGGAAGGCTGGGATGCAAATACGGTCACGCACATCCTTGGCATTCGGGCTTTCGGCACCCAGTTGCTTTGTGAGCAGGTCGTCGGGCGCAGTCTGCGCCGTTACTCTTACAATCTGGAGGACGGCCTGTTCGCAGTGGAATATGCCGATATCATGGGCATTCCCTTCAATTTCACGGCTAAACCCCAGGTGGCGCCGGTCAAACCGCCCCGAAAGACGACGCGGGTTCATGCCGTCCGTGAACGAACTGCGCTGGAAATCACTTTCCCACGAGTCACGGGCTACCGGGTTGAACTGCCTAAGCACAAACTGACTGCGGAGTTCACTGAGGATTCAAGACTGGTACTGACCCCTGATGATGTCGGTCCTGGTCAGACTTTGATGGCAGGCATTGTCGGTGAGGATGTGATGATCTCGGCAGCACAGGCACAGGCAAAACGACCCAGCACAATTGCATACGACCTCTCGGTACACCTCCTTTTGAAATATTTCAGGGATGAAGACCAACAACCCAAGATGTACCTTTTCGGAGATATAAAACGTATTGCACGCCAATGGATTGACGGCGGCTATCTCGAGTGCCGGGGCAATACCGGCAAGTGGATGCTGGAATACCGAAATATCGCGGACAAGGCGGGAGTACGTATCTACAATGCCATCGCGAACGCCATGCCCGACAAGAGCAATATTTGCGCTGTTCTTGATCCCTACAATCCGAAATCCTCTACCGCCCACGTAAGTTTCTCCACCAGCAAGGATTTATATGCTACGGCGCCGGATAAGTCTCATGTGAACTATGTCACCCTCGACAGTTCCTGGGAGGCGGAGTTTGCCCGGATTGTGGAACAACATCCCAAGGTAATCTCTTACGTCAAAAACCAGGGGCTGGGCTTTGAAGTTCCATACAAGGATGGCTCGACAGCACGGGTTTACGTTCCTGATTTCATCGTAATGATTGATGACGGCAAGGGCCCTGATGATCCCCTGCACCTGGTAGTGGAGATCAAGGGCCGGCGTGATGAGAGTGTCAAACTGAAGTCTGAGACCATGCGTAACCAGTGGCTGGTCGGAGTTAACAATCTCGGCAGTTTCGGCCGTTGGGAATTTGCAGAAATGCCCGATATTTATGAAATGGAAGATGACCTCACGGAAAAAATCAATGCGAACTTTGCAGAGATTGTCGATAATCACGTTCGTAATAACGGAGCAGAAGCCGCACGTTGGCTTGCCGAGGCCGGCGGCAGTGAACCAGACATGGAGTATATTCCACGCCGTCAAAGCGAGCCTGCTCAATGATCCTGGTAGATACCACGGTCTGGGTTGATCACCTGCGCAATCCTGAAGTCGGCCTGAGCAATTTGTTGAACGCCAATAACGTCTTTATGCATCCCATGGTGATCGGGGAACTTGCCTGCGGATACCTGAAAAATAGGAAACAGGCACTGGAAAACTGGCGCAGCCTGCCAACGATCAGTGAACTCAGTCATGATCAGGTGATATCGCTTATTGATACGCATAACCTGATGGGTCGTGGAATTGGTTTTATAGATATGCACCTGCTCTGTTCGGTATTAAACTATCCGAGTTCACAATTGTGGACGAGGGATAAAAAACTGAACCCCGTTGCGAATGAATTCAATATCGCATTCGAGAAAATCCACTGAGTACAAGAGAATGCCCAGAAGACGGCAATCAGCAAAAAAGGTGGAAAGTCTTACTCACAAGGAAGCCACGAGAAAGAACATTCCCACTGCGGAATATGAAACTTCCCTGCACGAGGCAGATAAGTCTCCCATCAGGGTCAGCTATGAACGCCGAAATAAAGACCTGGACCCGCAACTCGTCTGGCGCGGCAAGGATGAGCAGGACTGGTCGGACCTGGTGGTTCAGGCGCCACCCCTCTACATCCAGGAAAAAATTCATCCCAAGGCGATCATTGACGACCTGAAACGGCAGGCAGAAACCCGTCGGGATGACGCGCCTATTGAACTGGATCTATTTGCAGATTTCAACGGTCTGGAGGATGTAGATAAAACCGAGTTCTACCAGCACGACCAGAACTGGCAAAACCGCATGATCCTTGGAGACAGCCTGCAGGTGATGGCAAGCCTGGCGGAGCGAGAAGGACTGCGGGGCCAGGTACAGTGTATTTATATCGATCCGCCCTATGGCATCAAATTCAATTCCAATTGGCAGGTTTCCACACGATCGCGGGACGTGAAGGATAGCAAAAAGGAACACGTAACTAGGGAACCGGAACAGGTAAAGGCATTCCGCGACACATGGAAACATGGTATTCATTCGTACCTGACCTACCTTCGTGATCGTCTGACGGTAGCGAGAGATTTACTGTCTGAGAGCGGGTCGATATTTGTACAGATTGGGGATGAGAATGTACACCGGGTGCGGGCGGTGATGGATGAAGTGTTTGGATGGGAGTCACTTGTTACCACTATCACATTCAAGAAAACAGCTGGTCTCGGGAAAGGCCAAATGGCCGAAGTCGCTGATTTTGTCCTTTGGTATGCAAAGTCGAAGGAGCGTGTAAAAAGACGACTACTCTATGAACCCAAGACTCCGGAGAGTGACCCAGCCTACTCAGTTGTAAAAGAAGGGATTGGTCTATTCCGCCGTCTCAAAAGCGATGAAAAAATTTCAACGAATGAATATGCTCGATTTCAAATACTTTTAGCCGCTGGTAGAACACCCAGTTGCGTGTATAAGATTGAGGCATTTGGTCAAAACTATTCCCCTACAGCAGGACGAAGCTGGTCCACCAATCAAGAAGGCATGAGAAGACTCTTAACTTCAGACAGGGTTGTACAAGCGGGACGAACATTAAACTATGTTCGATTCGTGGGTGATAACCCCGTAAATCCACTTCCAAACCTATGGGCAGACACTGCTTCCGGAAGTGGGATGGACAAAGTTTATGTCGTTCAGACTTCCAGCAAGGTGATCCAACGTTGCGTTCTCATGTCCACGGACCCCGGTGATCTTGTTCTTGATCCCACCTGTGGTTCTGGCACTACCGCTTTTGTCTCAGAACAGTGGGGACGACGTTGGATTACCATTGATACTTCCCGCGTAGCTCTTGCTCTGGCACGTACGCGCCTCATGAGTGCCCGCTACCCCTATTACCTGTTGTCGGATTCCCCTGAAGGCCAAATTAAAGAGGCGGAACTTACCCAGACCGTACCCAGATCAGACCCGACCCACGGAAATATCCGGCAAGGGTTCGTTTATGAACGCGTCCCCCATATCACGCTCAAATCCATCGCCAACAACACTGAAATAGATGTGATCTGGGAGAAATACCAGGAAACTCTTGAACACCTGCGCAAACAACTCAACGCTGAACTCTACCAGAAATGGTGGGAATGGGAAGTACCTCGTGAAGCCGATGATAGCTGGACGGAGACAGTTAAACACTGCCACAGCGAGTGGTGGAAAGCGCGTATCCAAAGACAAAAAGAGATCGACGCCTCCATCGCCGCCAAGGCCGACTTTGAGACGCTGTATGATAAACCCCACACGGATAATGCCAAAGTCAGGGTTTCCGGTCCGTTTACCGTTGAAAGCCTCTCTCCCCACCGTATGGTATCGGCTGACGAAGATCACTCGTATGCTTCAGGGGAAGAAACCGATCAAGTGGGAGTCAGTGAGGCCATTCCACTCAACGATTTCACACAGATGGTACTGGAAAATATGAAGTCTGCCGGCGTTCACCAGGTTGCCAAAGAAGACAGGATCACCTTTTCAACTATAGAAGGCTGGCCCGGACAATACATAGCCGCTGTCGGTCACTATACGGAAGGAGACACCGAAAGACGCGCAGGCATATTCATCGGCCCCGAATACGGCACCATAACCCAATCAGACCTGAACGATGCCGCAAGCGAAGCCCAACGGGACCGATTTGATACTCTGATCGCCTGTGGTTTCAACTTCGACGCCCATACCTCGGAACTGACAAAGCTTGGTCCGCTACCGATCCTGAAAGCACGGATGAATACCGACCTGCATATGTCGGAAGAATTGAAAAATACCGGATCGGGCAACCTGTTCGTCGTCTTCGGAGAGCCGGATATCGAATGGGACTTCGATGATGAAGGCAATATCGTGGTTGAAGTTCTGGGAGTTGACGTATTTGACCCGAAAACCAGTGAAGTGCGCGCCAGCGGCAAGGATGATATCGCCGCCTGGTTTATCGACACCGATTACAACCGGGAAAGTTTCTTCGTTCGCCACGCGTATTTCATGGGCGCCAACGACCCATACAAGTCTCTGAAAACCAGCCTTAAAGCGGAAATCGACAAGGAAGCTTGGGAGACCCTGTACTGCGACACATCCCGCCCGTTTGCACGCCCGGAGTCGGGACGGTTTGCAGTCAAGGTCATCAATCATTTCGGCGATGAGGTGATGAAGGTATTTGAGGTGGAAGAACACCTGTGAAGTTTCATTACGCAGATAATTTCTTCAAAGCGCTGAATAAGCTGAACTCCCAGGAAAAGTCCGCCGCCAAGAATACGGTTGTTGACTTGCATGAGAACCTCTCGGCGCCGGGGCTGCAATTCCATCGTATCGAAAGTTCCAAAGATCCGCACTTCTGGTCAGTACGGGTAAACCGGGACATCCGCATCGTCTTACACAAGTCTGAAAACAGTGTGTTGCTGTGTTACGTCGATCACCACGACGACGCCTATAAATGGGCTGAACGAAGACGAATTGAAACCCACCCCAAAACCGGCGCGATTCAGGTAGTTGAAGTGCCAGAGCGGGTTGACAAGGTTGCGGCACCTTACTTCGAAGAGATGGATACGTTGGCGTATAGCGTTGCCGATACTCCAGATCAGCCTTACCTTCCCGGTCCATTTTTCAGTTTGTCAGAGCAAGCATTACTTAGCGTCGGTGTGCCTGAGGACTGGGTTGGGGATATTCGGCAGGCCTCTGAAGATGGGTTTCTTGATATTGCCGAACACCTGCCGGCAGAGGCGTCTGAAGCGCTGCTCGATTATGTCAGCACCGGGACCCTGCTCCAGCCTGCGCCTGTAATTCCTGGAGCCGATCCTTTCGAACACCCGGATGCGCAACGCCGTTTCCGAGTCATGGAAAATATGGAAGAACTCGAGCGAGCTCTCGTCTACCCCTGGGAACAATGGGCGATATTCCTCCATCCCTCGCAACGGCGCCTGGTGGATCGGCAATTCAATGGCCCAGCCCGCGTGTCCGGCTCAGCCGGAACGGGAAAAACCGTGGTGGCGCTACACCGCGCTGCTGCGATTTTGCAGAAAGACGTGCAAGCCAAAGTTCTTCTGACAACCTTTTCTCTGCCTCTTGCCAACGCATTGAAACATAAGTTGAACGTGTTGACCGGCAACGGGAATACCAACGTGACGATCCTTTCATTCGAAGGGGTTGCGACTGAACTTTACACACTTGCATTCGGCCGCGCGCCCAGAATTGCTAAAGAAGCAGAGGTAAAACGCGCGCTGGAAATGGCAGCAAACGAGCTTGAGAATACGGAATTCACCATTCAATTTCTTGTCTCTGAATGGCGCAATGTCATCGATGCCTGGCAGGTTGATAACCTGGAAACCTACCAGAGCGTACTACGTATTGGACGTCGCAGCCGCGTCAGTTCAGGAAAACGGGAAAGGGTCTGGCCGGTGTTCGCTCGCACCCGTGAGTTACTTACCGGGCAAGGGATACGTACCTGGCCGGAGATATTCGGAGAGGTGGTAGCATATTTCGCCGCACAGGAGCACAAACCTTTTACCCATATCATTGTCGATGAGGCCCAGGACTTGGGTGTTCCCGAACTCAGGCTGTTTTCAACGATAAAAGCGGACAACCCTGATGCGCTATTCTTCAGCGGCGATACCGGCCAGCGTATCTTCCAGCAGCCATTCTCATGGAAGGCACTGGGAGTCGACATACGAGGGCGCTCCCATACCCTGAAAGTCAACTACCGTACATCCCACCAGATCAGGAGAGCGGCGGACCGGCTTCTGCCAGATATCATCAGGGACGTGGATGGAAACGAAGAAAACCGGCGTGACGTTATTTCAGTTTTCAACGGTCTCGAACCTGAAGTCAAGACATTCGCTGACGCCCACCAGGAAACTGAAGGAGTAACTGCTTGGGTACGGAAAATCATAGAAGACGGGATAACTCCGGAAGAGATTGGCATATTTGTACGCAGCAATAATGAACTGCCGCGTGCCCGTGAGGTGGTCAAGCTGGCGGGACAAACACCCTTGGAACTTTCCAACCGGGTGGAAGATCGGGATGGCCGTATCTCCATCGGCACCATGCACCTGGCAAAAGGACTGGAATTCCAGGCTGTTGTAGTGATGGCCTGTGACGATGACATTCTGCCCTCACAGGCGCGCATCGAAACCGTTGCCGACGAAGATGAACTGGACGAAGTGTATGAAACCGAGCGGCACCTTTTCTATGTGGCCTGTACTCGGGCTAGAGACCGCTTGCTGATATCCGGGGTTGAACCGGAATCGGAGTTTTTTGAGGATTTTCTTGAGAAAAGGTGAGCGCTGTGGGTGTTGATAATTAATTTAGCGAACGCCGCTTCAGTTCAAAATAAGCGTTATCGATAATGGGCTGGATTCGGTCAGTTTCATCAATGTTATGGCGGGACAAAACACTTATGTGACGACGCTGACCGTGAATAATAATATCTGCCGCCATTGTCAGAGCTCTAATGTCTGTTTTAGTGCTGAGCCATTTCTGAACGACTTCCATCATGTGATCAACAGACACACCAGTTTCAAGAAACCTTTCAGTCCAGTGCTGAGCCCAGAATATATCTCCTGTGCTTAGGGAGTCGTCAAGGGCTTTCATTGCTCCATTGTCATCCACATACACTACTTTATTCTCGACCTTCACACGCGCATCGAGGTGCTGTCGACGTAAATCGAACCAACCGTGGTTGTTACATGTCTCCCAAAGCTGCCGGATGTCCAAGTCATCAAGATAATCCAAGTAGGGTAACAGGACTTCTATATGGGCAATTCGTGTGATACCCATTCGGCCTTTGGTCTTGAATCCAAAATGCATAGTTATATGCTTGAACATAGATTCGGGTGCCGAGCACCCGGTAATAGCTTGTTCGGCGGCTGCTAAGAGCTGTGGGGTAGCAGTATAGAGAGCCGCTTGCACATAATAGGGCGAAAAACATAGATGATCCCAGTGTGCAATCAACAGTTCTTCCGCAGCACGCGTCGGAATCTCCATCAATAGCTGGGATAAAATCCAGTCAAGCGAGTAGGTATCATTAAGTTGCCAAGTTCGTTCCACTTGGTCGCCTCGACGGACAAATGCCTGATCAAGACTTTTAGTCAGCTCATCCGACCAGACATATCGTCCTGCCTGCCACCAATAGCCTCGCTTGTCCTGTCGCAGTTTGTCAATAAGCCCAGCTATAGCCTCACGGTCACCACGCCGAAGCCGTTGAAACAGCGCCAGATCCTCAAGATCATCGCCGATGGAGATAGCCTGGAGAATTGGAATATCTCCTTTTACAGTGGTGGAGCACCAAAGCCGAAACGCGTGTTTTCTTAAATTTTTTCTATGCGTTCGGGTTGTCCATAATTCACGTAGCCGGTCCCGTGACATATCCGACATCGCCTGCCCTGTTTCTTCCTGCCTTCGTACCCAGTCATCTATTGCGAACCTCGTAAAGGGGGAAAAGCCCTCAGTACCCTCCAACCTGTCATCCGTTGCTGCAAGTTCCTGTGCGACAAATTCGAGTACATCAGGGTGATCAATATCGTGCAGCATATAAGTAATCGGCCAGCGCAATTCAGATGATTGCGCCCGCTTGATGAAATAGCTAACCGCCGGTCCAGGGAGTCTGTCCCTGAATGCCCATCGAATTTCATGAGCAGCGAGATCATCACGAGGCGACACAAATTGATCTTCTCCAGTTTGATCCGACAATGCAGCCCAACTGTCACAGATCGGTGCCAAGAGTTCAGCGGCATCATCTCCACAGCATTGTGCGCCAGCCCACAAATAATCCGCGAGTCTTTCATCTCGACCAGCATCTGCAGACCAGGAGACTTTGATTGCGCCTGCCAATGTCGGGTCACCGAGATGACCTGCCAGCCTCAGGGCGCCAGACCTGTGATCGGGTGTGAGTTTGTCAGAGCGGAGAAGATCATCCAGTGTACGAAGAAGCGATGCACCTTGATTCCGCTTAACATGCTCAATTAATTCGAGATGTCCAACCATCCGTATCCCTGGTTCATGCGAACAGCACAGTTCGACCCCTGCAAGAAAATCTCCATTACGGAAACTAGCGCGCAATCCCTGCCAACTATTGTGCTCATTTTGAAAACGCTTAATAAGCGATGTGACGTACGGCGCGTCAGTTTCAGAGAGCACACGGCAAACGGACCAGCGTAGATAGTTGTTTTTTGGTCCGTGAGTCGCTTCGTCATCCAGCCATGCCTCGGCAGCGTTGAGGATAGCTGAGTGCAGGTTATTTGTTGGTTTGCCGAAGAAGCGCATAGCACAGAACAGCGCAAGGGGATTTACTTTCCCTGTCTCGCTAACCATTGATATCGGAATTTGTTCGCGAACCAGTGCAGCCCCGATAATTTCTGCAAAATAAGGATCCATCAGCAAGGCTTCGGGCATGGTCCCATGACGCATAAGGTCCGCGGTAGCATCAATAAGGAGGCAATCGCGAACTCGATCATGGCGAAACTCAAGTCGCTCGCCGGAGGCAGGCCCGACAATGCGGATGATCTCTCCTGAATGGGTAATGTGCCGGATCATGCTCACAGTATTAAGTGCATCGCCAAACCAGGAAACAACCTCAGTCATAGAAGGGTCCAATCTGCGCAATTCCAGCATTTTGACGGCCAATTGATTCAACCCCTGCCGATACTCTCCTGGCGTAAACTCACCGCGGTTCTCAGCAAGCCGCTCAAGGCTGCGATCTATAAACGTCTGAATAACGTGTTCAGGGGCTATCTTTTCAGCAGAGCTGTGCAGGGCGATAAGAAGGGGGTCGAGACCGAGGGCTGATGCTATCGTTTGTGCTTCGAGTGGAGAAACGGGAAACCCCGCATCATCCTGCCGACGCCGTACGGCAGCAGTGCCTTCTTCTTGCGTGAAGGAAGATGCTGCCAGTACTAACTCATTGATCTGTTTACGGGTATGATCACCAAGTGCTGTGAGTATTCGGGGCCAAACAGGGCAAAGAAGCTGCCAACTTACTGCCTGAGTACGCTCCTTTCGTTGTCTGCTCCAACTTACCAGTCTTTCGATGAGTAAAGCTGGCTGCCCTGATTTGTTGATATCTTCCACGACCATCAACAATGGATTACGTTCTGACACCAGAGCAAGTACCTCACTCCCAGAACCAGGAACAAGTGGAGAATGTAGTTGTCGTAGCGCAACGTCTAGCGCTTGCTCCAGTGATGGGGAGCCAGCAATTATTTCATGTGGCATGACCAGTCCAAACCCTCCTGCCGCAACATGCGCCATCAGGCGTTTGTAACACGCTACACTTTTACCGAGACCTGACTCGGCAACGATAAAAACAACATCACGCCCAGCAGCCTTTTCCAATGTTTGGTCAAGTTGGCAGTCAATCCACAACTCGCTCTTGTCGGGTAGTTCATTGGTCTGAAGGCTGCGTTGCGAAAGTTCATGCAACAGTTCATCTGAGAGGCGTTCCTGTTGAATCCCCAGAAAACGACTGCGAATCCATTGTCCCTTTGCGTCATAGTCGAGAAAATGTGCAAGAGCCGATCTTGACCAAATGATAACTTCATGAATACCTGCTGCATCTACGGCAGCATTTATCTTGCGCACAAGGGCTTCTTGAGGTTCCTCGTTGGTTGTGAGTATGAGCGTTGCCTGCAGGTTAGACATCTGCTGCTTTTGCTCCACGTATAACCGGGCTGTCGTTATAATATCTCCAGGGGGTGCAGTTGGCTTTCCATCTTTGCGCGGCTTGACCTTGTCGGGGTCAAGCAGCCATTTCTTTTCAAGATCTTCACGCTTACCGGTTGTATGATGTACTGCAATCATGTGTGGGGGATTTGCTCCTGGTACAAAAGTGATCCCATCTACCGGACTCCTGACGGGCTTACCGTTCAGGTTCACTCCAGAATGGATAAGCAGGCGATATTTCGGATCTGCTTCACGCAAAACAGCAGTCGCAAGGCGCTCAAACAAACCCGGGTCTGTGATTGCAGCCAAGCAGTGTTGCGTGTCTTTTTTATACATGAGATAGGGGCTTTTCTACGGAGTATTGAATCTTAATAAGGTTGAAAAAAGCCATATAGATATAGGGATGGGGTTGCCGGTAAAATCAAGCAACTATGCAGGTCTGGCCGTCTAAATACCCGATTTAGCCGAACACCCTTGCCCCAGCAGCGATAGCGGACGCAGTCAATAATTTGTCCTGCGTAGCCAGGGGAATATTCCGGCGTATCGCAAGTTCCAGGTAAAGAGCGTCGTAGGCAGTCAGCCCGTATGCCCGGCATAATCGCAATACCTGGCTCATGCTGCCGACAGGCAGCGAGTCGGTCTCAATCGGCAGGCGCGCCAGTACGCTCAAAGCCTGGTTTACTTGTTCCGGCTTGATACGTTTTCTGCGTTCGGACTGGAAGAGTACATTGGTGATTTCGGCAGGCCAGATCCCCGGAGTGACAGCGACCGCTCCGTCAAAGGTCAAGGCCTGGCGGACACGTTCACTGTACCTGCTGAATTCATCCTCAAAGAACCAGGCCGCTGTAACGGAGCAGTCCAGCACCAACGAGGCCACTAACGCCGTCCTTCGTTCCGTAAGTCATCTATGGACAGGCCGGGACCGAGTCGAGTGCCCGCACGGATACTATCCATTTCGGTAAATAATTCCTGTAACCCGTCTTGCGAAACACGGTTGGCAGGCACCAGTTTTACCAGGGGTTTTTCGTGCCGGGTCACCAGAATTTCTTCTCCCTGAGCCGCTTTTGCGGCCAGTTCGGAAAAATGGGCTTTCGCGTAAGTAAGAGGGACACTGGTCATGGTATGACTCCATATAAACTGACTATTTACTGGTCATTATAGGTGTTATTTGAAAATGAGTCAAAACAGGCGCCGTTCTTCTGCCAGCGTTTCCCCTTCCGCTTCCTCATTCCACATGAGCGGTAACAGACCCTTCAATGTTGAGTAAGGTTCTCGAGGTATCTGAATGACCCGCGTATCACATCCGTAGCGGTTGAAGTATTCATACTTAACCTGCAAGAGTCGGGAATCTCTGTTATACTTCGACAACTGAAATTATGCTGGCAGGGACGAAACATGAGGATCATAGGACGCGAAGTATTAGTTAATTTCATGTCGAGGCATGCGGATTCGAGGAAATGGGTTGAATGTTGGATTGCTGAAACTGAAAAAATTGAATGGTCCTGTCCCCAAGATATTAAAGAGAACTATTCAACTGTAAGCTTTTTGTCAGGTAACAGGGTCATATTTAACGTCAAAGGCAACAGCTACAGGTTGGTTTGCAAAATTGCTTATAAGACAAAAATCGTAAAAGTTGATTGGATAGGGACACACGCAGAATACTCCAGAATGAGATTTAATTGAGAGCGACACAGGTAATATTATGAACCCTGGTGTAATTAAAAACGAAAAACAATATAACGAATGCCTGAGCAGGATAGATTGCCTGATGCAATCGGATCCAGAACCGGATTCCGGACCGGGGCAGGAACTCGAGGCACTGGTCACTCTCGTGGAGGATTATGAATTCAGGCGCTTCAAGTTTTCTTTACCC
Organism: Gammaproteobacteria bacterium; assembly: GCA_028819495.1. GTDB lineage: Bacteria > Pseudomonadota > Gammaproteobacteria > Eutrophobiales > Eutrophobiaceae > JAAXHV01. The sequence continues at coordinate 16,584 of JAPPLI010000184.1, read as the reverse complement.
GGCGTAATAGATACCGTTCTGTTTCGTATGAAAGAAGCCGGTCTCCGACAAAAGAATTCAGAACCGGTTATTGGTCCCCCACCCAGTCGTTTATCCTGAGACCGCTTACACGCCTGAATTCCTTCACGTTACGCGTGACAAGCGTTTTTCAGTACTTTAACGCCGCACGAGGCAAATCACTCGGTAGTTCAGCGCCCTCAACGGAAAAGTCATCCGACAACGGTGGAATGTCTTCCATAAAGCCTTTCCGTGACAGGCTGACCGGGGCGGCTTGCTTCAGTTCATCCTCACGGAACAGTTTGATCCGGCCGTATTCGCCATCGTAACCGGCTTCGCGGATCACGTCTCCCTTGCGCATACGGGCGATGGCCTCGGGGATCAGGGGGGAATTGGAAAGATTCCGGATCTCCTCCAAGGGGATGTCGTTCAGTATCCCCAATTCCGCCCCCAGTTTGTACAGCAGTTGTTCGTATTCTTTTGCCACCCGCTTACTGTTCGGGCCGACGCCTTCCGTTTCGGCGATTACTTCCGGCAGGGGAACCAGGCTGACAAAGGGGTCGGTAGTCTCACGCGCTTCCCCCGCAGTGCGATCAGCCAGTTCCTGTACACGGTGCATCACGCCCAGGGTCAACGGCTTGTTGCACACGGGACAGATACCGTCGAGTTGGCGACTCTCGTCCGGTGACAGGCGGATATTGCATTTGCGATGCCCGTCAAGGTGGTACTTGCCCTCTTCCGGAAAGAATTCCGCGCTGCCATCGTAGCCGTCACCCGTTTCCAGGGCGCGGCGCATGGAAAAATAATCCAGGTCAGTATTGAATATGCAAGCCTCCCGTCCCAGTTTGGCCGGGGAATGCGCGTCCGAGTTGGAGACCAGGCGGTAACGATCCAGGTCGGAGACCAGCCGGATCATGTCCGGGTCGGCCGACAGGCCTGTCTCCACAGCGAAGATATGCTCCGCCAGGTCGCCGTAACACTCGCCGATGGAATCAAACCCCGATTTTGACCCCAGGACGGCGAACCAGGGGGTCCAGATATGGGCCGGCACCAGGTAGCAGCCCTCCCCTGCCTCCAGCGCAATCTCCAGTAAATGGCGGGAATCCATGCCCAGGATGGGGCGCCCGTCGGACTTGATGTTGCCGATACGGTCCAGCTTCCGGTTGATAAGATCCGCCTGTTCCAGGGTCGGCGCATAGATCAGGTGGTGGATTTTGCGTGTCTTGTCGCCTTTCTTGTAGATGGTGGAGATCTCTACCGACAGCATGAAGCGGGTTATGCCGTGACAACTTCCCGGTAATTTCTTCTCCACTTCTTTTTCGATATCGTCGCGCAGGCGGAACAGGCCCGGCTCCGCCGGCACCAGTTTTTCCTTAATTTCGCTTAACCAGGCAGGATGGGTGAAGTCACCCGTGCCGATAACGGTGATGCCTTTTTTGCGGCCCCAGAAACTCAGGTGCTCCAGGTCGCAATCCTTGCTGGTGGCGCGTGAATACTTTGAATGTATATGGAGGTCAGCATAGAAACGCATGTCAGGGAATCAGGATTGGAGAGCCGACTATGGAGCGATCTTCCAGGTGCCTGTGTGCCTCTGCAGCATCTGCCAGGGCAAAAGGTGCGCCGGTCTCGACGGTTAACATGCCGGTTGTTATCGCACTGAAATAGCGCCGGGCCGACAGCAGCAAATCGCTCCTGATGTTGGTGTAGCCGTATAATGTCGGCCGGGTCAGGAACAGGCTGCCGCGTTTTGCCAGTTCCAGCACATCCAGGGAGTCCGGTTTCCCCGAGGCATTGCCGAAGCTGACCATCATGCCCCTCGGCCTGATGCAGTCCAGTGATTTCATGAACGTGGCCTTGCCTATGGAGTCATAGGCAATATCGACGCCCTGCCCTCCCGCCAGTTCCTTTACCTGCGGGACAAAGTCATGCTGGTGTAACAGCACTTCGGAACAACCATTTTGCCGGGCGATATCCATCTTATCTTTGGACCCCACTGTGCCGATGACCCTGGCGCCGAGTTTGTCCGCCCACTGGCACAGAAGCCTTCCCGCGCCGCCTGCTGCGGCATGGACCAGCACCGTCTCCCCTGCTTTCAACTCATAAAGCCGATGGGTCAGGTATTCCGCGGTAAGGCCCCGCGTCAGTGTGGCTCCGGCAACCTCATCGGAAATATCTTCCGGCAGAGGTACGAGCAGGCTCGCATCAATCAAGCGCTCCTGCGAGTAAGCGCCCAGGGGTTTCGAGGCATAAGCGACCCGGTTGCCGGGTTTGAATTCATCGACACCGGCGCCGGCAGCTTCAACAACTGCGGCCGCCTGGTCGCCGGGTATCAGCGGTAATTCAGCTGGATACAATCCGGAACGGTAATAGGTATCGATGTAATTGACGCCGATAGCCGTATTGCGTACCAGCACTTCGCCCGGGCCGGGATCGCCAACGTGGTACTCCTGGTAAGACAGGACCTCAGCTCCGCCATATTTATTGACAAAAACTGCCTTGCTCATGTTTGTCCTTCCTGAGTTGTTTGGAAACTCTGTTATTATGCTCCGCAGAAAAAATATAACAACCGGAAATACGGCACAGACAAATGAAACTGGCAAGTGTAAGGTATAAGGATGAGGATGTTGTCGCGGCTCGCCTTGATGACGTGCGGCTGGTTGATATAAGGATGTTGTCTGAACTGAAACCTGCCCCGTTCAGCATTGCCGTTCCTGTGGATATGACGGAGGTTATCCGGTCCGGCCGGCCGTTACTGGACGAGCTTGAAACCGCTCTTGAAATTGCCCGGGAAGATGCCGGCAAGGTGCAAACCATCACTGCACAGGACGTGACCTGGCATGCGCCGGTGCGCAATCCGGGCAAGATCTGTGGTGTTGCCATGAACAATTCGGCAAGCAACGAGAGAAGAATCAGCGCGCCGGAGCACCCGGCGTTTTTCCTGAAGCCCGCATCCTGTCTTACCGGGCATGAACAGCCCATACGCATCCGGCCGTATTACGGCAGCGTGCATCCCGAGCCGGAACTGGCGGTTATTATCGGCAGTGAGACCAGGGATATTCCCGCTTCCCGGGCACTTGACGCCGTGTTCGGTTACAGTATCTTCAACGACATCACCGGCAACGGCATGCGCGCCGAGGACATGTTCGAGTACTGGGCCGTTTATGCCGGTGAGGACAATTCCGCTGAAACTGTCCGGGTGAGGCAGCATCTATCCTATGCCGGACGTTACAAGGGCACCGATACCTTCGGCTGTTCGGGGCCCTGGCTGGTCACGAAAGACGAGGTGGAGAACCCGGACGAACTGAACGTCTACTGCAAGGCCGGAGGGGAACTGATCGCCGAAGACAATACCCGGAATTACAACTTCAAGGTCGCAGAAATCATCAGTTTCATCAGCCAGTTTCTGACGCTTTATCCGGGGGATATCATATCCTGCGGGACTGCCTTCAAGCCTTCGGCCACGCGTAAATCCATCCACCATGCCAATCTGCAGGTTGTCAAAGGTCCGGTGGAGGTCGGGATCGACGGACTGGGAACGCTGGTGAACCCTGTTACTGTTGAAAACAGGGAGCCAGGCCAATGGCGTTTAAACATCGGCGGTTTCCGCTAATGCTGGCAGATGGGTGGGGTCAGAGTAAAATCACCACCGGTTTTGCTGCGGCCACCGTCTTCGGCGATTTTACTCTGACCCCGGAATTTATAGCGCATAACATGATCCTGCACGGAGACAAGTTGTCATGACAACATCCCTGGTCTGCGCCTCGCATTCGCCGCTGCTGTATTGCCATGCCAGGGAGCCTGAGGATTGGGAGGGGCTGCAACAGGCTTTTACTGCGCGGGCGCAAGCTGTTGCGGAGTTTGACCCGGAACTAGTGATTGCCTTCGGCTCGGATCACTTCAACGGTTTTTTCCTGAAGACCATGCCGGCTTTCTGCATCGGCCTGAGCGCTGAGGCGGCGAGAGATATCGGCGGGTTTGCAGGACCGGTAAACGTGCCGGAGGGAACGGCCGTCGCCTGTGTCGAGCACCTGCGCCATAACGATATCGACACCGCGGTA